>JAPOYI010000137.1 GCA_026706665.1 Gammaproteobacteria bacterium | reverse complement strand
CTCCGGCCAGTCCGCCGCCAGGCGCCGCTCGCACAGCGCCAGCACCCGCGAACCCAGATTCGGCGCCCGCCGCAGGATCAGGAACCGGCTGTTGTTCGCGACAAGGTGCAGCCTGTCGTACTGGTGCGGAAGTCCCGGCCGATCCAGCGGTCGCGGGCCCCGCACTTCAGCGCCGGCGCCGAGAAGCCGGCCAGCGCCACCCAGGCGCCGCGCCAGCGCGCCGCGTACCACAGCGTCTCGCCGATCTTCGGCGGCGCCCCCAGGAAGTGGCGCGCCGCCATCAGGCGCCGGTAGCGGACCTCGTCCTCCGCCGTCGCCACCGGCTCGACGGCCACCTCGCGCAGGTCCATCGCGCCCCCGCTTGCGGATCAAACCGGGCGCATTTCCACACCCGTCGCGCCCGGATGTCCAGCTTTCGGCCTAACCCGTTCTTCTCGCTTGGGTTACCCGGGAGGACAAATTCGTCCTGGTCCCGCCCCGGACCCGCGTTGGCATCCTCGTCCCGGTGCTGTACGCTGCCCCGCCATCCGAATGGCCCGTCACCCCAGGAAATCGCTCCACCATGAGTTCGAGCGGCATCGAGGCAGCGCAGGATGCACCCGCCGCCGAATCCCGGCGCCTCTATCCCATCTTCTGCCGCGGCCATTCCGGGGGCCGCGTCGTGTGCGAAGCCTTCATCCGCAACGGCATCGACATGGGGCTCGTCGCACGGGACAGGAAGGACACGGAATGGTTCTCGCCCGACGACAATCCCGCAGTCAGAAGGCTCGTGCAGGGAGGCTTTCAATACCCCGAACTCTCCGCCGCCGAACAGACGGCCTGGCAGCGGGAGACCGTTGCGTGCATCCGCAACTATGCCGCGGACGAAATCTGCGGCAGCGGGCCCTTCGGCTGGAAGATGGGCGTCACGCTCTTCATGATGCCCATGGTGCTCGACGCCTTCCCCCGGGCGCGGGTCATCCACCTGGTCCGGGACGGACGGGACGTGATGCTCTCCCGGCTCGACGCGCGCATGGATTTCAGATCCAGGCTCAACCGCCTGGCCGTGTTCGGAGACCCGGACATCGAACGCTGGCGCGGCCGTCCCCTCGACCGCGAGACCGTCGCGGCGCACCGCAACGAGATCGAGATGCAGCACTGGGTCACGGCCGTCGAGTTCGGCCTGCGCTGCCGGACCTACGGCGACCGCTGCATCGAGGTCCGTTACGAAGACATCTGCCGATCGCCGGCCGCAGTGTTCGAACGCATTTTTGACTTCCTTGAGGTGCCTTTCCGGGCCGATACCAAGGACTGGCTGGACCGATCCGTCACCACCGACCGCATAGGCAAATGGCGAAGCCTCCCCGCAGAGGAACTGGTACCCGCCCTCGCAATCGGCGCCGATCTTCTCAAGCGCCTGGGATATGTATAGCCGGGTAGAAGCTCGGTGTCTATGAGCCAGCCACCCTACGCGAAAGTGCGCGGCCTCACTCCACCATGTACTGCTTGTGAAGCTCCAGCTGGTCCTGGATCTGCTCGGTCAGCCGCCAGCCTTCCTCATAGTCGGCGACGACATAGGGGATCACGAGAATGACAAGTTCCGTCCGGTCCTCCTGGTAGGAGTCCGACCGAAACAGGCGCCCCAGAACGGGAACCTTCGCGATGCCCGGCACGCCGGTGTCGCCGCCGCTGCGGGTGCCGGAAATCAGGCCGCCCATGAGCAGGGCGCCGCCGTCGCGCAACGTCAGGCTGGTCGTGATGCTGCGGTTCAAGATAGTCGGGCTGCCGTCCAGGCTCGTTGCGGCGGTGGGCCGCGCTTCGCTCAACGACTGGCTGATGTCGAGGTCGACCTGGCCGCTCGCCTGGACGATGGGCGTGATGTCCATCTGCACCCCGGTCTTGCGGTAGGTGACCTGCTGCAAGAAGTTGGTGTCGCCCTCGGTCTGCGTCCCGCTGTCCGCAGTCTGGGTGATGATCGGGATCTCGTTGCCGACCTCGATGCTCGCCGTCTGGCCGCTCCTGACCAGGATGCGCGGGCGGGAGCGAATCACGACGCGGGAGTCCTCGTAGAAAATGCCCAGCATCGCCCGGGTCTGGTCCCCGCTACTGAAAGTCGCCGACAGGCCGCTGGACTTGACGCCGATCTTTCCTCGGGTGCCGGCGACAACGCCGTAGCGGTCCAGCGCCGATTTCAGAAGGAAGTCGAAACCCGAGTTCTCGATGTCGGAGAGGGTGACCTCGGCCAGCACGACTTCCACCAGCACGGAAGGGACGGGCTGGTCCAGCACCTTGACGACCTTCAGGATTTCCGCCCAGTCCCTGCCGGAGCCCCGGAACAGGATGAGATTGCGGTTCTCGTCGACGACCAGGCCGCCGGCTATCGTCAGGCTGGATTGTCCACCCGACGCTCCGCCTGCCGCACCGCCCGCGCCCGCCGAGGCTGGCCGCCGGGCGCCCGCGCCGCCCCGGGTGGGACCACCGATTATGGCGTTCAGGGTGTCCGTCAGGGCCAGGGCCTGGGTATTGCGGACCTCGTAGGTGAACCAGGCATCCTCGATTGCCTCCTGGCGACGATCATCCAGGATCCGGGCCCACTCCTTGATGTGTTCCAGCACCGCCCGGTCGGGCGCGAAGGCGATGATCTTGTTGAGGTGCTCGATCGTGATGAGCAGGGCGCTTCCGGAAACGGTATCGACGCCGATACGGTAGCCCTCGGCCTCCAGCACGCGCTCCAGTTCCCTTGCGAGCAGGGCCGCCTCGAGGAACGCAGGCTCCAGGATGGCGGCGTGGCGGCTGCGCAGGAGCGGCTGGTCGAGGACCTCGATGATGGCGATCGCCTGTTCGATCAGGCCCCGCCGGCCCTGGAGCAGAATCCCCCCGCGGTCGCGGTCGTGCGCGATCTCGAGGTCCTGGCCCTCGAAGGCGTCCTCGAGCACGTCGGTGATCGCCGCGTTGCCGACCCTGAGCGGCACAAAGTGGAAGATGGTGCGATGCGAGTCCGGCACGCGCGGCAACGTCCGACCGCCGCTCGTGATCAAGGGCGTGTCGCCGGTCGCCGCGTCCTCGCTGGGTGCGAAGGTGATCACCCCGTCGTCCGCCCGTAGCGCGATGCCGTATTCGCTCAGCACGTTGCGCGCCACGTCGAACAGGAGGCGCGGGCTGATCGGTTCCGTCAGGCGCAGCGTGATGGGTTCGGCGATGTCCGCGAGGCCCGGAGCGACGACGAAGGACATGCCGAGGCGCTCGCCGAAGACCTCGTTGATGAACGTGACCAGGGGCAGGTCGTGAAAGCTGACCTCGATCGGCGGACCCGTCAGTTGCTCGCCAAGCCGGTCCGCCGCGCCTTCGGCAACGGATTCCTGGAGCACCACGCCGGGCGTCGGCGACACGCGCAATTCGGTTTCCGGTTCCGCGGTATTCGGGGCGACCGCCTCCGCCGGCACCTCCAGCGGGGCGCGCAGCGGCTCCGGGAACGGATCGGTCTTCATCGCCGTACATGCAGACAGGAGCAACGGCAGGAGCATCCCGGCCACTGCATGGCGAAGCGCCATTCTCCAAGGCTGTTCCGGCACGAGGCGATCATCGCGGTCGTTGCTCATTCGGATTCCTTCATTCCTCCGCTTGCGCCGCCGGGCGCGGAAACAGTTCCAGCACATCTACCTCGCCGCCGTCCGCGGACCGCAACGTGATGCTGTTGCCTTCCACGTCGGCCAGGATACGGCCGTCCGGCAGCGTGTCACCCGGTTCCAGGCGCGCGACGGCGCCCTCGGTGGTGGTCAGCAGGACCGTGTTGGCATCGGCTTCCACCACCAGACCCACGTAGCCTAGTGCTTTCAGCGCGGGGTTCAAGCCCGATCTGCGCCCGAACCCCCGCCCCTCTTCCTCGGCAATACGGTCGTTGATCTCGCGCAGCGAGACGCCCCACCGGTTGACGTCAAGGAACGCCGCAAGGTCTTCGGGTACGGGCTTCCGCGGCGGGTCGCCGAGCGACTGGCCGACGCCGGCATCGGTATCGGCCGGGTTCGGGATGGGCACCAGCCAGGCCGCGACGGCCACCAGGACCACCACTGCGGGGAACCACTTCAAGCGACGTCCGGCGCGCCATGCCGGGAAACCTGCGACGGAAGGCGTGTTCATTGCGCATACTTCTTGCGGTGCCGGAGGCGTGCGTCCATACGTCGTGAACTTTCAAGGGAACTCTGAAAGCGGGGGCTTGTGAGACGCAACGACCGCGCACGGTGGCCGCACATCTCGCGTCGATGAGAGTTGATGGAAAGCAGATCCGCCACAACCCCGGGTGGGAGCGCCATTTTCGCGAATCACCAGCCGTGTGCCAGTGCGGCGTCCCGACTCAACCGTGGATTGCGCTTGCTTCGCGCAAGGAAAAGCCTGGTGCTGTCAATCGACAGCACCAGGCTCATTTTCAAACCTGCCCGAGTACGAGCAGGGAAGGGGGAGGAATGCGGACTAGTTCCCGCCCTCGTTGACCGACGTGTTGTTGACCAATACGCCGTTCGCCCGGGTCAGAACCTGAACAGAGATCGGCGCACTCGACAGAACGTCGCAGGACAGCCGACCGGACCAGCTTTCATCAAGGCCCAAGGCATCTTGAATCTCCATCTGGGTCAGGTGCTCCGTCGCGTTGGGGCCAATCATCATGCCCGCTTCGCCGAACGTGTTCATTCCGGCCGTGTCGTGGCAGTCCAGGAACACGTTGCAGCCGTCCTTTCCAGCGGTCTCGCACGTCACCCGAATGTTGGACTCGTCCGTGGACGTGCCCGGCGCGATGGCGTATGCCTTGGCCTCGCCCGGCCTGATGCCGAACAGCTCCAGCTCCGCCGTCACCGCCCTCGACGAGCGATTCATCGCGTTCGAGTCGGCGAACTCCGTGTTCGCCGTCGTCGTAAAGGTCGTCCGGTGCGTCAGCGGGTGATCGCCGCTAGGCACGTAGTAGACATTCATCGAAGAGGAACTCAATGGAACCGTGTCCATGGCCGCCCCGTTGTCCATCTCGAACGCCTCGCGGCCGTCGACCTTCCTGTTTCCGTTCGAGTCGATGTACACCACGTCGCCCTCGTTGAAGCTGTCGGACGATACCCTGATCGCCAAGCTCCCCGACAGGTCGCCCGTAAAGCCGTCGATCGCCTCGCCGTCCTGATCCTTGGCACCGCCGAAGCCTGGAGCGACCGCCACCGCCACGTTGGCAAGAAGCGCGCGCTGCGGATCGACGGCCTTGCCATTGCCGCCGACCAGGACCGAACGCTCGTCCGCCGGAACCAGCGAGATCTCACCACCACCCGCACTGGCCGTGATGCCCGTGACCACCTTCGCCGCATCGATGATCGTACAGCTCACCGGCGCTTTGCCCTCACCGACGCCACCGCACTTGGTGTTGTCTACGACCGACTCCATGATCACGGTGCCGCCAGACTTCGTCTGCTCGATCGACCACGACGCCGTCACATTGACGCCACCCCTGCCTTCGACGGCTGCCCGAAGTCCTGACGCGTTCAGATCCGGCATATCGAAAACGATCTTCCGGGTCGTGCCAGCGTAGTCATCGGGTGTCGCGTCGTCGTCGTCGTGGTTGCCCAACATCGGCACAACGTTGTTATCAAGAGCACCAGTACCTACCGTGACGGTGAACGTCACCGAGTTCGTATTCTTGCCGCCGCCGTCCCGCTTTATGGTGACTTCCGCCGCGGCGTCGCAGAACACGAGTGCTGTGGGGTCGTCGCCAGTACCAGCCTCAACATCGTCGGCGCCTTCGTTTCCGGTCGTGGCCGTATCGCAATCCAACCCGCCCCGGGCGGTGTTCGCCGGTCCCCACGAACCCCACCTGAAGTCGGAGTTCGACACGGGCTCTGCGAACGTCGCGTTGCCCAATGTCAGGGTTACGTCGAATTCCGTGCCGGCCATGATCGTCGCAGCCGCGGCCGTAGCCCCGCCGAAGATCAGTTTGGCCTTCGGCGTGAAATCCTCGGCACCGAATTCCAGCTTGACTGCGCTACCGCCGAACAGTTCCTCGGCAACCGTGGCCCTTTCGCTGTCCTGCGTGAAGCCCTGGGCCAACGCCCCGGTCGCGAACAGGCTCGCAACCACTGCAAGGATCGCATTCCTCAGTCTTATCATCGTTTGTTTCTCCGAAAAGATGATGTTTTTTTCCCCTTCCCTACCGCCTCGCCGCGTCCGCAGCGCGGGCTTGAAGAAGGACGCGGTGAATCGTAACGCCTCGAACCGCAGTGTGCAAACTTTTTTTCCTTCCCGAAACGGGGTTTGCAACGGCCTGATCGACCATGGGGCGCCTGCTGGCCAGCCGGCGGGCAACGGCAGGGAGTCGGGACCGGCGACATGGTGCCCAGACACGTCATTCCCGTTCCCGTTGCGGTGTCTCGCGCAGTTTTTCGACGCCCGTTCGGGCCATTTCCAGCGCGGGATCGAGGGCGCGCGCCCGCTCGAGACTTCGGAGCGCTTCCTCGGGCCTGCCCAAGTAATGCAGCGTCGCGCCGACGTTCGCATGGACCTGCGCACCGCCCTCCCCCATGGCGATCAACGTCTCAAAGAGGCGGAGCGCGTCATCGTAGCGCCGCTGTTGGAAACGCAACACGGCGAGGGCATCCACCGCCTTCGCGTTGTCCGAGTCGATCATGAGCGCCCGTTCATATTGTTTCGCCGCATCCGGAGTTCGACCCAGTTCCTGGTAAGCACGTCCCATCGCGACATGACGATCGGCGACGGGCGACTCCGGCTGAAGCGAAACTGATCGTCCGAGCCATCCGATGGCCTCCGCGTGGCGCTTCAATCGAAGCGACGCGAACCCGATGCCCGCATGCGCGGAAGCGTGTTCCGGATCGATCTCCAGCACGTCGCGATACGCCTCGATGGCTTCCTCGTGGCGCCGCAGCCTCCGCAGCGCTTCGGCGAGGAGATAGAAACCGCTGATCGGCAGCACGTCCGGCCCGAGGGAAACGGCCTGCGCCAGCGACTCCGCCGCCGCTTCGTACCGGCCCAATCGAAACAGCGCCACGCCCATCCCGGCGTGCGCCTCCGCGAACTCCGGGTCGATGTCGAGCGCGGCGCGGTACCACTCGATCGATTCCGCGAAGCGCCCCTCTATCCTCCGCATCTCGGCAATGTTCTGGCGGGCGTTCCGGTGATCGGGGTCGAGTTCCAGGGCCCTTCGGAAACTCTCCTCGGCGTTCTCCGAACGATTCAGCCGATAGAGCGCCGAACCAAGCTCGTTGTGCGCGTCGGCTGAGCCCGGGCGTCGTTCCACCGCGGCGCGGCCGGCGACATGCGCTTCCAGGTTCCGGTGAACGGATTTCACCGCCGGGTTCAAGGAGACAATGTGGGTTCCGAAAGAGACCTCGTCCGCGTATATGCCGGCCTGTTCCCAGGTCATCTTTCCGAAGACCCCGAGAACGGCGACGAGGACGCCCGATGTCCCGATCCTGAGCAGACCCGGAGACCCGCGTAGGCCGCGCGCGGCGGCACCGACGAGAACCGCGATGACGCCGATGCCGGCCAGGTACGCGTAGCGGTCGGCGACAAGGGAGAACTGCATGTACGAGAAGTCCAGGAAGCCCAGCATGGGCGACAGGGCCACCGCGAAGAAGCCGACGCCCGCGAGGGGTCCCCTGCCCAGCCGTCGGCGTCCGATCCAGAGCAGCGCCGCGACCGCGACAGCGGCGATGACGTAGCCCCAGGCGACTGAATCCGCAGTGTCGATCTGCCACAACGGGTAGATGACCGCGAGGTCCGTTGGCCATACCAGCTTGCCGGCGTAAAACCACAGGGCGCGTCCCGCAATCAGCACGCGCTCCGCATACCCGTAGTCCAACGCGATCGCGACCCTGGACCCGTAGTAGGACAGGCCCGCGGCGGCAATACCCAGAGCAACGACGAGAAAGGGCGCGATTCGCGACGCGTCCGTCCACGTCACTCGCCCGTTCTTCCACCAGAGGTAGACCGCGAACGCAACCGGCAGCGTGACCGCCACCGACTTGGACAACATGGCGGCCAGGAACAACCCCAGCGCCGCCAGGTAGAGTGCAGGCTGCGGCGCGGGGATCAAGTCGAGCAGCCAACGCCGCGAGGAAGATCGCGAAGGCAAGTGTTTCCCCGGCACCGGGGGGTCGCGGGAGTCAAGCCGGCTACCGCCGATGCCTTTCATGCAACGAACCCAGCAAAGCGCTGCGGCCATGTAGAACAGGCCCGAGAGCAGATCCTTGCGTCCGATGACCCAGGCCACCGACTCGACATGCATCGGATGGACCGCGAACACCGCGGCCACGGCCCAGGTGCCCGGCACGGCGAGGCATAGCAGCAGACGCCACAGCAGCAGGACGTTGGCCATGTACAACAGCACGTTGACGAGGTGATAGCCGAACGGATCGAGTCCCCAGAGCTGGTGCTCCAACCAGAACGTGGTGTACAGGATCGGCCAGTAGTGCCCTTCTCCCTCTATGTCGGACGGCGAGAACCAGACCGTCCACAGGTCGGTCCAGGAGCGAACCGCCGATTCCCCAAAGATGATCGCGTCGTCCCAGACAAACCCGGCCGAGAGCGCCGGGTAGTAGCTGACCGCGACCATGGCGCACAGCGCGATGCCCGACAGGGCTGGCTGGCGCTCCCGCAGGGCGAGGAATGACCAGCGCGGCGGCGCGGGTTGTGCTCCGGTAGTCGGGGAGGCGCTTTCCGACCGCGACGCGCGATCCGTCGCCGCTGCCTGTCGACGTCGGCGCGCTCGCCTCGCTTTCCCGCTTGACGGCATGCCGAGGATTGTACAGGTGGATAGTGCGGACTTCAGCGGCGTCCGTCCTGACCGGTCCTGACCGTCCTGACCTTGACTGACCTCGCCCCCACGTCCAATCGCCGCGTCCAGGTAGTAACATGCGCCGCCTTTCGCCCAACACCCGATGCATCCCATGAATCGCTGGCAAGCGCTGGTGGAGTTCGCTCGCTCGGCGTGCTTGCCGCGCGATCATCGTGACGCAGCTCGCGCAGATGGGCATGGGGGTCGCCGACGCCATCATGGCGGGGCGCGTGAGCGCGACGGACCTCGCGGGGATCGCCCTCGGCGGCAACCTGTACTGGCCGCTGATGCTGCTCATGTCCGGGATCGTGATGGCGGTGACGCCCTCCGTGTCGCAACTGCACGGGGCCGGACGTGCCGGCGATGCCGGCGCGGTGGTGCGCCAGGCGCTGTGGATCGCCGTCTGCGGCGGCGCGGCGCTCGCGGTGGCGCTGCAGAACGTGGAACCCGCGTATCGGCTGCTGGGCGTGGACGAGCGCGCCATCCCGGTGGCCGCCGGATACCTCGCCGCGGCGAGCAGGCTACACCGTAGAACGGCACATGGTGCCGGTCGAGGCGCGGGATCATGGGCGGGCCTGGGCAGCGTGAAAGACGGCGCGCCCGAAAGGCCGACGAGTCTCTATGGGTCTAGCGACCGTTCCAATGAGGGTTCGCGGCGATCTACGCTCTTCACCATTGGCGCAGGTGCGGTCGGCCGTGGTCGACGCGAGCTAATGCATGGTTTTCGACCTGACGCTCGACCACGGCAGGATCCACGAGAAACTCGTCGGCGAACTGCGCCACATCCCGGGGGGAAACCGCCTCGCTGCGGATGCGTTGTTGGAGCGCATCGGCGGGGGCCAGCAGTTCTGCGGCGAAGGCGCGCGAGGCACGCTGGTCCCAGGTATGGGAAGCAGTGACCAACCGCCGCTCGGATCTGGAGGAACTACCTTGGAGAAACAGGGATCTCGCGAGGAGGAAACGTTCCGATGTCCGCTGTGCCGACGGATACGCGGCCGCAACCGGGGCCTCGTCACGACCGTAGTCCACGACCGCATGCACACCGGTCGAGGGGGCCGTGTCCGTGGCGACCATGAGCGCATTCGCCCAGCCGAGGCGCCGCATGAGGCATTCAAGGTCGAGAATCCTGCCGGTGCCGAACCCCGACCGTTCGCGCAAGGCACGCGCGTGACGGTAGCCTGCCGCATAAGCGGTCCGCTCGTGACGGTCGATCGAGCCTTGCCACGGTTTGCCCCGTAGCCCGTTCGCAGCGGAAGTGCGGCGCGCCGTGCGGGTTCGCCGGTGAGCCCCATCGATCCAGTCGACGTCGTTGGCGACAGTGCCAATGGCCGTGGCATCGAGCAGGTCGGCAGCAATGCGGCCCTCGAGGCTTCGAATTGCGGACTTCAGTCGTTCCGCTTCGCTGTCGGGGAGTTCATCGCCGTAGTGCGCGTTGATGCCGAGGCGTGCAGACCATGCACAGAGGTTGGTCTCTTCGGGGGTCAGCCGCCGAAGATTGGCCCAATCATCACGTAGTTGCGCGACTTCTGCATGGGAAGTATCCGAGACCCGTTCCAGCACGGTCTCGACGAACTTCTCGATACCGGCACGGACGATTTCGGGAGAGAGGTGCGCCTGGCCTTCCTGGACGAAACGCAGGAACGGATGGGACGCGTCGCCGCCATCCTGAAGCCAACGGGCCAGCACGGCATCGCCATCCCGGAAAATGGTGAGATCCGGGAGTGCCCCACCCTCGCGTGCCGCGAGGAGGCTGTGGCGGCGGACCCAGGGACGGTCGAGATCGTTCCTGGCAAGGTCGCGTGAGCCGTAAGGTACGGGCCACCGATAAGGCTCGTACAGGAGGAACCAGAGATTGTCGACCACCCAGGCGCAAAGCGGGAATACGGCACCGTGGACACTGTCGCGCCAACCCCTGGTGCGACGGTCGAAGACCCGGGTGACCGGTTCGCCGCGGATCCGGATCGTGAGCGCGCACCAGGTGCGTGCCAGCACGGAATCGCGCACACCCGGCGCATCCTTCCATTCGACTTGGAATTCCATCACGGCGGGGGCCAGTCGAGGCGGCGGTCCGGATCCCGGGGATACTCTGGCGGTTCAAGGCGATAACCCTTGTACTTGCCGGCAAAGCCGTTCAGATGCCGTGCCTCGTAGAGCTCGCCGCCGAGCCACGCCCAAACGTATCTGGGAAATCCCTGCTCGGCTGCCTCGCTGGTGCAGCCGCGGCGGACGCCTTCCGCCAGGGCGTTGCCGATGTCCGCCCAATCGATTTCCCGATCGCATGGCGTGGCATCGGTTCGAAGCGCCGGAGGTCCGGCCGGACTGGGGTAGGACTTATGCTCGCCACTGCCGTGGTATTCGACCCGTTTCGCAAGACACATGAGGCTGTCGTCCGGCAGCTCGCACTTCAGGCGGCGTCCACGCGGATTTCTCCTTCTCATGTCATCTCCGCAAATAAGGCACCGAACTCCCACTCGGAAAGGCGGGGTTGCGTAGGCGGGGAGCTTAGCACGGCCCCCCAAGGACAAATGGACACCGAAAAATAACGGGAGAACGGTCGCTCAGGCAGCCGCCATCGACCATTCCTAGCTTGGCGAATCACCGAAATCCGGGTAAGAGATGTCGTAACTTCCCGCCACCCGGCTGGCGACATTCGGGAGGCATGCCCGAGCGGCCACCCTGCCACATCTTCGCGCGTCCGTGTTGTAGTATGCGCCGCCTTTCGCCCAACACCCGATGCATCCCATGAATCGCTGGCCAGCGCTGGTGGAGTTCCGCTCGCTCGGCGTGCTCGCCGTGCCCATCATCATCACGCAGCTCGCGCAGATGGGCATGGGGGTCGCCGACGCCATCATGGCGGGGCGCGTGAGCGCGACGGACCTCGCGGGGATCGCCCTCGGCGGCAACCTGTACTGGCCGCTGATGCTGCTCATGTCCGGGATCGTGATGGCGGTGACGCCCTCCGTGTCGCAACTGCACGGGGCCGGACGTGCCGGCGATGCCGGCGCGGTGGTGCGCCAGGCGCTGTGGATCGCCGTCTGCGGCGGCGCGGCGCTCGCGGTGGCGCTGCAGAACGTGGAACCCGCGTATCGGCTGCTGGGCGTGGACGAGCGCGCCATCCCGGTGGCCGCCGGATACCTCGCCGCGGCGAGCCTCGGCCTGCCGGCGATGCTGGCCTACGTCGCCTTGCGCTGCCTCTGCGAAGGCATGTCCTGGACGCGGCCGGCGATGTTCATCGGCCTCACCATGCTGGCCGTCAAGATCGTGCTCAACTGGCTCTTCATCCACGGCCAGCCGGCGCTCGGCATCCCCGCCATGGGCGGCGTCGGCTGCGGCTGGTCGACCGCCGTCGTGATGGCCTGTTCGCTGGCGGTCATGGTCGTCATCGTGTCGTTCTCCCGGATGCGGGAGTCGGGTGCATTCGCGGCGTTCTCCTGGCCGAATCCCGCGGAGATCGGACGCCTGCTGCGGCTGGGGCTGCCGATCGGCCTGGCACTGTTCGTCGAGGTGGCGTTCTTCTCCGGGGCGACGCTCCTGATCGGGCGCCTCGGCGTCGAAATCGTCGCCGCGCACCAGGTCGCGTTCAATATCGTGGGCGTCACCTTCATGGTGCCGCTGGCGCTCGGCATGGCGGCGACCATCCGCGTCGGGTTCAACGTGGGGGCGAACGATTTCGCCGGCGCCAGCCGGTCGGCCTGGGTGGCGGCCTGCACCTCGATCGCCTGGGGCGTCGTCTTCGCCGCCGCACTCCTGACCTGGCGGCACGACCTCGTCGCCCTCTACACCAGCGAAACGGATGTCATCCAGCTCGCTGCCGGGCTGCTCCTGCTGGGCGCCCTGTTCCAGGTCGTCGACGGGCCGCAGGCGACCGTGATGGGCACCCTGCGCGGCTACAAGGACACCCGCGCACCGATGGTGATCGCGCTGGTCGCCTACTGGCTCGTCGGGCTGCCGGTGGGGGCGACGCTGTGCTTCGGGCTGCTCGGCGTCCCGGGCATCGGCGTCTACGGCATGTGGTGGGGACTCGTGGCCGGGCTCGCGGTGGTCGCGGGCGCGCTGTTCGCGCGGCTTGCGCGCATCTCCCGGGATCCGGTGCGGGTGGCGCAGCTCAGGTTGAGGTGAGGGTCGGCACTACCGGCCCTGGGGTTCTGCGCGCGCCCCGCCATTCGTGCTACGGGCACGGTCCGCGCTGGGTCAGGCAGTGGGTTGGAGGTGGGAATCGCCCGAGAGAACGGGCCAGTTGTCACGAAATCGCGACCAGTCGCGCCCACTGCACTGAACGGCAGCTTCATTGAATCTCACGTGAAGGGAGATACCGTCGCCGCTCCTGCTCCCGACATCGTAGAGGACGTGTTCCTCGTGAAGGTCGCGGCGCGGGATCGAGAGGAAGTCGGACCAGTCCCGATCGCGAAACACCACAAGGACGCAGAAGAGTTCTGGCGTACGCGGCGTGGCCACTTGTTGCGCCGATAGCCGAACTGTCCCGCGTAGGACTTCCGCTGTTCCCTGGCGCGACAGGTCTTGACCTGGACGCGCAAGACGCGGTCCAGGTCCTGGGCGACCAGGAGATCGTCGCCCATGTCAACCTCAGGCGCGGCTACTTGCGACTCACGAACCAGGAGTTGCGAAATAACCGCGTGTTCGCCCGCCTTGCCGGTGAAGAGGCTGCGGCGAGGCACTACGCGGCGGGATCAAAGAGGGCAAGGTTCCTGGTGGGGTCCCGGAACTCGACCTGGCCGATCTGGTTTAGCTCTTCGCGTTCCATACCCGTGAGAATCTCGGCAATCGTCCAGCGCAGTTCGTCCCGGCCAAGAATCTGAACGCAGTCCTGCTCCGTGTCGCAGCCGATGAACACGCTCCTGGGCAGGGAGCCCTCATCGGTTCTTCTGGCGTTCAGTCGTTGTCGGCTGCGGGGCTCCAATTCAAACGTGCATCTATCCACCTGGGTGCCGACATAGATGGTCATCTCGCTCATGGCGGATCGGGATTCCTCATGCACGGGACGAACTGATCGAGCACAGATCATAGGCGAAGGCGTCGAGGGCATGACGGCACGATAGGCCAACCTCACCGCAGGTGCTTTCGGACATCGACCGCCTGGGTGATATCCAATCGCCGCTCTTCGTGTAGGACGGAATCCACACCGTCGCTCGCTTGAGAAACGGCCGCTTCCCGGGCGCGATGCGCCCTACGCGGATTGAGGCGTAAGCCCCACGAAGTACGCAGACACGAGAATGGTGACGCGGGAGCGGCTCTGGCTGATGTCGAGCCGGTCGACAACGAGCTTTTTCGGGTGGGTCGCGAAGGTGTGGAGCAACTGCAGTTCGGCGCCGATCAGATGGCGTGCCGAGAGACGCGCCTGCACGCGCCAGACATCGGGGGCGCCGGCGACGAGTTGCGTCACGCCGGGCTGCACGCTGGTATCCCTGAGTCCGGCGTCGCCCGCGAGCGCGTTGAGCGCGGACAGCAGGCCGGCGCGGGCGAGGCCCTCGTTCTCGGCTTCCCACAGGCGCCCGGTGAGCTGCTCGGCCGCGCTTCGCTCGGCCTCGAGCAGCACCGGCCAGTCCGCGTCGGCGCCGGCCGTCTGCGCGCGCTCGAGGCGGGCAAGGTCGCCGGCGTAGTCGGCGCGGGCCGCCTCCAGGTCGTCGGCGCGGACGAGTATCCAGTAGAAGACGACAAGCGCCAGGACGGCCCATACGCCGAGGCGCAACCTGATGTTCGCGGTGAACTCCCGGCGCAGGGGGGCCAGCGCGCTCCCGATGCGTGCGGCGGGAGTCATGGGCGCACCATGAGCGAGATCCGGACCTCGTTTTCGCTGCGGCCCTGTTCCACCTCGACCTGCTCGAACGCCGGCACGCCCTGGAGCGCGCGAACGTAGGCGATGGGGTCCAAGCTCTCGTCGCGGAGCAGGACCCTGAGTTCGCCCTGCTGGTAGGACCACTGGCGGAAGCGCGCGTCCGGACTCGGGACGGCGCTGTCGACCAGGCCCATCAGGTAGGCCTGGGACGGTTCGTTCAGGATCTCCGCCAGGGCGAGATTGCGCTCCCGCAGCGCCATCGTCTCGTTGCGTGCGGAGAGCATCGAGCCGAGGTCCTGCTGCAGCGCGGCGAAGGCCTCCTCGGCGGTCTGCTGGAGATGGCGGGTCTTCCAGTAGCGCGCTTCATGCCAGGTCGCGGTCAGGACGAGGACGAGCAGCACGGCGGCGACGACGGTGCGCTCGTTGTCTTCGAGCCACTCCCTTGGCGTCGGTGCGCTCGACCAGGGCTCCCGTTGGCTTGCGGGCTCCTGTCCTTCGGGGTCGGCCCGGATCGGCACCCCGGCCGTGCCCCATTGGGCCAGGACGCCCTCGATGCGTGCGGGGTCCGGACGCTCGCGGAACCAGTAGGAGTGTTCCAGCACGCGTTCGTTCCAATGTTGCAACTCGAATCCGTCGTGGCATGCCTGCAGGACCACGCCGTCGGACATGCGGGGCAGGAAGACCGTTTCCGGACGGACCTGGGGCGGGGTCCTGGAGGATGCCTCGGGGTCCGCGTCGGCTTCCGGCCGGCTGTCGGAAGCAACCGGGGGCACGGTGTCCGCGTCCCAGAACCAGACCATCGCCCTGCCGCCTTCCCAGACGCAGTGATGCCCGGTGTTCGCGAACGGGCTCCACAGGGGCAGCTTGAGGTCGAGCGCCGCGCGCCGCCTGTTGCGGGGCACGTTGCCGAAGTCTTCCCCGCGGTACATGCACAAGCCCCGGCCGACGATCCAGTGGGAATGGAACGACGTGAAGGGCAGGCGCTCCGTGCCCTGCCGCGTCTGCATGACGTTGGGCTTATTGGAGAAGCGGCGTCGCAGCCTGGAGAACGCCGGCATCGCTCGACTCGTTGTCAATCGCGGGCTCCGTGTAGCGGTAGTCGATGCGCCAGGGGGCGTCGCCGTAAGGGGTCAGCACCATGCCGGCGAGGGATCGCAAACCGTCGGCATTATGCCAGATGGAAATCCTCACCAGGCTGGACGGCAGCCACTCCAGGGCCGTGGGATCGACGTCGACGTGGGTGCCGGTCAGCATGTGGATCTGGTTCGGGCGCGACACGGAGCGTTGGGCGCGCTCGGCGACGATGCTGTCGACGGCGTCCGGCGCCAGTTCGAGGACGGCGGCGAGGATCTCCGGCCGCATGGTGTTGAAGTTGTGGCCATAGGTCTGGCGCATGGTGAGCAACGGAAGGAGGCGGCGCCATTGGTCGGGCGTGATGAGGTCGCCGACGCCGAGGACGCGGCGCAACTCCGGCGCCGAGACCATGGACCAGTTCGATGGATTGGGAAGCTCGAGGCGGGGACCGGGGGTTGCTGTGGTGTCGCCGGGGCTTTCGGGGGAGCCGGTGGGCCGCGTAACAGGCTGGATGGATGTTCCGGGCTGGATGGATGTTCCGGGCTGGATGGACGTGCCGGGCTGGATGGACGTGCCGGGCTGGATGGACGTGCCGTCGAGGCCAGCGACTGCGGCGGCGGCCTGGTCGTAGTCGAAGCGCTCCGCACCGTTCAGGGAGAGGTCGTTGTCCATGTCGACGTAGTCCTGAACCCTGGGAACGATAAGGTCGACGTGGGCGGGCGGGACGCCCACGTGCGAAAGGACCGCGGCGAAGCTGCGGTTGAGCGGGAAGTTCACAGACACCAGGCCGTTCTCGTCCTGGATGGAGAAGCGCGTGCCGCTGAGGCCCGCATACGTCTCGCCGGTGGCGGCGATCACGCCCACGCTCCGGTCCGGGCCCCGGTTGCCGTCGGCATCGGAAAAGGACTGCTCCGGCTCCAGCATCAGGCCGCGGTGGTTCATCCGGCCCGTCGAAAGCAGGTAGCCGACCGTGGCCTCCGTGCTGCGGCGCGCGAGCTCCCGCTCCAACGCCGCCTGGGACGCCGCTGCGCGCTCCATGTCGGCGGAAGCGACGCCATCGATGTACGCCGCAAGGACAGCCATAGCCGCCAGCGTCCAAAGCGTCGCGATCAGCACAAACCCCCCGCTCGACCGCCCAACACGATGGCTGTCCCTTTCGGGGGTGTCCTTTTCGAGGTGGATGTCCTTTTCGAAATGGGTGTCCCTTTGGGGATGGCTGTCCCATTCGAGATGGGTGTCCCTTTCGAGGTTGTCCCTTTCGAGATGGCTGTCCCATTTGGGGTGGGTGTCCCTTTCGGCGTGGGTGTCCTGAAGGGGGGCGGGGGTGGTTGGTGGGGGACGGTTCATCCGAAGTCTCTTGGGTTGCCGACGGGCTCCTGGTACAGGCCGAAGGTCGCGACCCAGATGGTCTGTCCGGCGGACGTGACGAGACGGACCTTGCGCGGGATCCACTCCCGCGTGCCGGCGACGGGCCAGCTCTGCCGCCAGGCGCCGTCCAGACCCGCGTACTCGAACGCTAGCGGTTCGTACGATTCGAGGACCGCCCAGTGAACGTTCCCCACCGGCGAGGCGCCGGCGACGCAGGCCATCCCGCCCAGGCCCTGGAGCAGGTCTGAAGGGTGGGTGTCCCATTCTGCGGCTCCGGGCGTTCGGTTCGCGTCTCCCGTGCCCGGCGGGCATGGAGACGACTGCTCCGAGTAGACGACGGCGACGCCATCGCCACGCTCGACGATGGACCAGCGGGTGGCCACGGGGATACCCGAACGGGCGCGCAGCGGCTGCAGGGTCACACCCTGGAAAGACGCGGCACCGCCAGCGAAATTCCTCTCCGGCGACAGGTAGGGCACCATCCCGTGGACGGTGGACGCGAACCAGCGCTGTTGCAGCGCCTCCGACGACGCGTCGCGACCGATGCGCTTGACGTTGTCGTACTGGCCGAGGAAGAAGCCGGCGCCCTGGATCATGAGCGTCCCCACCAGCGTCACCAGCACGAACACCACCAGCACCTCGAGCAGCGTCAGGCCGCTCGACATCCAGCGCGCTGGCAGTCGCCGCGCACGGGCGGCCCGCATCGCTCCCATCGCCCCGTTACTCAAGGAGTCCGGACTCGCGCACCTGTCGATGACCCACGAGGCGCATGCGGTAGGTGCTGTCCAGTCGACCATTCCGGCTGAGTTCGATATCGACGTCGTAGAGGCCGACCTCGAAGTTCCCGATAAAGCCCGCCGCGGATTGCGACTGGCGAACGGGTTCGGCCAGGCGGGAAGACCATGCGACGCCAAAATCCCCGGTTTCGTACTGACCGGTCGGCTGCTCGCGAATGTTGATCGACGACAGGTGCTCGACGGCGGCGAGCACGACCGGCTCGCGCCGCGACACGTCGGCGGCCTTGCCGAGCCCGACCAGGTTGCTGTTGAAAAGCCCGTAGAGGGCCATGCCCCCGGCGGCAAAGATCGCGAGAGCGACGGTGGCCTCAAGCAGGGTGAAGCCGGCAACGCGAAGGAAGCGCGTGCCATGGCGGCGGGTGCGCCGTCGGCCAGTCACCCGCTTGAAGCCCGTACGGCGAAACGGAACCGCCGCCCGCATCCCATTTACCGCTCTCACGTCACGCGCCTGCACTGATTCCGCAATACGGCGGCACAAGCTCGACGCGCACGGCTTCTTCGCCTTCGCGGGACAGCGTCAGCGCCCCGCCCAGGCAGACGCCGTTCGCGAGCACTACCAGCGGTTGGTCGAACTGCAGGCGCCAACCATCCGGAACATCCACCAGGTAGGTCTCGTATTCCGCGAAGCGCGCGGCTTCAGAGGGATCCACGGACGGTGAGTTGCCGAACACCACGTAGGCGCGGCCGTCGAGCACGGCTTGCCGGCCGAGGGCGGCGACCTGGTCCAGGACGTGGTCCCGCTCGGTCGCTCGCGTGGCAGCGGCGTAAAGCCGCTCGAGGTTGGGCATCGCGATCGCGGTCGCGAGGCCCAGCAGGGCCAGCACGACCAGCAGTTCGAGCAGCGTGAAGCCGAACCGCAGCCTACGGACTTCCTTCCGGGGGATATCCGATGTCCGCATTGTCGCCCTCCCCGCCCCTGGCGCCATCCGCGCCGAAGGAATAAAGGAAGAAGCCCTGGAGATTGTCCACCGGCGCCTCGTACTGGTAGGGGTTCCGCCACGGGTCGTCCGGCAACTCGTCCTGCAGGTACGGGCCGCGCCAGTACTCGGCGACCTCGTCCGGCGGCGCCATGAGAGCGGCCAGGCCCTGGGCGGTGACCGGATAGGCCCCGATATCGATCCGGTACGTCTGCAGGGCGCTGCGCAGCATCTTTACCTGCGTGTTTGCGACGTCGACCTTGGAGCCCTCGAGCCGCTTCATCAGCTCGGGACCCACCAACGCCGCAAGCAGGCCCAGGATGACCAGCACGATCATCAGCTCGATGAGGGAGAAGCCCTTCGCCCGGCGCTTTTCCCGGCCCTTTTCCCGGCCCTTTGCGCGGTTCCTAAAGCACAATTCTATTGACACTCGTTATCGCCAAAATCATGCCGATCATGATGGTCCCGAGGAACCCGCCGATCAGCAGCACGGCCGCCGGCTCGATGAACGTGAGGAGGCGCCGCATGCGCCGCGCGCTGTTCTCCTCGTACAGCTTCGCCAGCGCCCGCATCATCTCCGCCAGCCGCCCGGACTGTTCGCCGACGCGGATCAGATTGTAGCCGGTCGGCGTCAGTGCGTCCTGTTTCTCCAGTGCCGCCGACAGCGCCACGCCGCTTCTCACGTCGTCGGCGGCCCGGTCCAGCATCTCCTTGCGGCGGCTGATCCGCACGCCCCGGGACGCGAGCCCCAAGGCGTCCATGAGCTCGACGCGGCTTGCCAGCATCGCGCCCATGACCGAGGCCCACTTGGCGGTGTCGACCTCCGAGAACCAGCCGCGCACGAGGGGCAGCCGCGCGACGGCATCGGTCAACCCGCGGCGGACTGCCTCGCGCCGTATCAGCGCCGCGACGACAGCCGCCACCGCGACGATGGTGCCCGCCAGCAGCCACGCGTTGGCATTGAACCAGGCGCCAGCGCCCAGCACGGCGGATGCCAGCAGCGGCAGGTCCGAGCCGGATTCGAGGAGGTTCGTGAACTGCGGCACGACGAACGTGAAGACGACGATCACCGCCGCGACGCCCGCGACGATCAGGACCGCCGGGTACGCGAGCGCGCCGCGGATGTCCGACGCCACCTTGAGGTCGTACTCCATCTGCTGCACCGCGCCCCGCAGCGCTTCCGCGAGGCGGCCGCGGAGTTCGCCGGCCTCCACGAGCTGGAAGACGTATTCCGGAAGCGGCAAGGCGCTCTCGCGCAATACTTCGAGGTAGCTCTGACCGCGCATCAGGTCCCGCGCCATGCCGTCGAAGGCCGCCGAAAGGCGGGGATGGTGCGTGCCGCGCGCCTGGGCCGTCACCGCCTCTCCCAGGGCGACGCCGGATTCGAGCAGGGTGGCGAGCTCATTGAAGGCGACAGCCACGTCCTGCGCCTTGAGGCCGCGGCGCCAGCCGCCGAGCGCCGGAGCGCGATGCTCGTCCACGGCGACGACCGTCCGGCCGTCGCTTGAGAGCTGGCGCACGGCTTCCGCCTGCGAGGCGGCTTCGAGCCGGCCCTGGCTCGCCTGCCCGTTGCTGTCGACGATCTCGTAGTCGTATTCCGGCATCGTTCGGCGGCCAGGAGCCTTCTAGCCGGCCTCGGCGTCTATCACCATGGCCCGCATCAGCTCTTCTACCGTCGTCTCACCGCGTGACGCCTTGATGAGGCCGTCCTCGACCAGGGTGCGGCAGTGCGTGCCGAGTTCCTGCGCCGCGCGCTTCAGCTCGTTGACGTGCGCGCCCGAGACGATCAGGTCCTGCAGGGTTTCCGTCATCGGCACAAGCTCGTAGATGCCGATGCGGCCCCGATAGCCGGTGTGGCGGCAGTGATCACAGCCTTCGACCTTGACCCAGTTGCTGCCGAGATTGCTTTCCTGCACCGCGTCGAGATATCCATCGACCAGTGCCGGCCGTGGAATCGACACGGAACAGTTGGGGCAGGCCCTGCGCACCAGGCGCTGCGCCTGCACGCCGCGGATGGGCGCGGCCACGAGGAACGGCTCCACGCCCATGTCGATCAGGCGAGTGAAGCTCGAAATGGCGTCGTTGGTGTGCACCGTGGACAGCACCACGTGGCCGGTCAGCGCCGCGCGGATGGCGATCTCCGCGGTCTCGAGATCGCGGATCTCGCCGATCATGATGACGTCGGGGTCCTGCCTGAGGATGGCGCGCAGCGCGCGGGCGAAGGTGAAGCCGATCTCCGAGTGGACCTGCATCTGGGTGATGTTCGGCATCTGGTATTCCACCGGGTCTTCCACGGTGATGATCTTCTTGACGCCGTCGTCGATCTCCTCGAGGGCGGCGGCGAGCGTGGTGGACTTGCCGGATCCCGTCGGTCCGGTGACGAGGATGATGCCGTTGGTGCTGATGAGCCAACTCCGGAACATCTCGAGGTGGTCCGGTTCCATGCCGAGGTTGTTGAAGACGAGTTCGTCGCGCTCCTTGGCGAGCATGCGCAGGACGATCGACTCGCCGAAGGCGCACGGCACCGTGGAGACGCGGATGTCCATCTCGCGGCCGGAAATGCGCTCCGTGATGCGGCCGTCCTGGGGCAGCCGGCGCTCCGCGATGTCGAGGCCGGCGACGAGCTTGATGCGCGAGGCGACGGCGGGGAAGCGGTCCATCGACTGGGTGAGCCGGGTGTGCAGCACGCCGTCGAGGCGCATGCGCACGGTGAACGACTCTTCGGTAGGCTCGACGTGGATGTCGGACGCGCCGAGATCCACGGCCTGGGACAGCAGGTTGTTGACCAGTTCGATCACCGGGGCCTGCTCGGCCAGGTCGCGCAGTTGCTGCGCCTCGTCGCCGGCGAACAGGTTCTCCATCGCGCGCTCGCGGCGGATGTTGTCGAGGGCGCGGTCGAGGTGGTGGTTCGCCGTGAGGCAGAAGCGGACGCGCTGCGCGTCGGCCGCCGGGTAGAAGTACTCCAGGGCCTCCGCGATCCGGTGGTCTGGAATGTCGCGCGCGAGGCAGTATATCTGCTCGTCCCGCCGCCACATGAGGACGGCGTTGTCGAGGAACCACTCGAGCTTGATGGGCGAAGTGGACATGAAGCGGTACATGTCCATCGCGTCCGGCAGGTCGTCGGCGTCGGCGAGATAGAGCAGGCCGATCTGTTCCGCCAGGGTGCGCAGCAACGCATCCTCCGAAATGGCGCCCGTGCGGACCAGCAACGCGCCGAGCCGCCCGCCCACGGTGTGCTGGATCTGGAGCGCCCGGTCGATGTCGGCCTGCTGCACGAAGTTCCGCTCGACCAGCATTTCGCCGAGGCGCTTCGGCGGGCCCCGCTCCGGCTCCACCTGCTCTAGCTCTGACGCGGCCAAAGGCGTCTTCGACCTCTCTTTCGCATGCACGCGAATCGCGTTGCGGGCAACGGTACCAGACTCCCGTGCAAAAAACGCCCCGCAATCCCGCCACCCGGGCCCCGTTTCTACCGGAACGAGATGGTGGGGCCCCAAGCCTTCCCCGGCGAGCACGAAGGCACCCCCCGAAATGGGACACCCATACCGAATGGGACACCCACACCAAACGCACCAAACGCCCAAGACACCCACACCAACTGGGACACCCACACCAAACGCCCACATACCGGAGGGAAACCCACCTCCGAGTGGGACACCCATCCCCGAAAAGGACACCCACACCGAATGGGACACCCATAGGCGGCATGAGGGGACACCCATCGCGAGACGAAGCAGCTCAGCCAGGAAGCACGGGAGGCACTCCCTCGGGAATGATGAGTTGATGCCGGCGGTGCCGCCGAGCGAGGAAGCGCCTCCCAGTCAGCCGTCGTTGGCCCGGCGAGCCCCAGGCCTGTTCAAAAGTCCCTGATTTGCCGATGGTCGGTCGGACCGGTCGAGGGTTTGGTGGATTTTGGCGGGTCCGGGGGTTGTGGTTATGCCTGCTTTGGTGGGCTTTCGGCCTGCCTGGGACGGATTTGGGGTTTACCCGGCGGCTTGCGGCCGCAGCGTTTCGCCCGGAGCCGCCTGCGGGGGATGGGTTGTTGGCGGGAGGCGGCGCTCAGCCGGTCGGCGGCTTGAGAACGGCGTCGAGCTCCTCTTGCGGGCTGGCGGCGTAGTGCCGGTTGGCGGGCGGCAAGTGCTCGAAGCGGCCCTCGTGTCGCACGATGGAGATGGCCGCGTTGGTCAGGCAGGCGAGGTTGCGCGGCAGGTTGCCGACGTGCGCCCGGCAGCGGTCCTCGTCGCAGGTGAAGTCGCGCACGTAGTGGAGCCGGTTCTCGATCTCCCAGTGGCGGCGGACGAGGGCCGCGATCTCCTCGGGACCGGCCCGTCCGGCGTCGAGCGAGGTGAGCCCGCAGGCGGTCTCCCGGCTTTCCGAGCCCTGCTTGACGATGCGCCGCTCGCGCTCGATGCGGAACGCCTGCCGCCGTCCGTGCAGGCCGGCAAAGCCTTCCCATTCCGGGCCGTCGAGGTCGAGTGCGGCGCAGCGGCGCCGCTCCAGGCGCCCGTGGCCCTTCTCCCAGCCGCCGTCGGCGTGGCGCGCCTTGCTCCACGCCCGCAAGTCGTCGAGCATGGTCGGCTGGTTGTCATTCACGGCGGTCACCACGTAGTCGGCGCCGCAGTCCTCGACCAGGGGGGGCGCGCGGTCTCCCGCTGCGCGTCCAGCGTCACGGTCCGACCGCCGAGGTCCAGGGCGCGGGTCAGTTCGCGCGCTGCCGGCATCTCGTTGGTCTTCTCGCCCACCCGCATTTGGCCGAGCACCAGCCCGTTGCCGTGCTCGACGGCGGCAACCAGCATGACGCGCCCGTCCCCTGCCCGCCTCGAGGCGCCGCGCACATCCTTGCCGTCCGGCGCCACCGGCGCGCCCGCGCTGCAATGGCGCGCCCACGCGCCCAGCGCCCGGTCCAGCGCGTCCGGCGGCAGCGACGACAGGATGTAGTGGAACGTCGACGCCCCCGGCACAGTCCAGCACCGCCGGCTCGGCCTGAAGAACGCGCCCGCGGCTCGCAACTGCTCCTGGTCCAGCCGCGCCGCGAACTCGCCGAACGCGGCCACCCCCCGGTAGCCCGCCAACCGCGCGGCGATCATGATCGTCGCGTGGCAGGTCAGCCCGTAGCGCACGCCGCGCGCCTTGCGGAAGTCCGGTATGCCCTCAAGGAACGCGTGCAGGCTGCGCAGCTCCGAGGCCAACGGCGGCGAACCCCCCTTCGGCGCGGCAGTCCCCCGGAAGCTCGTCGGCGCGCAGCGCCGCCGCGCCCCCGTCCCCAACTCGTACACGTACACCTCCTTCGGCTGGCCGTGCTCCCGCCAGCGCGCCGACCCGCCAGGCTCCCGCGCAAAGCCCCGCGTGAGCCCCAGCCAAACCCAGTTCGACGCCCGGTAGCACGTGCCCGCGTAACGCGACGGGTCCACGAACGTCTCCGCCAGTAGCGCCGGATGCCCGTGCGCCTTCCGAACGTCCTCCGACAGCCGCCGCAGGCTCAGCCCCAGCGCCCGCGACGGGCCAGGTTCGGAACCCGGCCGGCGGGAAGCACCGCGAAGCGGGCGTTGTTCGCGATCAGGTGCAGCCGCGCGAACTGCCGCTCCCGCGTCCAGCCGATCCAGCCGTCGCGCACGCCCACCTTGAACGCTCCCGCCTGCCAGCCCAGCAGCGCCAGCCAGCTCTCCCCCCGAACCGCAACATGCCGAAGCGACTTGCCGAACAGCCCCCGGTACGACAGGTAGTGGTGCTCGCGCATCAGCGCGTCCCAACGCCGCCGCTCATCCACGCCGCGCACCGGGCGAACCTCAACCTCGCCCAGCCAGCACCCGCCGACCCTTCCGCCCAACCTGTCCATGTCGCCGTTCCAACACAGCGACTTTTGAATGGCCAGCGAAAACCGACGGGAAACCTCAGCTACCCGCCATCAGGACTTTTGAATAGCCCTGCGGCGAGCCCGAAGCGCCGTCGATGAAACGTCGCTGCGGAACTCCGCCTCGCCAAAGCCGTCGCAGAGTTCGCGCAGCCTTTCCGGCAGATCGAGGTCCTCCAGTTCGACGAAGATCTCTCCTGCATCAGCGCCGGTCACGCCGCCAAGGAGGCGACCGAACACGAGGAAACGACATCCGGCCGCGGCGAGTTCTTCAACCGCTGCGTCCACATCGCCATCTTCGTAATACCGAGGGTCCGCGACCCGCATGATCGTGTCCACGCCGACGACGAACGTCACACCGCCGAAGACACGCGCCTTCTCGATGAACGTCGAGGCATTGGTAAGCCAAACCTCCTCCGAGGTGTTGAACTGTTTACGGCGGGCACGCATGTCGTGAAAGTTCAGTGGCGGCTTGTCTACGTTCCTGACGCAAAGCTCGTACGCGACGGGTTCGCCCAGCCGTGAGGCCGCAAAGGCCGCCATCCGCCGGTGGCCCTCGTGCAATGGATTGAAGGCCCCGGGTAGGATGGCCTTGGGCGGGCCGGTGTGGGTGGGGATAGCGGAACAACTGCCGGACAGGAGTGCCTGCATGTCCGCATCGCCCTCGGCGACGCGAGCCCTGAGAGTGTCCGCTTCCAGCATGTTCGCAGCGGGAGGGTCGATGCCGAGCGCCTGCGCCAAGGCTGCGAGGGCGATGTCAGCCAGGAAACGCTCCTCCTCCTCCCGGCTGCGTGCGCCCTTGGCCAGGTGCAGCAAAGTGGTGTGGGTTCGCGCGGAGGTCTGCACGGCGCACCAGGCCCGGTGTTCGCCGCGCTTCGGACGCGTGGAGCGCAAGCTTGCCGTGATCGCAAGGCCGAAGGTCCGTGCGTCCGGGTCAAGCGCTTTCCCGCGCAGGAATGCGCACATGGCAAGGTCCCGGGCAGTTCCAGCGCTGCAGGCCTGCTCCGGCGCCTCGCCCAGGAGCGACGTGAGCGCGGCCTGTGCGTAGGGGATGCGCGCTTCGAGCAACGTGGCCGACGCACCGGGCACCTGCAGGAGGTCCGACAGGATGAGGGAGCCGCCGCCCGCAACGAAAATGACGCCTTTGTGCGGCCCGTCATGGAGGCATTCGATGACGGCCGCCCGGTTTGCCGTCCCGCCCTCAGCCAAGGCTGCCCTCTTGCGAGGCGTCGTGCCTCGCGCTGGCTTCGGATGAGGGATCCTTCAGGAATCCTCTGACAATAGTCAGGAATTCAGCCAGTTGGTCGTGGTGGACCCAGTGGCCGGCATCCTCGATCACGGCCAGGCGCATGCTGGACAAGTACTTCGCGCGCTCGTCGTTGGCGGGATTCGGGACCCAGGACTCGGAGCCGTAGACCAGCAGGGTCGGACAGGTGATGCGCTCGTAGAGGTGGTGGATCTGTTCCGCGGTCAGTCCCACCGGCGCCGTTGCCCGAACGTAGTTGTCGAACTTCCAGCTGAACGTGCCGTCCTCGTTCTGGTTGCTGCCGTGAATCGTGAGATGCCGCGCCTGGGACTCCGACAGGTGCGGGTTCTCCTCCTGCATGCGCTGGAACGCCTCTTCCAGCGTCGGATAACGGCGTGGCAACCGGCCAGCAATCCGGCGCGTGCCCCGCACCCAGTCATCCAGCAGGTGTCCCGTCGCTGCTCTGTCGCCACTCGCGGCGCTTTCTGCGGTCCTGGCGGCCGACGACGACAGACCCATCCCCTCGATGGCGACGAGTTTCTTGACTGTTTCCGGATACAGTCCGGTATAAAGCAGGGACACGGACGCGCCGAGCGAGTGGCTAATGATCGTCGCTGGCGTCATCTTTTTCTGATGCAAGAGCTGGGCAATGTCGTAGACGTAATCGACGGTGTTGTAGCTGCCACCAATCATCCACTGCGAATCGCCGTGGCCGCGCAGGTCGGGGGCGATGACGTGGTAGTCACGGCTCAGGTCCCGGGCAACCCAGTCCCAGTTCCGGCAATGGTCGCGACCGCCGTGCACCATCAGCATTGGCGGCGCCTCGTCGTTACCCCAGTCGACGTAGTGCAGGCGAAGTCGCTGCGAGAAGTAAACGTGCGATGTCGGGCCGCTCTCGATCATCCAACGATTATAGCGGGCGCATGGCCTGGACCGATGGGTGTCCACTTCCTTCGCCATGGGTGTCCACTTCCTTCGCCAATTGCGTTCTCTCTTCGCCATGGGTGTCTGCACATGGCTGTCCCAGCAGGTATCCTGTGAACCCGTCCCGACACGACCAGTACGCACTCCGAAATGAGCCAGCCGCCATTGATGACGCCAACTGCCGAAACGGCAGAACGGTCCAATCTGGCGAAGTTCATGCGACTGCAGGGGTTCGATGACTACGACGCACTTCACGCGTGGTCCATAGAGCACCGCGAGGCGTTCTGGCAGGCGCTCTGGGACTTCTGCGAAGTCGTCTCGACGACAGAGGCTTCTCGAGCGCTGCAAAACGGTGACGATTTCCTGGACAGTCGCTGGTTCCAAGGCGCCGAACTCAACTTCGCAGAAAACCTGCTGCGGCGGCGTGACGACCGCACTGCTGTCGTCGGATTGCTGGAGAGCGGCGAACGTCAGGCGCTCACGTACGCGGAGCTCCATCGCTGCGTGGCCCGGGTCGCCACCGAGTTCCGAGAGCGTGGTGTTGTGCCCGGCGACCGGATCGCCGGATGGCTGCCCAACATACCGGAAACCGTTGTCTGCACGCTTGCCGGGGCGTCGATCGGGGCGGTCTGGACATCGTGCTCCCCGGACTTCGGCGTTGAGGGCGCACTCGACCGCTTCGGCCAAACGCGGCCGAAACTGCTGATCGCATGCAACGAATACCAGTATGGCGGCAAGACGTTCGACGTGTCCGCCAAGGCCGAGGAAGTGCGGCAACGAATCGACTCGATCAAAGCCCTACTGTGGACCCAAGACATTCAACGCGTTGCGGCAGAGCGCCGCGAAGACACGGTTTCTTTTGAACCGCGCGGCTTCGACGACCCATTGTACGTGCTCTATTCCTCCGGCACTACCGGCAAACCCAAATGCATAGTCCACGGCGTGGGAGGAACGCTGCTCCAACACCTCAAGGAGCATCGTCTGCACACGGACCTGAAACCCGACGACACCCTCTTCTACTTCACCACGTGTGGCTGGATGATGTGGAACTGGCTCGTATCCGGTCTCGCCAGCGGCTCTGCCATCGTGCTCTACGACGGCTCTCCGTTCCACCCTCGCCGGAGCGAACTGATCGAGCTTATCGACGCGGAAGAAGTCTCGATATTCGGGGTCAGCGCCAAGTACCTTTCGGCGCTTCAGAAGTTTGGAGTCAAACCACGCGAGAGCCATCGCCTGACCAGGCTGCGCTCGATTCTCTCCACCGGGTCTCCCCTCGCCCCTGAATCGTTCCACTACGTTTACCGACACTTCAAGGAAGACGTTGCCCTCGCCTCCATATCAGGCGGCACCGATATCGTCTCGTGCTTTGCGCTTGGCAACCCACTCTTACCGGTGTATCCGGGCGAACTGCAGAGCAAGGGGCTCGGAATGGCCGTCGAGGTCTTCGATGAAGACGGCAAGCCGCTACCCCCGGGAGAAAAGGGTGAACTCGTCTGCACCAAATCGTTCCCGTCGCGGCCCACGGGGTTTTGGGACGATCCTGATGATGCGAAGTTCCGCGCCGCCTACTTCGAGAGGTTCGATAACGTCTGGGCGCACGGCGACTTCGCCGAGTTCACCGACCACGGAGGCATGATCATTCACGGGCGCAGCGACGCCGTGCTGAATCCAGGCGGCGTACGCATCGGCACGGCGGAGATCTACCGCCAGGTCGATTCCATTGACGCCGTTGTCGAATCGGTATGCGTTGCCCAGTCATGGCGCGATGACGTGCGCATCGTTCTCTTCGTCGTGCTGCGCGAAGGACTCCAGTTGGACAAGACCTTGCGCGCCGAAATCAGGGATCGCATTCGCCGAAACGCGTCTCCCAGGCACGTCCCGGCGCTGGTCCTACAGGTCAACGACGTGCCTCGCACAATGAGTGGAAAGATCGCCGAGCTTGCCGTAAGGGACATCATCCACGGACGGGAGCCTGGCAACGCTACTGTGCTTGCAAACCCCGAGGTGCTGAACCAGTTCAGGGACGTTCCGTCATTGGGCCAACAACCGCGCTAGTCTCGAGCGGCTCGCGGCTCGAAGGCGCCGCGATACGGTTCGACGAAACCTAGGAGCCTGCGCCGTAGGAAATTTCCGAGGGAAGCATGTTCAAAATACGGATGAAAAAGAGTCTTTTGTGCTGGAGAACCCCCGAAATAAGAGAATGCGCCACGAAATGTGTAGTGGTATCCCCGAATTTTTTCGAGAAGACGTTCTGTGGCGCAGCCTTGCATGGAACTCCTAATGGGTGAGTGCTCGCGGGTGGTTCACGTTTCAGGCCG
>JAPOYI010000228.1 GCA_026706665.1 Gammaproteobacteria bacterium | reverse complement strand
TCTTTCAATACCCCCAAACCCCGAGTTTAGGCTCATCTTCTTATTGGAATATGCTGTGAAGACTCAGTCGTCGTCCACGTACTCTGTGTCGCACGCCACCGGCGTAAAGCGACCCGAACCCTCCCAGATAACCAAGTCGAGGCCGAAGCACAATTCGATGCACCAAGTACAGCCTCCAGGTTCCTTGGCGGCATCTGCGGCGTCCATAGCGGGCGTCCGATGGACAAGCTTTCGGTCACCGCCTACCATCGCGCGCTTGACGCGAGCAGCCGGATGCCCCGCGGGTTCTGGCCTGAAAGCGACTTGGCGCGTTGAGAACATGACCGTAATCGTCGACTACGACGCCGGCAACCTGCGCAGCGTGCAGCGCGCGTGCGCGGAAGTGGGTACCGCCGCCGCCATCACCAGCGACCCGGTCGAGGTGCGCCGGGCGGACCGCGTGATCTTCCCGGGCGTGGGCGCCGCCGGCAGCGCCATGCGGAGCTTGGCCGCGCGCGGTCTCGATCGCGCGCTGGTGGATGTCATGCGCGGCGGCACGCCGGTGCTCGGCATCTGCCTGGGGTTGCAGATCTCTCTCGATCACTCGGAGGAGAACGACCAGGACACGCTTGGCCTCGTCGCCGGGGAGGTGCGGCGTTTCGCGCTCTCCGATCCGGCGTTGAAGGTGCCTCACATGGGCTGGAACGCCGTGCGCGTCGTGCGCGGGCATCCGCTCCTCGCGCACGTCGAGCCGGGGGACGAGTTCTACTTCGTGCATGCCTACTACCCGGTGCCTGAGGACGAGCGCTCGGTGCGAGCGGTGGCGGACTACGAGGGCCGGTTCTGCTGCGCGCTGGGCGTCGGCAACTATTTCGCGACCCAGTTCCACCCGGAGAAAAGCGGCCGCGTCGGCTTAAGGCTCATCGAGAACTTCGTGCGCTGGGACGGGCGCGATGCTTAGCAAGCGCCTGATCGCGTGTCTCGACGTCCGGGACGGGAATCTCGCCAAGAGCGTGCGCTTCGTCGACACGAAGGATATCGGCGACCCCGTCGCCAAGGCACGCGAATACTACGACGACGGCCTCGACGAACTCGTCTTCTACGACATCACCGCCTCGAGCGAGAAGCGCCGCATCATCCTCGATGTCGTCGAGGCGGTGGCCGAGCAGGTTTTCATCCCGCTGTCGGTTGGCGGCGGCGTGCGCTCGGTCGCGGATGCGACGGACCTGCGCCTGGCGGGCGCGGAGAAGATCAACGTCAACACGGCGGCGGTGGAGCGGCCCATGCTCATCGCCGAATGCGCCGAGGCGATCGGCAGCCAGAACGTCGTGCTGTCCATGGATATTCGAAAGGTCGGCGTTGCGCCGGAGTTTCCCTCGGGCTACGAGATCGTGGTGCGCGGGGGCCGCACGCCCACGGGCATCGATGCCCTCGCCTGGACGCGCGAGGGCGAACGCCTGGGCGCCGGCGAACTGGTGGTCAATTCGATCGACGCGGACGGCACCCGCGACGGCTATGAACTGCACCTGACGCGGACGATCAGCGAGGCGGTGCGGATTCCGGTCATCGCTTCCGGCGGCGCCGGGGTTCCCGACCACCTCTACGACGTCCTGACCGACGGCAAGGCGGATGCCGCGTTGGTGGCATCCATGGTCCACTACGGGGATTACACCGTGAGCGGTCTGAAGCGGCACCTGGACGGGCGCGGCGTGAAGATGCGGATGTCCTGGTGAAAGCCATTCGCGTCGACGGCGATCGGCTCGTCTGGACGGACGCGCCGGTCGGCGATCCGGGGCCCGGGCACGTCAGGATCGCCATCCGAGCCAGCGCGGTGAATCGTGCCGACCTCGTCCAGCGGGCCGGCCACTATCCGCCGCCACCGGGCGCGAGCGATATTCTCGGCCTGGAATGTGCCGGCGTCGTCGATGCGGTGGGCGACGGCGTCTCGAGGGTGGGTGTCGGCGATGCCGTGTGCGCCCTGCTCGCGGGCGGAGGCTATGCCGAATCCGTGATCGTGCCGGCGGGCCAGGTGTTGAAGGCCCCGGCGGGCCTCTCTCTCGCCGAGGCGGCGGCTTTGCCGGAGGTGTTCGCGACGGCGTATCTGAACCTCTACATGGAAGGCCGGCTCCGATTCCGGGAGACCGCGCTCCTGCATGCCGGCGGGAGCGGCGTGGGGACGGCGGCGATACAGTTGTGCCGCGAGTTCGGCAACCCGTGCTACGTGACCGCGGGATCCCGGCAGAAGGTGGAGCGATGCATCGAACTCGGTGCGGCGGACGGGTGCGACAGGCATGTGGAGTCATTTCGCGAACGCGTGCGCGAGTGGACCCGGGAGGAGGGCGTCGACGTGATCCTGGATCCGGTGGGCGCCGCCTACCTGCCGGACAACCTGGCGAGCCTGAGACCCGAAGGCCGCCTCATCGTCATCGGGCTGCTGGGCGGCTCCCGCGCCGAACTGGCGTTTTCGACGGTGCTGATGAAGCGGCTCTCGATCATGGGTTCCACGCTGCGCTCCCGGACCATTGCGGAGAAGGCCGCCGTCATGGACAGGTTGAGGGAACGCGTGTGGCCGGTGATCGCGGCAGGGACCATCCGTCCCGTGATCGACACCGTCTTCCCGATGGACCGCGCCGATGAGGCGCACAGCTTGGTCGCCGGCAACCAGACGTTCGGCAAGGTCGTTCTTGAGGTTCCGTAAGCTGCGGGCTTCCCGGGACCGGATGACGGGACCAAGACGGACGGTCCACGCGCTCGCGGCGTGCCTGGTCGCGGGTTGGTCCACCCTGGCGGCGGAGGACGCCGCGGACACCGAAGTCGACGAGACGATCACCGTGCATGGCGACGCGGCCGACCGGGTGTCCATCGTCCCGGCCGAGCCGGTGGACGCGGTCTTCGGGTTCGACAAGTCTCTCTTCGAGACACCGCGGTCGGCCACCAGCGTCGCCGTGGAGACCATGGACCGCCTCGGCATGACCGACATCGACGACCTGGTCATGCTGTCGGCATCGAGCTTCACGCAGTCGTTTTTCGGGGTTTCCGGCTCGCTGGACCTGCGCGGTACTGCGGGCGAGAACTACTTCAACGGCGTGCGCCGTCTGGACAATCCCGGAAACTACGCGACACCGATCGGCGCGGCCGACCGGGTGGACATCGTGCGCGGTCCCGCCTCCGTGATCCACGGGCCGAGCAAGATCGGCGGTTACATGAACTTCGTGCCGAAGTCCGCGCGCGCCGACACGGGCCAGTTCCTGGAGAAGCCGACAGGGGAGGTGTCCGTGGCGGCTGGAAGCTGGGACAGGGCGGTCGTGGCGGCGGAAGTCGGCGGTCCCGGCGCATTGGGGGATCGGCGGTTCGGCTACTACGTGTTCGGGGAGTGGGAGGACTCGGGCAGCTACTACCGGGATACGGCCACGGCAAATGTCGTCCTGCAGGCCACGTTCAACGTGGAGGCGAACGACCGGTTGCGACTGGTGTGGGGCGGCATGTACCACGACTACGATGGCAACGAGATCGGTGGCTGGAACCACACGGATTGATCGCGACTACTCGGACTATTCGAAGGGTTCCTATTCCTCGTTCGGCCTCGCGGTGCTCGCGGACTTCGATTGGGGCAACGGCCTGAACGCGGTCATCGGGGTCTGGCCGGAGCGCATCGATCTCGATAGCCGCCAGCCCGCCGGACGAACGCGCGGGGGACAGGCGGTGGACGCATCCGGCACCGACGAGGTCCTCTCCTGGACGGCCAGCCTCTCGTACCGGACGGCGGGGCGACTCATGCCCTACGCCACGCTGTCGGAACAGACGACCGTGATCGCCGGGCAGGGGGCCGAGATCCTTCCGTCAAACGTGGCTGGAAACCGCGCCGTTGCCACCTCGAGGCTCCGGGAGTTCGGCGTCAAGGGCGCGTTCCCGGACGGGCGGCTGTTCGCGCAGGCCGCGTACTTCGAACAGGAGCGGACCGACTTCAGCGCGCAGGCCATCGTCACCAACCAGGCTTCCCGCGCGGAGGGTCTGGAGTTCGAGTTACGGTGGCGGGCCACCGAGCGGGTATCGGTGATCGCCGCCCGCACCAACCTCGAGGTGATCAATCTCAATACCCTCGCCAACGGCGGCCGGTTCAGTTTTCTCGGGGCCGGCGACCTGCCCGACACTGACCCGGCCACGTTCTACGGTGGGACCGTGGGCGGTTTCGTCACACTCGCGTCCAACCCGGACGCGGTGAGGGCGGGAGTGCCCAGGCGCCTGTCCGCCGTCACGGTTCTGCACGAGTGGGACCGCTGGCGGGCATTTGCGAGCGTCGCGGACGTGGCAAGCGTATACTCGGGGTTTTCGCGCAGGGTGAGGTTGCTGGCGTACACCTTGGTGAACGCGGGGCTGCAGTTCGACGGACGCCGGTGGTCATTCACCGTGTCGGGCAAGAACCTGATGGATGAACGCTATTTCCGCGCCAACTTCCCCAACCTGTTCGGTGGGGTCGTCGTGCTGCCGGAACTGCCGAGGCATTTCCAGGCGACTGTCACGCGGAAGTTCTGACCGGTGGCAGACGTAACCGCCGTCCTTCCTCAATGCCAGCCCAGACGAACACGTCACGCAGCAGTTCAGGGCGCGGCGTTCAGCCGGGCCAGTTGCTCGCGCATCGTGGCGAGCTTGGTCTCGAGGTCCCTGACCTTGTCGCGTTCCTTTTCCACTACCGCCGCCGGCGCCTTCGTGACGAAGTTCTCGTTGCCGAGCTTGCCCCGCGAGCGGGCGAGGTCGCGCTCGAACCGGGAAATCGTCTTCCGCAGGCGCTCGCACTCCTGGTCGATATCGATCAGCCCAGCGAGGGGCACCAGGACCTTGAGGTTGCCGACGACCTGCACGGCTGCGGGCGGTGCGTCTTCGTCCGCGGTGAGCCAGGTGATGGACTCGACGCCCGCCATCCGCCGTAACAGGGACTCGGCCGTGCGCAGCCGCTCCCGGTCGGTCGCGTCGCCCGCCTGGAAGATGAGGTCTATGCCAACGCGGGAAGCGATGCCCATCTCGCCCCGAATGTTGCGTATGCCGACGACCACGGCCTTCAGCCATTCGATCGACGCGACGGCCTCGGCGTCGTGTTCGAGGTCGTCCGCCTGCGGGAACGGATCCAGCATGATCGTGCCGGGGGTCTGTCCAGACGCCGCGCGCGCCTCGCGCCACAGGGTTTCGGTAATGTAAGGGATGAGCGGGTGCGCCACCCGCAACAGCACGTCGAGTATGGCGAGCAGGGTCCGGCGGGCGGCGCGGGCGGCTTGCGCGTCTTCTTCGTTGCGCCATAGCGCCGGTTTGGTGAACTCGACGTACCAGTCACAGTACTCGCGCCAGGCGAACTCGTGCACCGCGTTCGCGTACAGGTCGAAGCGGTACTCGCCGATCGCGCGCTCGACGTCTTCGATCAGCCGCCGGGCGCGCGAGCGTATCCAGCGGTCCGCGAGACCGAGTGGCGCCGGGCTATCGGCATCGTCGCCGTCGACGTGCATGAGCACGAACTTTGTCGCGTTCCACAGCTTGTTGCAGAAGTTGCGATAGCCGTCTATTCGTCCCAGGTCCAGGTTGACGTCGCGCCCGTGGGGGGAGGCGAGAGCGCAGTACGTGAACCGCAGCGCGTCCGTGCCATAGGCGCGGATGCCATCGGGAAAGTCGGCCCGTGTCGCCGCCTCGATCGCGGCCGCCATCTGCGGCTGGGTCAGGTCGGCGGTGCGTTTTGCGATGAGGTCTTCGAGCGAGATGCCATCGACGATATCCAGCGGATCGAGAACATTGCCCTTGGTCTTGGACATCTTTGCGCCGTGCGCATCCCGCACGAGTCCGTGCGTATAGATGGTCCTGAACGGGACGTCGCCGGTGAAGCGCAGCGTCATCATGATCATCCGGGCGACCCAGAAGAAAATGATGTCGTGTCCGGTCACCAACACATCGGTGGGGTGGAAACGTTCGAGTTCGCGCGTTTGCTCCGGCCAGCCGAGGGTGGCGAACGTCCATAGCGCCGAACTGAACCACGTGTCGAGGACGTCGGCATCCTGCGTGAGTGGCGTGCCGTCGGGCACGCCGCCCTTGTTCCGCGCCTCGGATTCGTTGCGGCCCACGTACACGTTCCCCTGACTGTCGTACCACGCCGGGACGCGGTGCCCCCACCATAGCTGCCGGCTGATGCACCAGTCCTGCACGTCGCGCATCCAGGCGAAATACATGTTCTCGTATTGGCGGGGAACGAACCTGATACGCCCGTCCCGAACCGCCTCGATGGCGGGCTCCGCCAGCGGCTTGACGTCCACCCACCACTGGTCGGTGAGCCACGGCTCCAGCACGGCCCCGGAACGGTCCCCCCGCGGCACGGTCAGCGCGTGGGGTTCGACGGATTCGAGCAGGTCAAGCCGGGTGAGGTTGGCCACGACGGCTTCTCTCGCCTCCATGCGGTCCATGCCGCGATACGCGGCCGGCGCGTTGTCGTTGATGCTCGCGTCGGCATTCAGGATGTTGATGCACGCCAGGTCATGCCGCTCGCCTACCGCGTGGTCGTTGAAGTCGTGGGCCGGCGTGACCTTGACGCAGCCGGTGCCGAACTCCGGGTCCACGTGCGGGTCGGCGACGATGGGAATCTCGCGGTCGACGAGGGGCAATCGCGCCCGGGCGCCGATCAGGCCGCGGTAGCGCGGATCGTCCGGGTGCACTGCGAGACCCGTGTCGCCGAGCATCGTTTCGGGCCGGGTTGTCGCGACGACGACGTGATCTGCGCCCGAGGACGTCAGGACGCCATTCAACGGGTAACGGATGCGCCACAGGTGCCCCTGTTCATCCACGTTGTCCACCTCGAGGTCGGACACCGCGGTCTTGAGCACCGGGTCCCAGTTCACCAGGCGTTTGCGCTTGTAGATCAACCCGTCCTCGTAGAGCCGCACGAAGACTTCGTTCACGGCGGTGCAGAAACCCTCGTCCATGGTGAATCGGTCCCGCGACCAATCCAGCGACGAGCCCATGCGCCGGAGTTGCTGCGAGATCTCGCCCCCGGAGCGGTCGCGCCACTCCCAGACGCGGTTGACGAACTCCTCGCGCCCGATGGCGTCGCGGCTGATCCCGTCGGCCGCCAGTTGTCGTTCGACGATCATCTGGGTGGCGATGCTGGCGTGGTCGGTCCCCATCTGCCACAGCGCCTGTCTGCCTTTCATGCGCTGGTACCGAATCAGCGCGTCCATGAGGGTGTGCTGGAACGCGTGGCCCAGGTGCAGGCGGCCGGTGATGTTGGGCGGTGGAATGGCGATGCAGAAGGGGCGCCCGTTGCCCGCCGGGGCGAAGTGGCCGCTCGACTCCCACTCGGCGTACAGCGCGCCTTCCAGCAACGAGGGTTCGAAAGTACCTTTCATGGAAGAAGCGCCTCCGGCGCTGGCGACCGGGGGCGATTGTTGCATGAACGACGAGCTGGGCCGGGCCCGGGGAGCGCGAGGGGGTACCCCTCGCAGGAAAACGCTCGTGGCCGGAGGCAACGGCTGTGGGGCACTTTCATGGAAGAAGCGCTTCCGGGAGCGCTGGCGACCGGGGGCGATTGTTGCATGAACGACGAGTTGGGCCGGGCCACAGGCGAGGCCGGAGGCAACGGCTGTGGGGCACTTTCACCGCGCAGTTTCCCAGTCGTCCAACTCGTGATGATGCAGCGGAAAGCCGCGCCGCCGATACTGGCCGTAGCGTGCCCGTCCGGCGGCCAGTTCCGGTCCCGGCACGACCTCGCACACCCGTTCGAACCGGTCGAAATACTCGGGAATGTCGTCGCTTAAGTTGATGAGCAGTTCATCCGGGCCAGGTGGCGGTTCCTCGTGGCCGATGCATACCAGTGACGGGTCGTCGTCCGCGGTCGAATGGGGCAGGAAGCGGCCTTCGGGATAGCTCCACATCAGGGCGTCGAGGGCGGCGGTCGCCTCGGCCGATGCGGTTCGCACATGTGCCTGTCCGCCGTCGGCGATCGCGCGGTGGGCGAGTCGGCAGGCGAAGCGGAATTTCGATTCGCTGTCTACGTCCGGCAGGATGTAGAAGTCGATCCTGGTCACGCCGCCGATTGATCGAGGAGGTACTGGAACAGCAGCGGCGCCGGGCGCGCCGTGGCGCCTTTCGCCGCGCCTGTGCGCCAGGCGGTTCCGGCGACGTCTAGGTGCGCCCATTTGAACTTGCGGGCGAAGCGCGACAGGAAACAGGCGGCTGTAACGGCGCCCGCCGCGCGGCTGCCGACATTCGCGAAATCCGCGAAGTTGCTCCTGAGCTGGCTCTGGTATTCGCGCCACACGGGCATCGGCCAGGCGCGGTCGCCGCTGGTCTGTCCCGCCTTCACAAGCGCATCGCTCAAGCTGTCGTCGTTGGAGAAGAGACCGCTCGCGTGGCTTCCCAGGGCGACCACCATGGCGCCGGTCAGCGTCGCCACATCCACCACCGACTTCGGCTTGAACCGTTCGGCATAGGTCAGGGCATCGCACAGCAGCAGGCGGCCCTCGGCATCCGTATTGAGGATCTCCACCGTCTGCCCGGACATGGTCGTCACGATATCGCCGGGTCGGGATGCCTGGCCGTCCGGCATGTTCTCGGCGGCCGCGGCGATGCTGACGAGATTGATGGGCAACTCGGCCGCCGCCGCCGCGACCAGGGCGGCCGTCACCGTTGCCGCGCCGCACATGTCGAACTTCATTTCATCCATCGACCCGGAAGGCTTGATGCTGATTCCGCCGGTGTCGAAGGTGACGCCCTTGCCGATCAGGACGATGGGCGCATCATCCGGCGCGCCGCCGCGGTACTGCGCCACGATCAGCTTGCCCGGCGTCCTGCTGCCCCGGGTGACGGACATGAAGGCGCCCATGCCGAGTTCCTCGATCCGATCCTCCTCCAGGACCTCGACGGTGACCGTGTCCCCGTCGGCGAGCTTGCCGATCTCGTCCGCGAGATAGGAAGGGTTACACACGTTCGGCGGCGTGTTGGCGAGATCGCGGGCCAGGGCCATGCCGTCGTCGAGCGCCTGGCCGTGTTTGACCGCCAGCGCCGTGCCGGTGCGGGCGCCGGCCTCCGCGAGAACGCCGACCCGCGAGATTCGCGTGTCCTTCGATGGCCTGGACTGGAAGTCGTCGTACCAGTAGAGGGCATCCGACAGGGCGCGCAATGCGACCCGTGTCTTCCAGTAGATGTCGCGACCGGTGACGTCGAGATTGTTCAGGCACCACACCGCGTTGCGCGCCGCGAGGTTCCTGAGCGCGCGGGCGGCCCTGCCGGCCAGCCGGCGGAAAGCTGCGTCTTCGATCTCGGGGTCGTCGCCCGGGACCACCATCAGGTTCTTTACGTTGGTTGGAATCGGAATCACGGCGATGCCTTTCGGCTTCTGCGCCAGCGCGTGGTCGACGAACTCACCGACGTCGAGCGCGCGCGCGACCTCCCGCGCGCGTGCCCGGCTGACCACCAGGCAGTCGGTTCGCATGTTCGCCGGATTCCCGGTTCGCGTCGTGTACTTCATAATCTGCGCTTGGACCGAGGTTTGCTGGCCGAAAGGCCGTGCCTCCCCGAAGGGCGGGCAGTGTAGCACTTCCATGCAACGAACCGCTCCGGGGAGCGACAGCGAGCCGAGGCGGCCCGCGCATGGACGACGAGCGGGGACTCATGGCCGTAGCGTTTCGACACGTCAACAGGGAACTGGCCGCGGTATTCGCGGTGGTGTTCTTCGCGTTGCTCGTGATCGGGCTCGGCGGACGCTTTATCGGATACCTGCAGGATGCCGCTCTCGGGCGCTATTCGGCGGACGCGCTGTGGCTGCTCGCGGGCCTGCGCCTGCCGGAGTTCGCCCAGCTCACGGCCCCCTTGGCATTGATACTGGCGATATTGATCACCTGCGGGCGCCTGCACGCCGAGGGCGAGTTCGCGGCCCTGACGAGCGGCGGTGCCAGTTCCCTGCGCATCCTGGCATGGCTCGCCGCGGGAATTCTGGCCGTTGCCGCCGGAGTCGCGGGCCTCGCGATGATCGTGACGCCGGCAGCGATGCGCTCGGCGTCGGAAGTCATATCCGAACAGCGTTCGACGATTCTGCTGCCCTCCATACCTCCGGGGGTGTTCCACAGTTTCGACTACGGGCGGCGGGTGACTTACGCGGAGGAAGTGGACCCGGAGGGGCAGCGGCTGCTCGGCGTGTTCATGAGCGATCGTGTCGAGGGCGGCTTCGCCACTGTTTGGGCACAGGCCGGGAGCCAGTACGTGGATACGGAGACGGGTAGCAGGTTCCTGCTGCTCGAGAGGGGCGCGCGATACGAGGGCGCCGCGGGCGATGCCGACTTCAATGTCATCGAGTTCGAGCGCCTTGGCCGGCGTATCGGGTCGAACCCCCAGGACGGCTTGCCGCCGGAGGTGGGGGCACTGCCGTCGAGGGAACTTGACCCCGCCAGCGTGGCGCACGCGGCGGAACTCCAGTGGCGGCTGAGCCTGCCGCTCCTCACGGTGGTCGGGGCCTTTGCCGCGTTCGGCCTGGCGCGCGTCGGCCAGCGGGCCGGACGTTTCGCGCGGATCGTTCCCGGCACGGTACTGTTCGCCGCCTACTTCCTTTCCTGTGCGGCTGCGCGCGGGGCGATTTCGGATGGGACGGTTCCGGCGGCAGTGGGGCTCTGGCCGGTGCACGGGGTGATGCTCGCGGTCGCGGTACATTTCATTCGGCGGAGCGCGCGGCCCCTATGACTCTGTTCGTCATGGACCGCTATGTCGGCCGGGCCGCGGCGTCTGCCATGCTGGTGGTGCTGGTCTGCTTTTTTGCCCTGACGACGCTGTTCGCGATGGTGGAGGAACTCGGCCGGGAACAGGAGGCCTACGGTGCGGGCGAAGCGCTTCGCTACGTCCTCTACACGTCGCCCCGGCGCATTTACGAACTGGCGCCGTTCGTGATCTTTCTCGGCTCGTTGATTGGCCTCGGCACCCTGGCCGGGAACTCGGAGATCACGGTGTTGCGTGCGGCTGGCACGTCGTTGTGGCGCATTCTCGGCGCGCTGGCGGTACCGGTGTTGGGAGCGTCCCTTGCGGCGGCAGTCATCGGGGAGTACGCGGCGCCGCGCCTCGACGCGGCGGGGGAGGCAATCCGTTCGCGGGCGCTTCAGGACTCGGCGACGATCCGGCTGGACGGGTATTGGCACCGGCAGGGTAGCGTGTATACGCGTGTCGATGCGCTCGGCGCCGGCGGGGAGTTGATCGGCGTGAACCAGTTCGAGCTTGAGGGCCAGCGTCTGCGTGCGGCAAGCCGGGCGGAATCGGCGGTGTTCGACGAAAGGGACGGATTCTGGCGGCTAATGAACGTGCGCGCGACGCGTATCGGCGAGGATCGGACCACATTGGTCTCAGGGGACGAAACGCCGTGGTCAAGCGATGTCAATCCCCGGTTGCTGGCAGCACGCGCCCTCATTGACCCGCGCAAGCTCTCCATCTCTGACCTCGCGTTCCAGATCCGGCGGCTGGACCGGGAGCAATTGAGCGCCGACACCTACCGGATCGCGTTCTGGGGCAAGACCTTGCAGCCCCTGGCGACCCTGGGCCTGGCGCTGCTGGCGGTGGGTCTGGTCGTTGGCCCCCTCCGGGAGGCGGGCATGGGCGCGCGGCTCGCCGTGGGCGTCGCCGCCGGATTGCTCTTCAAGTACCTGCAGGACCTGCTTGCACCGGCGAGCGTGGTATTCGATATTCCGCCCTGGCTCGCGGTGCTTGCATCCATTGCCGTCTGCTGGGTGGCGGGTTGGTTACTGGTCAGGCGGGCGGGCTGACGGCTAGCGCCACGAAATCCGCCGGCCCTTCGGGCGCGTCGTGTTGCACCCCAGCCCAAGCCCTCTGTCTCACCCATCCAACCCGTCCCGCAACCTCCGCCTTGGACGGCACCACGTGCCGTTCTGCGGCGCAGGCTGCTAGCATTGCGCGCCGAGGACCTGCGGGGAACCTTCGTGGCCCGGCATGGTCTACGTGAAGAATACCGAGCGGCTTTCCTCGAGCCGGTCAAACAACGGGAGGCACGATGGCGGCAGTCGATGTCACGGGCGACGTTTCGGAAGTGCGGGAGCGATTCGATCTCGTGCGGGCGGAAGTGGGCAAGGTGCTCGTCGGCCAGGACCAGCTCGTGACACACCTGTTGCTGGCGCTGCTCGCGGACGGCCATGCGCTGCTCGAAGGCGTGCCCGGGCTTGCGAAGACCCTTGCCGTGGGTACCCTCGCCGATGCGGTCGACTGCGACTTTTCCCGCATCCAGTTCACGCCGGACATGCTTCCGGGCGATGTGACCGGTACGCAGATATTCAATCCGAAGGACGGCACTTACTCCGTGAAGAAGGGTCCGGTGTTCGGAAACCTGGTACTTGCGGACGAAATCAACCGCGCGCCCGCCAAGGTGCAGGCGGCGCTGCTCGAAGCGATGCAGGAGCGGCAGGTGACGCTGGGCGAGCGGACCTTTCCCCTCGATGCCCCGTTCATGGTCCTGGCGACGCAGAACCCCATCGAACAGGAGGGCACTTACCCGCTGCCGGAGGCGCAACTCGACCGATTCATGATGAAACTCGTCATCGGCTATCCGAGCGGCGACGAAGAGGTGCGCATCATCGATCGCATGGCCGGAACAGGACGCGGGCCGAAGGCCTCGCGCGTCATGACCGGCGCGGACATCCTGGCTGCGCGGGAGGTGGCCCAGCAGATCTTCGTCGACGACAAGGTCAAGCGCTACGCCGTGGACCTGGTCGCTGCCACCCGCGACCCCGAGGCTGCGGGCATCTCCGAACTGGCCAGCCTCATCGAATACGGGGCTTCGGTGCGTGGTTCGCTGAACCTCGTCCGGCTGGCCAAGGCGAACGCGCTCCTGGCCGGACGCAGCTATACCAGTCCCCACGACGTCAAGAGCGTTGCGCCGGATGTCCTGCGGCATCGCGTCGTGGTGACCTACGAGGCGGAAGCCGAGGGGCGCAGCGCCGACGACCTGGTCGACGTGATTCTCGCCAATGTCGAAGTGCCCTGACGCGAGGCCTTCCACATGCTGCCGGCGGAGATCGTCAGACAGGTCAGGCGCATCCAGTTGCGAACCGGTCGCCAGGTCGCGGATGTCCTGGCGGGCGCCTATGTCTCGGTCTTCAAGGGCCGCGGGGTCGAATTCGACGAAGTGCGGCCCTACATTGCCGGCGACGATGTAAGGACCATCGACTGGAACGTCACGGCGCGCATGGGCGCACCCTACGTCAAACGCTACGTCGAGGAACGTCAGCTCACCGTCCTGCTGATCGTGGACATGAGCGCGTCGCTCGACTTCGGTTCCGCCGGACGGTCAAAACGGGAGGCGGCCGTCGAGTTGTCGGCCCTGCTCGCCTTCTCGGCCATCTACAACGACGACAAGGTGGGGCTGCTCCTTTTCCACGGCGACGTGGAGCAGTTCATCCCTCCGCGCAAGGGCCAGAAACACGCGTTGCGGGTCGTGCGCGAAGTGCTCGCGCGAGGCCAGGAGACGGCGGTGGTCTCTCCGGGGCCCCGGGGGCTGGTTGCGCTTCCCCGGGCCTGGGGCCTTCGCTTGCGGCAGTTCCGCGAACGAAGGCGGCGCGCGCAAGGCCGCTCGACCGACATCGCCCATGCGCTCGAGTTCTGCCGGCGCGTCCTTCCGAGGCGTGCGGTGCTGTTCCTGATATCGGACTTCCTGGACGGAGGTTATGTCGACGCGCTGCGCGGCGCGAACCGCAAACACGACGTGGTGGCGGTGCGCGTGACCGACCGGCGGGAGTCGGAGTTTCGCGGGGCGGGTCTCGTCATGCTGGAGGATGCGGAGACAGGAGAGCGGCGCCTGGTGGATACCGGCTCCACCGAGTTCCGGGCGGCGCTCGCACGGGATGCGGATGACCGCACGCAGGCGTTGCATCGCTCGCTCAAGGGGGCTGGCATCGATGTGGTCAGTATCGATGCGACGGGTTCAGTGGTCGAGCCGCTGCTGGCTTTTTTCCGAATGCGGGAAAAGAGGACCCGGCGTTGACTTCCGTGGAACAAACGCGTCCGGGAGCGTCAGCGATCGGGAGCGGTTGTTGCATGGTCGACGAGCGGGGCCGGGCCGCGAGCGGCGCCGACAGGCGACGGTCGCGGGGCACTTCCGTGGAACAAACGCTTCCGGGGAGCGCCAGCGCCTGGTGGCGATGGCGCTTCGCCATCCTGTTGGGTCTCGGGCTCCTCGCCGCCTGCCAACCGGACGCGACGGACGAGGCTCCCGCGGAACCCGGGGTGGCGCCGGAAATCTCCCGCGTCACCGAGGAGGGTCCGGTCACGGCCACCGTCGCCCTGGCGCCGGCCGCTCCCCGGCTTGGCGATCCATTGAAACTGACGCTGACGGTTGAGGCCAGACCGGGCGTGCGCATCGAGATGCCCGATTTCGGCGAAGCCCTGGGGCGGTATTCGATTCTCGACTTCATGCCGCGGCTTTCGACCGGCGACGATGGCGGCGTGATGGCGCGGCAGGAATACACGTTGCGCGGCCCGGCGAGCGGCCGGCAGCGCATACCCGGACTGCGCATCGAGTACGTCGACGAGCGCGGCGGCGATGCGACGCCACGGGAGTTGATCACTGACGAGCTTGCGTTCGAGATCGAGTCGGTCCTGCCGGAGGGCGCCGTGGCCGACACGCTGCGGTCCGCGCGCGGACATTTGCCCGAACTTGGGGCGCGCTGGTGGTCGCGCTGGTTGTGGTTGATGCTCGGCGCGGCACTTGCCGCCGGCATCGCGTGGGGAGTGGTCACCTGGCGACGGCAGGCGGCGGAACGCGCCCGGGCGACCGCTTTCGAGCGCGCCCTGCAGCGCCTCGGGGCACTCGAGGAACGCGGGCTGCCGGAGGCTTCGGCGGTGGACGCATGGTACGTCGAACTCTCCGACATCGTGCGCCGCTATATCGAGGATCGCCACGCCGTGCGGGCACCGGAACTCACCACCGAGGAGTTCCTGCTGGAGGCGCGCCGTTCGGTGGCGTTCTCCCCCGCGCACCGTGATCTGCTGTCGACTTTTCTTGGCAGTTGCGACCGGGTCAAGTTCGCGCGCTACAGTCCCGGTGCGGACGAGTCGCGCAGTGCGCTGGAAGCCGCCCGGCGTTTCCTGGGCGAGGCGGAGTCCGATTTCGCCGAAGCGGCGTAGAGGATGGATGCGATCACCGCCATCGAGTTCCGCGAGCCGCTGCTCCTGTCGCTGGCGGTGTTGGCGGTGCCGCTGTACCTGCTCGCGCGCCGCGCGCCCGGCCGCCTGGTCTTCTCGTCGCTTCGCATTCTTCCCGGAGAGGCCGGCGGCTGGCGCCCGCGGTTCGCGTGGGTCCCGGACGTCATGCTGTGCCTGGCGCTGATCGCCCTGGTAGTCGCCCTTGCGGGTCCGCGAGTCGGCGAACGTTTCAGCCGTATTCACCGCGAGGGCATCGCGATCATGATGGTCGTCGATGTATCGAGTTCCATGCGGGCGCTGGATCTCTCCACGCCTGCCCGGGAACGCACCCGTCTCGAAGCGGTCCAGGACGTGTTCGAGGCCTTTGTGCTGGGTGGCGGCGACCTGGCGGGTCGACCCGACGACGCCATCGGCCTCGTGTCCTTCGCGGGATTCGCCGACACGGCCGCGCCCCTGACCCTGGATCACAACAATCTCGCCGCGGTGGCGCGGGATCTTTCCACCGTTCGCGACCGTACGGAGGACGGCACCGCCATCGGCGATGCCCTGGCACTCGCCGTCGAGCGGCTGCGCGAGTCGACGGCTCGATCGCGTATCGCGGTGGTGCTGACCGACGGCGTCAACAATGCGGGGGTGGAGTCGCCGGCCGCCGCAGCGGAACTGGCCCGGTCCATGGGGGTCAAGGTGTACACCATCGGCGCCGGTACGACGGGCCTCGCCCCGGTGCGCATGGAGGACAGGTTCGGCCGCTCGATCCTGCGGTCCATGCGCGTCGAGGTCGACGAGGCGGTGCTGCGGCAGATCGCCGAAGTCGCGGGCGGACGGTATTTCCGGGCAGAGGATGCCGAAGGGCTCGAGCGCGTCTACGCGGAGATCGACCGTCTCGAACGCACCCGTATCACCGAGGACCGTTTCCGCCAGTACGATGAACTCTTCGCCGTGCCGCTGGCATTGGCGCTGGCGCTCCTCGCGGTTGCCTGGCTAAGCCGCGGCGCGCTGTTTGCGAGGCTGCCGTGATGGATTTCGCGGCGCCGCACTGGGTCCACCTCGCCTGGCCGGTGCTGGCGGTGGTGGTCGCCGCCGGGTACTTCGAGCTCGGGACCGGAAAATCCCTCGCGCGGTTCATGTCGGTCTCGATGCAGGCGCGCCTGGCGTGGCGCCAGACCCGGGCGCGGCGTATCGCCAAGCTGGCCCTGTTCTCGCTGACGCTGGCGCTGGGCGTGGTTGCGCTCATGCGGCCGCAGTCTCCGACCGGGACCGAGGCGCTGTCGCAGAACATCACGGCGGACATCGTGATTGTCCTGGACGTCTCGAAGAGCATGCTCGCGGAAGACGCGGCGCCCAATCGCCTCGCCCGGGCAAAGGCGGAGATCAACGAACTGCTGGAACGCGTGGACGGCCAGCGCGTGGGTCTGGTCGCGTTTGCCGGCCGGGCGGCTGTCAAGTCACCGCTGACGTCGGACTATGGCTTTTTCCGCCTCGTGTTGCGGGACGTGAGCGTCCGGTCGGTATCGCGCGGAGGGACGCGTATAGGCGATGCGGTTCGCAAGGCGACCGCCGTATTCGGCCCCGATCGCGGCACGCCCCGCATCATGCTCCTGATCACGGACGGCGAGGACCACGATTCGTATCCCCTCGAAGCCGTGACGGACGCGGTGGCCGCCGGTATTCGCATCGTCGCCATCGGCTTCGGTAGCGAGACCGGCAGCGAAGTCATGCTGACCGATCCCGAGACCGGCGCGCGGAGCGTGTTGCTGGACAGCGATGGCAATGTCGTGAAAACGAGGCTGGACGGGGACCTCCTTCGGGAGATTGCCCTGGCGGCCGAAGGCGTCTACGTGCCGGCGGGGACCTCGGCGGTCGATCTTGATTCCATCGTCGAGGCACACATCCGGCCGATGGTCGCAGATGCCTCCGCGCGCATTGTGCGAAGGAACCCGACGGAGCACTACCGGTGGTTCGTGCTGGGCGCCCTGCTTTCGCTGGCGGGCGCGGTGTGGATCGGATCGACCGGGGCCGCGCGCGGAATGCCGGCGCCATCCGGGACGGTACGCCCGTGACGCGCCTGCATGCGATGTCCCGGTTCGGTCTCGTCGCCGGCATCGTGGCTCTCCTGGCGGCGGCGGACCCATCCGGGAACCCATCCGGGAACCCTGCTGAGGTCCCGGCGGGAAATGCCGATCCTGAAGCGCCTCCCCCGATGGAGGAAACGCCGGCATCGGAACCCGCCGCGTCCGAGGATGCGCCGAGCGCGCGCGCGCGCTACAACCTGGGGCTCGAAGACCTGGAGAACGGCGACTTTGCCGGCGCGGCGGAAGCCTTCCTCGCTGCGCGGGACGACGCCCGGGGGGATCCGGTACTGCGATACCGGTCGGCTTTCAACCTGGGGCTCGCCCTGGCCGGACAGGCCGACGGCATGGACGAAGAAGCGCTGGAGGAGACCATCGAGACGTTGCGTTCCAGTGCCGCATGGTTCAGCGATGCGGCGCGCCTCGCCCCGGAAGAGGACGAGGACGCACGGGTCAACCTGGAGATCGTCCTGCGCCGTATCCAGCAGTTGGCGGACCAGCTCAACCGAGACGGGCACCTCGAGGCCCGGCTCGACCGGATCATCGACGATCAGCGCGGCCTGCGCGACCAGTTGCGGGGACTGTTGGCGGACGTGGAGTCGAACGAAGGCGCGGAGTTCCGGCACCGCTTCGAATCGCTCGCGGCGTCGGAACGCGCGTTGCTCGCGCAAACCGCCGATATCGTCGACCTCGCTGCCGAAGAACGCGCGCACCTCGAAGGTCAGGGGGAGGACACCCACACCCCCGGCGACCGTGCGCGGACCTACCAGCTTGGCCACATGGACCACTACCTGCAGCGCGCGAGGCAGTCGATGAGCGATACGCGCAGGCGGTTGCGCCGGCTGGAGGGCGAGCGCGGGCATCGCCGGGCCGATACGGCCCTCGCCGAACTCAAGCGGGCCCGGGAGCAGTTGGCGGACCCTGTCACCGTACTGAAGGCGATAGCGGGCGACGAGGCCTCCCTGGTCGCGCACGCCGGCGCGCTGGCCGGAGTCTCGGCCGACGATGGCCCGCCGGTCTGGCTTACGGTCGGGCACCTGACCAACCGGCAGGAGGACGCAGCCGCGCGCACCGGCGAAATGTTGCGCCGCCTCGAAGCGACCATTGCGTCGGCAGCGGATGGCGAGCCCTCGCCCAATCCGGAAGCCGCGCCGGACGCCGAGCATGCGCGCCAGGCTGTCGCGCAAGCCCTGCCCCACGTGGAAGAGGCCCTCGATGCCATGCGTTCCGCCCTTTCGGCGTTCGGTGGCGGGGCGGTTTCCGATGCGGCGCGGGAAGGGTCGCGCGCCGTGGCTGCGCTATCCCGGGCGATCGAGCGTTTCGCCGGGTTGCGCGAACTGATAGGGATCGCTTACGCGGATCAGTTGCGCGCCGTGGCGGTGCTCGAGGCCGATCCCGGGGAAGTGCCGGCCGACCTGGGAAAGCGCATGGCGGGTGCGGTGGTGGACTACAACCGCGAACGCCTCGGACGGATGGAGGCGATGTTGCGGGATACCCTCGCGGAAACGTCGCCGGAAGGCGATGATGGGGCGGCCGAGGAACGGCTGGAGCTTGCCGAAACGCTGCGCATGGAGACTCTCGAAGCGCTGGATGCGGTGTCTGGGGCGTTGGCGTCTGGCGGCGAGGCCGACGGGCCGGCGCGACTGGCGCTTGAACGCCTCGAAGCATTGCGGCGCCTGTTCTTCAGCATTGTCGAGCATCTCGAGGAACTGTTGGCCGAACAAACGGATACGCACGACCAGACTGCCACCGTGCAGGTCGAACCGGACAGTGAGCCGCTCGGTTTCGTGGCCGAGCGCCAGGAAGCCCATGCCCGGAAGGGTGCTGCTCTCGGCGAAGCGCTGGCGGCGCAGGCGGACGCCGCGCGTGCCGGCGAGGATGCCGAGGCTGCGGAGAACATGGCGGAGGCGACCCGGGAACTGCGCGCAGGCACCGCCCGAATGCGGAGCGCTTCCGCAACGGTCGCCTCCGCCGCCGAGAGTGCGGGGAGCATGTCGCCATACCTGGAGCCGGCTTTGGATGACCAGGTCGCTGCCCTCGGGCATATCGAGAGCGCGATTCGGCTGTTGCGCCCGCCATCCGAAGAGGACGGCGAATCCGGCGGGGAGCAGCGGCAGCAGGAAGCGAGCGCCGCTTCCGAGCCGGAGGAACAGATGTCACGCCAGCAGGCGTTGCAGAGGCTGCAGGCCGTGCGGGATCGGGAAGCTGAGCGGCAGCGGCGGCGACAGCGAGAGCAGCAGCAGGCGGAGCCGGTGGAGAAAGACTGGTGAGGGCGCAACGCATCGCACGGATGGCGCTGGTGTTCGTTGCCGTTTCTGCCGGGGCCCAGACCGTTGAGCTCAGCGTCGAGTCTCGGGATATCTATGCGGGCATGCCGTTCAACCTCGTGCTGTCGGCCAAGGGATTCGAGGAGGAGTCGCCGCCGGATGCGCCAGGTCTCGCCATCGACGGTTGCCGCGTGACCTATATCGGGATGACGCCCAGCGTCTCGCAACAGATCCAGATCGTGAACGGTCGCCGTTCGGAGTGGCGAGAGGTGACGTTCGTCTACCGGTGGCAGGTGATGGCGCCGTCCGCGGGCCGCTACACCGTGCCCGCAGTGACGCTTTCCCAGGGAGAGAAGTCCGTCACCAGCCGCGCGGGCGCGTTCGATGTCGGCGATCTCGAGCAGACCGCGGACATGATCGTGCGCATGCGTTTGCCGGACCGGGCGGTGTGGGTCGGCGAAACCTTCGACGGGGCTGTCGAGTGGCTGTTGGCGCGGGATGTCGAGAGCTACGAACTGGTCGTTCCCCTGTTCGACCTGGATGCGGTCCGCGTCGAAGGCACCGAAGAGAGCCGACGGATGCGGTCGTTTCGCGCGGGAGCCGGTGCCGTCGACCTGTCCATGCACCAGGATCGGGTGCGGGAGAACGGGATCGATTACACGCGCATCCGTTTTCCGTTCCGGGCCACGGTGACGCGCGCGCAGTCGTTCGACCTGGATCCGCTACGCGTGGTGGCGCGCCTGGAGTCGCCCGGGCGTCGGAGCCTTTTCGACTTTTCGACTTTCGGGCGCAATCGCGGCGCCTTGTTCCAGGCGTCGGGGCAGAGGCAACAGCTCGTCGTACGCCCGCTGCCGGAGAGCGGACGTCCCCCGAACTTTGTCAATGCGGTCGGAGCGGGTTTCTCCATTGAAGTGCAGGCCAGCCGGACCGTGGTCAGCGCGGGAGACCCGATCGAGCTGACGATACGGATTCGGGGCGACGGGGAACTGGAAGGACTGAGCCTGCCGCCGCTCGTGGGGGAGGGCGGTTTGCCACCGGCGCTGTTCTCGATTCCAGCCGATGCTGCCGTCGGCAGCGTCGACCCCGAAACCCGCACCAAGACCTTTGGCGTCACGGCGCGGGTTCTGAGTGTGGAAGTGCGCGAGATTCCGCCCATCGAATTCCCCTACTTTGACCCGACGAGAGGCGAGTACGTCACGGTGACAAGTCGTCCGGTCGCGCTTTCCGTGGCTGGCGGCAACGTGGTGGGGGCCGCTGACGTGACCGCTGCCGCCCCGGCGCCGGCCGTCCCGGCGACGGACCCGGCCCGGCCCGCGGCGAACTCCGCGGCGCTCATGGGTGCCGACATGTCCTTGAGCGCGACAAACCGGACATTGGCTCTGCCGTGGGGGTCGACGGTTCGCGCGTTGCCGATGGCGCTGTTGTATCTGCTTCCGCTGGTCATCGTTGGGCTGCGGGTGTGGCAGACGCGCACGGCGGCCGGGCGCGGTCGAAGGCGCGAAATCGCGCGCGCCCGGCGGGAGGTGGAACGCGTCCTCGAGTCCGGCGGCTCGGCGCGCGAGACGGCGCCGCAGGTACTCAACGCCATGCGCGCGCTGGCGCGCCTCACGGGGCACGAAAACGCGCTCGCCGCCGGCGCGCTGGAAAGGTGCGAGACCTCGGCGTTCGATCCCGCGTCGGCGGGCGAACCGCTCGATGGGGATCTGGCGGCGGCGATCAGGTCTCTCGCGCACGATTGGGCACGACGGGGATCGGGATGATCGGGCCAGTCTCCCCGCATGGTGTCGCGGCCTGTTCGATATGCGTCGTCCTCGCCGCCCTGCCAGCCTGGGCAACCGGCGAACAGCAAGGATCGCCCGATCTCGAAGATTCTTCCCGGAACGGCGTGCCGGTGCTGCCGGATGGACTTGAACACGGGCGGCGGCTCTATGTGCAGGCGCTGGAAGACCAGGATCCCGTCCGCCGTGTCCGCCATTTCGCCGAGGCCGAACGTGCCCTGCGCCGGGCCGCGGCGTTGCGGCCCACGCCGGATCTCCTCGGCGACTGGGGCAATGCCGCGCTTGGCGCCGGCGACGCCGGTAGCGCCGCACTCGCATTCCGGCGTGCGCTGGCGTTGCAGCCGGGCCACGAGCGGGCGGCGAGGAACCTCGCCTGGCTGCGCGACCGCGCGCCGCCCTGGCTTCCCCGTCCCGCGGCGGGCGGTGCGCTCGACTCGCTGCTGTTCTGGCGCGATCTGTTCTCTGTTTCGCAGCGTTACTGGATTGCTGCTGGCGCGTTCGCGCTCGCCGTGCTGATGCTGGCGCCGTGGCCGTTGCGCCGCATGCGCGTGCTCCGCCGTCTTGCGATTGTGCCCACGGCCGCGTGGGCTTTGGCGGTCGGGTCGGCGGTGTTTTCCGACCGCGCGCTTCCCGAAGGCGTGGTCGTGGTCGACGGCGCGCCGTTGCGTGCCGCGGACAGCACGGGTGCGCGGCTCGCCTTCGCGTATCCCCTGCCGTGGGGCGCGGAGGTTACGGTGCTTGAGACCCGGGACGGCTGGTTCCGTATCGCCCTTGCGGATGGCACCCCTGGATGGATCAAGGCGAACAGCGTAGAGCGGATTCTCGATCCGCCGTGATCGGGCGGACGCCGGGCCGCGTCCGGTCGTGAGTCAATGATTGGCCCGAGACGACTCTTGTAGGAATAACGGCGCATCGTGAGCACGAAACCGGCGTCAGTTGCCGTCTTCCGAATCCATCATCGAAAGCGCCAGCGCCGCCCGTTCGCGCCAGCGTTCGTCGCGATGCCAGTGCATGGCCTTGGTGAGATGCACGCGGGCGCGCTCCACGTCTCCGATCAATCGGTACCCTTCGCCGAGGAACAGGTTGATCCGCGGCACCCACGGTGCCCGGCCGTGGGCGACGCGCAGGTAGCCGAGGGCATCTCCAGGCTGCCCGACGTGCAGGTAGATGACCCCCAGGCCAAAAGCCGCTTCGACGTTATCCGGATCGTTTCGCACGGCACGGCGGTAGAACTCGGCGCTCTCGCGCCAAACCGACAGGCACGCATCCCGGGATGCCTGGCTGCACCGGGTGACGTTGAGTTCGGCCATGCGGATGTTGGCGCCCGGATGCTCGGCGTCGAGCGCGAGTGCCCGTTCGGCGGTCTCGAGGGAGTGCTCAGGATCCGTGGTGGTACCGGAAAGTCCCACAAGGGCGTCGATGTCGTCGGGATTGCCGTCAAGTACATGCTGGAACAGGCGGGCGGCATGGCGGACGTTTCCCGCTGCGGCGGCGGCGTTGGCGAGGGCGTGCCGCGCTTCCGCGACGGTCAGGGGTTGGACGTCCATGGGCGTTTCGTGCTCGACATCGACAACGACGGTGCGCTTCGGCAGGGATATGCGCCGGGTGTAGGCATTGAGGGTGCGCTCCAGGGCGGGGAGATCTACGCCCAGGGATGTCTCCACGGCAACCCGGGTGGACTCCCCCGCGTCGATCTTCGCGAGCATTTCGGGGACGCGCTCGTGGAAGGGCGGCAGGCCCGACAAGTGACCGAGTTGCAGCATGTGCACGAGGAGCCATGCCTTGAGGTAGACGCCCTCGAGATCGCGGCGCTTCCAGTCGAATACGATGCGGTCGTCGAACAGCTCTTCAAGCGAGGGCCTGGACCGCACCATCTGCCGTCGCCTGATCGGTGGCACATGACCGACCACGACGCCGTCATCCTGCGCGTACATGGTGGAAAGGAAGTTCGCATAGCCTTCCTCCCACCATGCCGGGTAGTTCATCTGCCGGTTGTTCTGCATCAGGTAGTGCGAGTACTCGTGGAAGGCGGTCAGGGCGCCCGAGTCGTATCCGCGCAGGCCGTCAGGCCCGAATGCCAGGGTGTACCGGCTTATCGAGGACAGGGTCACGCCGCTGATGTTGCGTAGCGCGAACACCTGCCGGAACGCGCGGGCGCTGCGGAAAGCGATCATGCGCGGTGACGGACTGGACAGTTCCTGCTGTCCGAGGAGGGCCTGCGCCGCGATTCGGAAACGCGTCAGCCGGTCGGCGAGCGCGAGGGCGTCCGGTGGTGCCAGGTCACTCAGCATCTCGAAATCGGGGGTGGTGACGCGGTGCCAGCTGTCGTGTCGGTCATCGCCGCCTGCCGCAACGGCCATCACGAGGGTTAGACTTATTGCCGTTATGCGTTTACCCATCGCCTTGGTTGTCCTGTACGCGGTGTCCGCGGGAGCGGTGGACTGGCTGCCGGCCACCTGCAAGGCGCACCGGACCGTGGGTATGCACCAGTATCCGGGGGATGTTGAAGATATCTACCAGCCCGCCGTGTTCTCCAGGCAGACATTCGACCTGCGCGAGAACGTGTTCCTGATGCGGCACCTGCCCGAGGCGAAGGGGGACGATGACCGGGACGGGATCGGGGAGATCGCGGATTCGACACGGCTCTATGTCACGATGCGTTCGGAGGACGGCAACGAAATGGAGTTCGAGTGCCGTCCGGTGCGGGGTACCGGAGAAAACCGGGGCTATAGTTGCGTCAACAATCCGCCGTCGGAAATGTTGCTGGTCAATCCGGCGCGGGCGCGATTCACCCGCAGTGCCATCGGTGGCTGGACCTTCTACACGCCGGAGGCGTCGCTCTTCGTCGAGTACGGCACCTGCACCGTGCCGGAACAGGACCGGGCATCCGAGTAGGGCGGAAGGTTTACTCTTCCTGTTCGGGGTCTGCTTCGCCGTCCTCGAGGATCGCTTCCTCGAGTATTGCGGTAACCTCCGGGTCGAGTGCCTCCCCGGCCGACTCATCGATCTCTTTTTCCGCCGTGACGTCGATCACCTCGATGACCTCAAGGAGCTGTTCGACGTCAAGGACCCGAGGCTCGACGACCGCCTCCGCCACCGTGGCAGAGGCGAACAGGGTCAATGCGGCTGCGGGCAAGAGTTTGCATAGCGGGTGCATCGAATTCCTCCTATCCGACTGTTGCGGCATCTTCGGGATGCAACAACCTCATGGAGCAAGCTTGCGGTGCGGTACTGTATCACGTCCGGTCACCTGGAGGGCGCAAGACTGAACCTGTGGGTCTGTCCCTGGATGAATACGTGCTTGGCGAGGATCTCGTACACATGGCCGCATTCGCCGCAATAGATAACGAAGTACCAGGGATCGCCGCCGCGGCTTTGCTGGACGCTTCGTTTCGAGGCGAAGTGCTCGATGCCGGCGGCGTTGCACTTCGGGCACGTGGGTTCGGCCATGCGGCAACTACTCTTCTATCCGCTGATCCATGCCAAGGGCGGGCGACTCCTCGCGGGGTTTGCCGACGATCACGGCGGGAACGCCGGCTACCGTGACGTGCGGCGGGACGTCGTGCAGCACGACGCTGCCGGCGCCCACCTTGGCCCCCTCGCCGACCTCGATGTTGCCGATGATCTTGCATCCGGCGGCGAGCAGGACACCGCGGCGGATCTTGGGGTGCCGGTCGCCGGTTTCCTTTCCAGTGCCGCCGAGCGTCACGGAATGCAGTATCGACACATCGTCCCCGATCACGGCAGTTTCGCCGACCACGATGCCCGTGGCGTGATCGAGCATGAGCCCGCGCCCGATACGCGCCGCGGGATGAATGTCCACGCCGAGACCGACGCTGATCTGGCTCTGGAAGAACTGCGCCAGGGTTTGCCGGTCATGGAGCCAGAGCCAGTGGGCGACGCGGTACGCCTGCAGTGCGTGGAAGCCCTTGTGGAACAGGAATGGCGTCGTCAGGTCGTCGCATGCCGGGTCGCGGTAGTAGCTTGCGAGCACGTCCATTTCGGCGGCTTCGAGAATCGCGGGATCATCGCTGATCGCCTCCTCGATGACCTGGCGGATGAGCATCGTCGGCAACATGGGATTGTCGAGCCTGCTGGCCAGCCGGAAACTGAGTGCCGCGCCGAAGGAGGCGTGATTGAGGATCGTCGCGTGGAAGTAACTGCCGAGGATGGGTTCTTCGCTGACCTTCAGTTCGGCCTCGGCGCGCGCCGTCTCCCACAGGTTCGGAAGCGCCTGCAGTTCGCCGGTGCCATCCACGGGAGTCGGGTGCGGTGCGTCCCCGGCGTCGTCGCTGTGTTGATGCATGGTCCGTCCGTCCGTTAGCCGGCACGTTCCGGGCGCGTGTGCCTTGCATCGTAGCGTGAACGCACCGATTCGGGATTTCAAGGTACGGTTTCGCCGGAGCCATCGACGCTTCCGAAGCCCTGCGTGCGCGAACACGGCCGGGTTCGCCACGCGGAAGTGACATAAACTTGCGCGACACGACACCACAACGCTTGCAAAGATGTCCACATCCCGAAGATTCAACACGGTCGGCCTCGTCGGGAGAGTCGGCAATCCGAATGTTGTCGACTCCGTCGTCGCTGTCGCGCGTTTTCTCGCTGGCACCGGTGTCGAACTCGTGCTTGAAACCGACACCGTGCCGATGTTGCCCGCCGGCGACCACGAGCACGTGGACCGCCGGGAACTGGGCTCCCGATGCGATCTGATCGTGGTGGTCGGCGGCGATGGCAGCATGCTGGGAGTTGCCCGAGACCTCGCCGACAGCCCGGCGCTGGTCGTTGGCGTCAACCGCGGGGGCCTGGGCTTCCTGGCCGACGTTTCGCCGGACCAGATTGAACAGAAGATCGGCGCCGTGCTCGCCGGGGAGTACACGGCGGATGAGCGCACGCTGCTCGAGGCCCATATCATTCGCAGCGGCGAGTTCACCGACTCCTGTGCGGCGTTGAACGATGTCGTGGTGAACGCGGGCGCCGCCTCCCGGATGATGGACTTCAAGTTGTTTGTGAACGGTGACTTCGTCTACGACCAGCGCTCGGACGGGTTGATCGTGTCCACGCCGACCGGATCGACGGCTTATGCCCTGTCTGCGGGCGGGCCGATCATGCACCCGAGTCTCGATGCGAACGTCGTCGTGCCGATGTTTCCGCATACCCTCACATCGCGTCCCCTCGTGGTCCCGGGCGACGCGGAAATCAGGGTTGTGATGGGAACCGCCGCGACCGAGCCACACGTGTACTGCGACTCCCAGGTGGACTACGCCCTGCGGCCCGGAGACGAAGTCGTGATCGTCAAACATCCGCGGCCGCTCCATCTCGCCTATCCCGTGGACCACAGCTTCTATCAGTCCTGCCGCAGCAAGCTCGACTGGGCGAGCCGGCTTGGTAACGGCTAACCGGCCAGCCTATCGCTCGGCTGTCCCGCGGCCCCGATGGCGCCGCCCTCAGTCTGCGGCAGCGAGCCTCCTTGCGGAGCTCCATAAGCGTCCGCGGTTGTGGAGTCGATTCCGGACTTGATTTCCCGATTGAGCCGCGCCAGCGGGTCCGAGAACGCTGCTTCCAGCCGCACGATGTGGTCGCAAAGCCAATCCGTCATCTCGGGCCAGACCGACTGGTTGAATCCCTCGAAAGGACGCGAATACACGATCCGGCTCATCTTGTTGTCGTCCTTGCGTAGCCAGCACGAGCCGCTGCTCGTTGCGGGGGTTCAGGACGACCTCGTGAAGATCCTCGACCTCCAGAAAATCGCGCAGCTTCTCCTCGGCGTTCCCGTTCCCATCGGATCGGTCGAGGTACTTCTGATAGATCGCGGGAATGTCCTTGCGCGTCAGGTTGGAGCAGTAGGCCGCGTACTTGAACGCCTGCCAGACGACATCCCGGCCCGAGTCGTCGAGCTTGTTCTCGATCAACGACGAGCCGCCCCTCCTTGTCGAGCGCAAGCAGGTCGAGGCGTTCCCGGGTGTCGGCGAAGCCGTCGAACTCCTTCTGGATGATCAGCAGTTCCTCGCCCAGCGCCTCCGGCGTGTGGGCAAGCCACTCCTGCAAATGCTCGCGCTCGCGGAACTTCAGATCGGCGAAACGGCGCTCCTGGAGCCGCTCGAGACGGTTTTTCGACCTGATGACATGGAACACTTTTTTCCCTCCTTGTCCGCGAGTTGTGCCGAGCACTCGCGTATCACGTCTTCTCTCGCCTCTGCCATGAGCGCGAGCAAAGTCGCTTCATCTCATGTTATCAGCGCGGAAGGTCGTGTGGCCCAAGTCGGCCGGTCCACGTCCCGCACGACGCCGGCGTCGTCGGTCCAGAGTTGGACGAGGGATTGGGAGTGGCGGCGGATGACTTCGCGCGCGCCCTGGTCGCCTGCCAGTTGTTTGAGCGCGTCGAAGTACTCATCCGCGAAACCGACCGGATGCCCCGGAGTGCCCTTGTACAGGGGCCGCACGATGCACCCGGGCGCCGCCAGCTCCAGCAGTTCCCTCAGGGTCGCTGCCTGCGCGAACGGCATGTCGGCGAGAGCGATGAAGACGAAGGGATGGCCGGCGGCTGCCGCGATGCCGGCGGCGAGACTGCGTCCCATGCCCTGTGCCGCGTCATGGGCGATGACGATGGTCGGGTCGAGCGGCTCGACCAGCCTGGCGATGGCTTCGTCGTCTTCCTTCACAATGACGAACAGCTTGCTGAACGTCTCCGCGTAGAGCTCGACCGTACGCAACACCATGGGCGTGCCCTGGAGGCGATGGAGGCGTTTGTCGGTGCCGAAGCGGCGCGATTCGCCGGCCGCCAGCAGCACGACCGCCGCGCGGGCTGGGATTTCCGCGATCAAGCGGCTCGGGTCACGGCTTCAAGCTGGGCGCGGGTAGTGGACGCGACGCTATAACGTACGGCAGTGATCTCCGCAAGAATCGCGATGGCGATTTCCGGCGGCGTCTTGCTGCCGATGGGCAGGCCGATGGGCGCATGCAGCCTGGCGATCTCGGCATCGGTCAGTTCCAGCGCCTTCAGGCGTTCCCGCCGGTTGGCGGACGTGCGGGTGGATCCCATCGCGCCGATATAGAACGCGTCCGTCGAGAGCGCCACCATCATGCCCATGTCGTCGATGCGGGGGTCGTGCGTCAGCGCAACGATCGCCGTCAGCGGATCGTTCGCATGCTTCTGGATGGCGTCGTCCGGCATGTCGTTGATCTTGGTGACGCCGGGCACGGAGAATTCGTCGAGCAGGCGCGCGCGCGGGTCGCATACGGTCACCTGGTAGTCGAGTGCCTGCGCCATTTCCGCCACGTATGACGCAACCATGCCGGAGCCGATGATGAAGAGCTGGAACTGTGGCCCGTAGGTGTGCGTCAGAACCCGCGCATTGCCGTCGTAGTGCAGCGGTTCGTGTGCATCCACATCCTCGATGGCGGTTGCGCCGCTGCGCAGGTTGACGGTCCGCCGGACGGAACGGCGGCCGACCACGCGATCCCGGAGATGCCCGAAGTGGCCGCGATACGCGTCGTCCGCGGGCAACGGTTCGACGACGATGTTCAGGTGACCGCCACAGGGCAGCCCCAGCCGTTCGGTCTCTTCCGGCGTGATGCCGTACTGGAAGAACTGGGCCCGCTCTCGGGCGAGTTCGCCGGACGTCAGCTTCTCCAGCAGATCGTCCTCGACGCATCCGCCGGACAGGGAACCCCGCACCTGTCCCGCGCGGTTGCAGGTCAACAGCGAGCCCACCGGCCGGGGGGAAGAGCCCCAGGTTTCCACCACCGTGGCGAGCCAGCAAGACTCGCCGGATCGGAGCCATTGGCAGACCTGGTCGAGTACCTGTTGGTCAACGGCTTGCATGAGCGGTAGTGTATCACCCGCAAGTTCGGGCCAATAGGAGGCGCACTGTCCAACGCGAAGTGAGGGTGAAGCGAAGGTCCGATTCCAACGCGAAGTGAGGGTGAACGGGGTGTTCTGCGCATCATTCGGGGATGATCG
>JAPOYI010000072.1 GCA_026706665.1 Gammaproteobacteria bacterium | reverse complement strand
ACGCCGGCACTTCCTTACGCGTCAGCGGTCGGGGAACATTCCCCGGCTGAGGGCTTGCATGGAAGTACGCCTCCGGCGACGGGGGAAACGCCGGCACTTCCTTACGCGTCAGCGGTCGGGGAACATTCCCCGGCTGAGGGCTCCTAGAAGAACACGAAGGACCTCACCACGGCGTTCTTGCGGCACGGCGCGTCGTCCGGGGCGGTCGGGTCGAAGCACGCGGTGTGGAACGACCAACGCGACACGGAGCCGTCCGTCACGGAGTCGTAGCACTTCAGCATCGAAACCTCGTTCGACTTCTGCTGCGGGAACCAGTACCACTCGTGTTCGGGCCGGTACGTGAAGCGGGTGGTCTCGCCCACGCGGTCGTCGTAGATGCGGTAGTTGGTGATGTAGGCCTGGTCGGCGAACGAGGACCAGGCGCAGAGCACGAAGGGATACTGCCCCACGGTCTCCATAGGCTTGGCCAAGTTGATCGACATGAAGCGCCGGGACATCTTCGCGTCCGCCTCGGCTTCCGTGCAATGCTGTTCGCGCCCGAAGTTTCTCAGGTTTTTCGTGAGCAGTTCCCGGCATCGCACGCGGCCGCTGTTGTCGTTAAGGTCGTTGTGCACGAGGTTGGCGTAGCCGCCGGCGACGCCGGGGTTCTTGTTGTCCTGGTCCTCCGTGCGGTCGCCCTCGTAGTCCTTGTTGAAGACATCGTGGTTGTAGACGAGCGCGTCCGTCGCGCCGGGGAAGAAATCGAGCAGGAGCTTCTCGATCTCGGGGTAGAAGACGCGTTCCACTTCGGCGGCGTCGTAGAAGTTGCGGCACTTCGACTCGAGGTGTGCCAGCGAGACGCCCAGCCTGTCCATGCACTCGGGGCTGTTGGGCGAAAGTCCGGGGTAGTACTCCTGCATGCGCCGGGCGTCCCGCATGATCTGCGGGAAGTAGAGGCAGGGCCGACCCAGTTCGCGCTCGTACTTGCGGAATGCCCTCGCGTCGTCGGTGCGTGCGGGGTCCCGCCAGAAAGCGTTGGACGGGACGATGGTGTAGGAGGGCTTCTCGAAGATCGTGTACCTGAGCGGCAGCGCCAGCCCGCCCTCGGGAGCCTGGATGTCCTGTTCGTGGATGTGCGCCAGGCATTCCTCGTAGGTGCGGAACGCGGGACCCCACTTCGTCTCGATGGCCCCGGGAGGCGCTGTTTTCACCATCTCGACGACCGCCTGGCTGTCTCCCGAGGCGACTTCGGCAAACGCGTCCTTCATTGCCTCGGCGGTGCCCGAATCCCCGTCCCGGTCGAACGCCATGTAGGAGAGACCCGCGTTCGCCGCGAAAGGCGGCGGCTGGCCTTCGGTGAGTTGGTACGGCGGCACGTAGGCGGTCGCACCGTTCGGCGCGTCGTTCACTTGGGCTCGATCCACGGCATGCTCCGGTCGGAAAACCATGAATTATTGCACAGAGGGGCCGGCAACTGGCGCCGGCGAAGCCCGGGCGGATATAGAAACCGTGACCAGGACTCGGCCACGGCCGAACCGGGTTCAGAAGACGCGCTTGCCGTTTGCCAGCATGTGGTCCCAGCGATGCGTCATCAGGTAGTCGAGAGCGTGACGCAGCCCCGGGCGGTCCTCGCCGTCGCGCCCCTGGGTGAGGGCTTCGAGCGCCATTGCATGCACGTAGGCGGACTCGTCGTCGAGGCAGGTGACCAGCAGGTCGTCCAGTTCGTCGACCGGGATGTCCGAGTTCAGCAGGGCGCACAGCGCATTGAACCTGGCCTGTATCTGGCCGCTCCAGCGGTTGGGGTCGGTCTCCCTCCAGGTCGGATTGTCGACCGTCAGCAGCTTGCGGATGGCCGGCAGCGCGGCGCGGATATTGGTGCCGATGAAGGCCATCGCATCGAGGCTCACCCGTGCCACCTGGTGGAGTTCGTTGTCCAGCAGCTTCGCGAGTTCCGGGACGGCGCGGGCGGCCGGGGGGCCGACCTCGCCGAGTGCGTAGGCCGCATTGAGTCTCATCCAGGTATCGTCGTGCTTCAGCAGTTCCAGCAGCGCGGGCACGGCGACCTCTCCCATGGCCCCCAGGGCATAGGCTTCGTCCTGCGGCACGAAGGCATGGTCGCTGAAACGGCGGTCGTTGATGTCGTCGATGGGCACGAACGCGCCCGCCGCGTTCTTGTGATACGGGCGCGCGAAATGGCGGTCTTGGCCGGCGTTGCCGAGCAGGCTTTCCGTCAACGGCCCGATGGCGTCGGCGCCGACGCTGGCGAGTCCGTAGATTGCTTCCAGGCGGGCTGCCTGGTCGACGACGTTGAGCGAACCCATCCACTTCTGAATGTCGTCAGCCGTTGCCGGAGTGTCGACGCGCGGCGCACCGCGCATCCAGTCCCAGACATGCGACCAGGCCCTGTTGTGGTCGTACCTTCCGAGGCGCGTCTCCGGCGGCTGCCACGCCACCTCGCCGCCGTCCCAGCTCGGCGCCGCGGGATGGCTCCTGCGCAGGTAAATGAACTTCAGCATGTAGCGGGTCGAATCCGTGCGGTTGCTGAGCGCCGCGTGGGCGATGTCGAAGTGGATCAGGAAGCAGGTGCCCGCCTTGATGTGATCGCCGACGAAGGCGAACGCATGATCGTCCTTCTGCACGAAAGGCTGCATCTGCGTGCCGGGAATGACCCGCGTAGGACCGCGCTCCATCGGCGTGTCCTGCGGGAAGTAGAGGATCATGGCGATGCGGGGCAGGTGCCACCGCGTGCGGCCCTTCGGAATCTGCCCGTCCTGGTGCCAGGCGCTGTTCGCGGACGACCCCTCGCCCATGGGCGGACCGTGCTCGTCGCCGACGAGTGGCAGGTCCCGCTCCGCCTCGGCGAGGGGCTCGGCGACGTGCATGAATCGATGTGGATGGAAGATGTAGTCGTCGCCGAGAACGCTCTGCACGCCGCCGTGGACGACCGGGTCGTCAAGTACGAGCTGCAACTCGGCGACGCGGGGCAACACGTTGTTGCCCATGTTGAACTCGTGCTGGCTGCTCCAGTGCAGCTTGTCGTAGATGTCCTGGTGGACCTCGGGGGGAAGGCTGCTCTGAAGCAGGACTACGCCATCGCAGATGAACCGGCGGACCTGCTCGTCGGTGAGCTTGATGCCATTGGGCTTCGCGTGGTTGGTTGTCAACCCGTCAGGTTGCGTGAACGATCGGGAGGATGAGGGATTAGCGGCCATCGCGGCATTATGCCACGGTGTGGAACGACGGCGGGGTGGCCCGGGTCGCCGTGGCTGAAGTTGCCGAGCGGCACCATTCACACGCCCATACAATGCGGACCGCCCAACATGACGATCCAGGCGAGCGGCCCGTGAGCCCCAAGTCGACGCCATCCTCGGTCGTTCGAGAGAGTCTGGCCATGAAATGTCGAGCCTATTGCAGCGCCGGCGATGTACCCTCGATCTCGAATAGCCGGGCGACCTCCGGGTCTGCCACGGGTGCGCCGCGCAGGGAGACCGCGACATAAGACACGGCGGAAGCCAGCAGCGCCGGAAAGACCTCGTGCACGATGTCGCCCAACCCGGCCAGCAGCCATCCCAGCAGCACGGCGATTCCCACGCCGAACGCCGTGAGCGCCGCCGCCTCGTTGCCGCGGCGCCAGTGCAGGCCCAGCAGGATCGTCGGCACGAAACAGACTGCGAACAGGCTGCCGGAGAAGATGGTGATCTCCACGATGCCGCCGGGCGGATTGAGGGCGATGACCGCCGCCACGACCGCAAAGCCCGCGACGCCGAGTCGGGCGCCGGCAACGGCGTTGTTCCCGGGCCTGCGGAGCAAATCCCGGGAGGCCACGGACGCGGCGACCAGCAAGACGCTGTCGAGGGATGACATGGCTGCGGCAAGAATCGCTATCACCAGGAAGTCGCCGACCAGCGATGGCATCACTGCCGGGTCGTTGACCAGCATCGGCACCACGAGGTCGGTGTCCGTCACGCCGTCCAGCAGGAAGTGGGCGTACAGACCGAGCGGGAACAGGCAGAACTGGATCACCAGGATCCCGATGACCGCCACCCAGACCCCGACCCGGACGCTGCGTTCGTCCCTGAGGCCATAGAAACGCGTGACCTGCCGGGGATCGACCAGGAGTTTCAGCGAGCCTGCGAGCGCGATGCCGACCAGGACGACGAACGGGATCGCGCCGTTCAGTTCGACGAGGTGGGCCCGGGACGGCTCGCTCGGCAGTTCAGCGATGACGCTGACGCCACCGGCAGCCGACGTGATGAAGTAGAACAGCAGGATGGAGCCGACGACCATCAGGGAGCCCTGCAGCACGTCGGTGCGAACAACGGACACGAATCCGCCGAGCATCGTGTACATGACGATGAGGCCGAGCGTCACGATCACGGCGAGTTGGTAGGGAATCCCGAGGAATACCTGGAGGAGATTGCCGGCGCCCTTGAAGACGGCGATCAGGTACAGGAGGCACGCGAACACGATCACAATCCCCGCCGCGACGCGCACGCGATCGCTGCCGAACCGCACCGCCAGGAAATCCGGCACCGTCAGCGAACCCCACGCGGTGGCGAAGCGGCGCATCCGCGGCGCCACGATACGCCACGAAAGCCAGCAGAAAGCGACCAGCATCGCGGCCATGGTGAGCCAGGGCAACCCGTACTCGTAGCTCTTTCCCGCGAGGCCCACGTAGCTGTTCGTGCTCGCGAAAGTGGCGTAGAACGACACGCCGATCACCGCGCCGCCAAGCCGGCGGTCGCCGACGAAGAATCCGGCGGCGGTCTTGCCGGCCTTGAGGCCGAGGCGGGCGTGTGCCACCAGGAACGTGGTGTAGACGGCTGCGAGTACGACCGCGAACCAGTGCTGGCCGAGCCAGGATTCGATCACGAGAGGGGGCAGCTCAGGCGAAGCTCTGGAAGAACTTGAGGCAGCGCCGCGCGTGGGGATGGCGCCGGCCGTTGGACGTCAGCCGCGCGACATAGCAGCCGCGAAACGGCACGAAATCTCCGTGCAGGAGCACGAGGGCGCCGCGATCCACGTAACTCTCGATGCAGTGTCTCCAGCCCAGCGCCACGCCACGCCCGGCCGCCGCCGCTTCGAGAGTTTGCGTGTAGGTGTCGTAACTCTCGAACCGCGGTGCGGAATCCGGCCGTCCGGCCTTGGCAAACCAGTCGTCCCAGGTTGCCCAGCCCAGGTTGGGGCTCAGGTCGAGCAGCGGCAGGCGGCCCCAGTGCCTCGGGTGCCCTTGCAGGATCGGTTCGTGGGCGGCCAGGTAGCCGGGCGAGCAGACCGGCTGGACCTCCTCCCTGATGACGCCCGCCTGATCCTCCGCCGGAACGTCGTCGTCGCGCCAGCTCACCACGAGATCGGCGACACCCGGGGACTGGAGTTCGTGAACATGGCGGTGGTAAGTCAGCAGGCGTATAGACGCATGCGTGCCAAGAAACGTCTCCAGCTCGCTGTAGCGCGGCATGATCAGCTGTAGTGAAGCGTCGTGCGAGCACGCGATGACCACGGGAGGGCTCCCCGCCCCGGTACCGGACTGTAGCGAGCGGTGGGGGGCCGGCACTCGCCTCGATGTCATGCGCGCGATCGCCGAAGCGTGACGAAATGTCGGCATTTTCCCGGTCGGCGGAGGCCTGCTTGAATGGAAGCCGGGAAGGGTTTGCTGGCCGCCGAGGCGACCGCGCTATTCATGGCGGGACGGTACGTGGAAGCGCACAACAGCCATCCCGACGGCGTTGGCTGCTGCTACGGTTGCATGGGTGTTGCCGGCGTGCCCGACAGCCGAGAAAAGAAACCCGTTCGTTACGTACTTCAAGTCAGTAGTGTCCAGCTAACGGCATCCTACCTTATTCCAATACTGCCGACAGGAGTTCCGGCCTGTCCGGAAGGCGTTGAGCGGTCAGCGGTCGGGTCGTCCCGCGACAGGATTGTCAGGGCGACGGCTGCGGAGCCCTCGTGTGTCCGCTCGACGAATCGTCCTGAACCGCGTTGACGGAATCCACCGGCAGGGCTATGGTCGGCGACGCCTGTTCGCCCATTGCCGCGAACCATCGGACATGCCTGGATTTGCGAACGTCGCAGGACGCCGATGACCACGAATCCGAGCTTCCAGAACTACCAGACCTGTCTGAAGATCGGAGAACTCCTGTCGCTGCAGCAACCGCTTTCCCGCGCCCACGACGAGACGCTGTTCATCATCGTTCACCAGGTCTACGAACTGTGGTTCAAGTGCATGCTGCATGAGCTGGAGCACGCCGGGGACCTGCTGTCGGAGGATCAGCCCGACCGGACCGCGTCGACGCTGAAGCGTGCGGTCGGGATCGTGAAGGTGCTCGTCAGCCAGCTCGACGTCATGGAGACGATTACGCCACTCGAGTTCGGAGCGTTCCGCGAACGCCTCGGCGCCTCCAGCGGTTTCCAATCCGCGCAGTTCCGCGAGATCGAGTTCATTCCGGGGTACAAGCGGCCATCGGTGCTGGAGGCGTACCCGGAAGGCTCCGCGAGAGCGCCTGGAGGCACGGATCGCCTCGCCGACCTTGTGGGACGAGTTTGTCGGGTTGCTCGCGCGGTCGGGGTATTCCATTCCCGCTTCGACTCGAGGAAAGTGGATGCGTCAACCCGTTGCGGCCGACTCGGACGTGCAGGCCGCGTTGATCCGCGTCTATCGCCAGAACCCCGGGTTGTCAGCGTTCTGCGAGAGCCTGGTGGATCTGGACGAGGGCATGCAGGAATGGCGCTATCACCATCTGACCGATGGAGAGTTCCACACCGTGCGCCGGCAACTGGCGCGGCTGGAGGAGGAAGGCCTGGAAGTCGTGCGCATGGGCGCGACCGGGTCGGGAGCGATTGCGCCGGGCGCCATCGCCGAAGCGGTCGTCGATGCCGTGGACGACCGCACAGCCGCCGTGCTGATCTCCTCCGTGCTGTTCCGGAACGGCCTCATCGTGGATGGTCTGGGCGAGGTCGGGGCGGCCTGTCGCCGGGTCGGCGCGAGCCTGCTCGTGGACGCCTACCATTCCATCAACGTGGTTCCGTTCCCGGTAACGGGCATGGGGCTCGAGCAGGCCTTCGTCGTCGGGGGCGGATACAAGTACTGCCAGTTCGGCGAAGGCGTCTGCTTCCTGCGTATCCCTCCGGACTGTTCGATGCGGCCGGTCCTGACCGGCTGGTTCAGCGAGTTCGGGGGGCTTGCCGACACCGGCCGCGTCGCCTACGGCGAAGGTCCGCTTCGCTTCGCGGGTTCGACCTACGATCCCGTGAACTACTACCGGGCCCGCGCCGTGCTGCGGTTCTTTCGGTCGGAGCATCTGGACGCGCCACTGCTGCGCGCGGTCAGCCAGGCGCAGCTGGCAAGGCTCGTCAATGGAATCGAGGCCCTCGACATCGACCCCGCAATCCTGACCTTGAACCGGGAATTGCCACTGGAGCGGCGGGGCGCATTCCTGGCGCTCGACGTGCCGAAGGCCGGCGAGGTCGCCGCGCGACTGCGCCGCCGCGGGGTGTTCACGGACCACCGCGGCAGCGTTCTTCGCCTGGGACCCGCGCCCTATGTCACCGGCGCGCAATTGGACGAGGCGGTTGGATTGCTGGGGGAGGCGACCCGTTGAATGCCTCGGTTACGCTGGCTTGGCACGGGAGAGCATGAGAGAAGCATGAACGAGACGCACGATCCCGCACTTCGTAGCTGGGTGGCCTCGGCGAACGTCCCTGGATCGTGACGATGGAGGCGCTGGAACCGTTCCGTTCGCCCTGGGATCGGGATACCGGAGAGCCCGGAGCGCTGCCGTACCTTTCGAGCGAGCGGAACTCCGCTGCGGGCGCCATCGACATGCAACTCGAGGTGCTGCTGCAGAGTGCGGCGATGCGGGACAGCGACGTGGAGCCGCAGAGCCTGTCCAGGAGCAACTTCACCGACGCGTACTGGACGGTCGCGCAGATGGTGGCGCACCATACGGTCAACGGCTGCAACCTGCGGCCGGGCGACCTTTTCGGCAGCGGCACCATGTCCGGCAGCCAGGAGGGCAGCCAGGGGGCGCTCATCGAAATCACCCGGGGCGGGATGGCGCCGATCACGTTGGGCAACGGCGAGGAACGCACTTTTCTCGAAGACGGGGACACGGTGATCCTGCGGGCACACTGCGAAAGGGAAGGGGCCGTGCGGATCGGCTTCGGAGAAGCGGCGGGCACGGTCCTGCCAGCGAGTTCCGGATGAAGCTATACGATTATTTCCGATCGTCGGCGTCCTATCGGGTGCGCATCGCGCTCAACCTGAAGGGCGTCACCTACGAGAAACTCCCGGTCAACCTGTTGCATGGACAGCAACGTTTCGCCGGCTACCGCGCCGTCAACCCCCAGCAACTGGTGCCGGCCCTGGATACGGGCTCGGCATTGCTCACCCAGTCGCTGGCCATATGCGAGTACCTCGAAGAAACCGTCCCCGAACCGCCACTGCTCCCGGCCGATCCCCTGGCCCGCGCACGCGTGCGCAGCCTCGCGGAGTGCGTTGCCTGCGACATTCACCCCATCGCAAACCTCCGGGTATTGAACAGGCTGCGGCACGACCTGGACGTTGAAGAGCCGCAGGTGGGGGAGTGGATCCGGCACTGGATTGGCGTCGGCTTCGAGGCGATCGAAGCGCAACTCGATCCGCAATCCGCCTACGCCTGCGGCGACACGGTCACGCTGGCCGACGTTTGCCTCGCGCCGCAGCATTTCAATGCCGTGAGATTCGAGACGCCGCTCGACGCCTATCCCAGGATTCGCGCCGTGGTTGCCCGCTGCAATGCCTTGCCGGCGTTCGCCGACGCGCTGCGGGAGGCGCAATCGGGATAGAGCCTCATCCGGCTTCCAATCGAATCCGAAAACCGCTAGCGTCATCAACGTCCAGGCGCAGGCTCGGATGTCCTGCACACCTGGATGATCTGAATCGGAGGAAGCACCATGGTGGAAGCTGCAGCTACGCCCTTATCCAACAGATGGCGGGCGCTCGACACGATTGAGGTGGCCGGATCGCAGGGCGAAAGACTCGACCTGTGGCGCAACCACCGCCTGTGGCACATGGCGGAGTCGGGCTACCTCATCGACGGTTTCGAGAACAGGCCCGGCGTCCATCCCTGGCAGGGCGAACATCTCGGCAAGTGGCTGCACGCCGCCACGCTCGCCTGGCTGACGACACGCGATGACAGGCTTCGCGCGGAACTTGAGCGCAACGTCGAGCGGCTGCTGGCCACGCAGTTGCCGGATGGCTATCTCGGCACCTATGCGCCCGAATCCACCTTCGTGGCGCAGCCCGAGAATGTGCCCCAGGCGAAACCGCACGACGACATGGATGTCCCGATGGATCGGAAACATCGCCCCGGTTGGGATATCTGGACGCACCGGTACAACCTCTACGGCCTGCTGACCTACGAGGCGGTGTTCCCGAACGAGCGGGCGGTCGACGCTTGCCGGCGCATGGCGGACCTCCTGATCGAGGTCTACGGCGGGGACGGGGCGGACCTGACGAAGTATGGAACGCGGAGGGGAATCTCGGCGACGACGCTGCTTGAGTCGATCATCATGCTCCACGAGCGAACCGAAGATACGAAATACCTGGATTTCGCCGAGCACATCGTCGGCAGGATGGAAGCCAATCCCGGTCTCAGGCTGATGAGCACGATGCGAAGCGGCGGCAGCGTGGTGGGTCCGGGCGATGGCAAGGGCTACCAGCTCATGGCGAACCTGCTGGGCTATCTGCGGCTGTACCGGTGCACGGGCAAACGCGAATATCTCGACACGGCGATCAACGGCTGGGAGGAAATCAGGAAGAAACACATCCTCGTTACCGGCGGGCCGTGGACCCGGCACATGTCCTACAACGCCAACACGGAGTGCTTTGCCCGCACGGATGACTTCGATCCCTGGAAAGTCTCGGTGGAGGGTTGCTGCGATGCGACCTGGATGCAGCTTTGCCTGCACCTCTTCGAACTCACGGGGGAGAGCCCCTACCTCGATGCGGCGGAGGTGACCCTGTACAACAGCCTGCACGGCCACCAGCACGCGGACGGCCTCCGCTGGTGCTATTTCACGGCCCCCAACGAGGCGCGGCCTGACTACTCGGACAGGATCACCTGCTGCGCCTCCAGCATGCCGAGGGGAATGGAAATGCTTGCCGGTCACCTCGTTGGCGAGATCGACGGCCACCTCTCGATCAGCACGCTGGCCCCGTGCACCGTGGCGCTCGGCGAAACGTTCGGTGGTGGCGCCGTGGTAGTCGAGAGCGACTTTCCCGCCGATCCGGCCACGGAAATTCGCTTCCAGGACGTGAGCCCTAGGACCTATACGTGCGAATTCAGGCTTGCCGCGGGCACGGTCCTTTCCGATGTGCGTGTCAACGGCGCCAGCACGGAAGTCACGGTCAACGATCGGGGTTTCCACCAGTTGCGCCGCCGGTGGGACAGTGGCGATGTGCTCTCAATCGAGGCCGGGTTCGATCTGAAACTGCATGTCCAGGACGGCGAGCAGGGCCGGCAGTGGGTCGCCTTCACCCGGGGGCCGATTGCGCTGGCACAGCAGGTTTCGGCAATCCCGGACGAGGAGCCCTTCGATGGACTGGCACCCGATGAAGCGCTGGGAATGCTCCGAGAGTCCTCAGACGGGTCGTTTCGGATCGCCGGCACGGGGATCACGCTGATGCCGTACGGCCTGACCTGTTCCGACAGCTCGGGACCGAAGACGTACTTCAGGTGCGGTCACTGAAGCCAGACCTGACCGTCGGAAGTCAGCCACTCACTCGTCAAGCAACTCCGACAGTTTGTTCAGCAAGCGCTCCTGGCGCGCATGCAGGGCGATGATCTCGCCTTTGGCATCGACCAGTACGTTGAGCGGGATCATCCGCACGCCGAACTGCGCGGCGATCGGGCTGTCGTACCCGTTCAGGTCGCTGGTGTTGGTCCAGGTGATGCCGTCCTCGTCGGATGCGATCTCCCAGTCCTCCCGGTCGGCGTCCAGCGAGAATCCGAAGATATCGAAACCGCGCCCGCCGTGCTGTTCGAGCGCGTTCTTCAGGTGGGGCACGTCTGCCCGGCAAGGGCCGCACCAGGACGCCCAGAACTCGATCAGCACCACCTCGTTCTCGGCCAGGGCATCTTCGAGACCGTGGATCGTGCCATCGAGTCCGGGGGCAGAGAAGTTCTCGACCATGTCGCCGACCCGGGCCATCCGTCTCGTGAAGATGCGGCTTTGCGTCTCCCTGACGGATCGAAGCGCGCCCGCGGTGGCGGGGAGTTCGGCGACGGCCTCGAGTTCGTCCAGGCGATCGAGGGCGTCGGTCCCGCCAAGTGCGCCCATCTGGAGGGCGAAGAAGCTCGCAAGCGGGTCGTCGCCGGAAAGCGCGATAGCGCGTAGTGCACCGAATTGGAATTGGTTCAGAGCAGTCTGCGCCTGCATGAATTCGTCGACACTCGCCGCGCGGCCGGGCCCATCCTGGAGCCCCGCCCTGGCCTTGGCGTAGTCGGTCTGGAGTCCTCGATATTCGTCGGTGTCGCGCCAGGCACCGATCACCCGTTGATTGTACGGCCCGCCGTCGACCAGGAGTCCGAGGAAGGGTCCGCCGTACCGAACCCGAATCTCTCCCGGTTCGAGGATGAACATCTCACTGATGGTCGTGCCTGCCGAATCCTCGACCGTCAACCTCACAACGCCCATGTCGCCATCTATCTGTCCGGCGAGGCGAAACTCCCCACCCGATATCGATCCTCGAGCCACCTCGTCGGTTGCTCCATAACTGGCAGATGATCGCGTGAGAACCACCTCGCCGCTCGTGACAGCGTCGCTCAAGTTCCCAACGACGACGTAGTCGGTATCGGTGTCCTGGGAGTTCGCTGCCAAGGTTGTGGTGATTGCCAATACGACGATCCCGCATGGCTGCTGAATCCATTGCCGGAACATTCGGCCGGCGGGGCGCGGATACGGAACGTCTTGCACGATGGAGACTCCTTGCCTCGGCTATCCGTGCCGCAAGCGGTGTCCGCCGTCCAGGTTGAGCACTTCCCCCGTGAAGTAGGACCCGGCCCGGCTGCACAACATCACCGCCACGCCGGCCATGTCGTCCAGTCCCCCGTAGCGGTGGGTCGGGATTCTCTCGAGTTCCCGCTTGAACCGTTCGGCCTCGGGGTCCTGCCATGCGCCGCGGGTCATCTCGGAGTAGAACCTTCCGGGCGCGATCGTGTTCACCAGGATGTTGTCCTCGCAGAGCGCTAGTGCAAGCGCCGGGGTGAGGTGTTCGATCGCTTTCTTGCTGGTGGAATAGGCCATGACATGCGCGTAGACCCCACTGGCCGCGACCGAACCGGTGAAGATGACGCGCGCGGGATCCGCGGGCGTCGCGTTCTTTTTCAGGAGGTCAAGCAATGCCTGCGTAAGGAACAGCGGCGACCTCAGGTTGAGGTCCATGGTCCTGTCCCAGTCCTCCACCGGCATGCGCTCGAACGGGCCGCCGGTACCGAGACCCGCGTTGTTGACCAGCACATCGATGTAGTCTTCCTCCCGGCGCAGCGCCTCCGAGAGGGCGCCCACGCCGTCCATCGTGGAGAGGTCGCCCGGAATGGCGATGCACTCGCCATCGAACATTTCCGTGAGTTCGGCCGCCTTGGCCCGGAGCGTGTCTTCCGACCTCGCGGTGATATACACCCTTGCAGCGCCGGCGGCGAGGAATCCCTCCGCCATGTAGCTGCCAATGCCGCTTGAGCCGCCCGTCACGACGCAGACTTTCCCTTTCATGGAATACAGGTCTTCGATATTGACCATGCTTACCCTCGCTTTTTGACCAGGAGATGATTGTCACCTTGCCGAACCAGTGTAGAGGTTTCGAGCCAAGCGTGCCGTATCTCAATTGGATGAGATATCCATTCCATGCCACCGTTCGCCATGAGTAAACTTCGGACAAGTTCGATCGTGCGGTCGCCAGATGAACGACGTTTGCGGTCACGGCGGGTCATGGCTTGAGACAGCGCGTGGCCTGCCCGTCGCGTTCGCCCAGGTTCGAGAGGATCCGCTCCTCGACCTGGAAGTGGTCCGATTCGCCGGTTCTCACGCCCGGGTGGCGATGGTCGCTTCGGGCGGATGCACGGCGGCGCTGCTGGGCAGCGTGGCGAGCGTCGGCCACGTGCACCTGGTCGACCCGAATCCCGCGCAGCTGGCGCTGACGCGGCTCAAGCTGCGGTTGCTCAAGACTGCCGCTCCGGGGGAGCGACTTGCGCTGCTCGGACACGCGGCGATGGCACCAGGTGACCGCAAGGCACGGCTGGTGTTCGAATTGGCGGCCCTCGACCTGGCGCGGGACACCCTGGGGGCCGATCTCGCTCGTCTCCCGGCTCGGTCCCGATCATGCGGGACGGTACGAGTTGCTGTTCGCGGCACTGCGCGGCGCATTGGATGGCTGCAGGGAGCGGATCGAATCCCTGCTGGCGCTAAGCGATCCCGCATCGCAGGTGGCGCGAGTCGCACCGCGGGCGGAGCTGGGACAGCACATTGACCGGGCACTCGACGACGTGATGCGGACATCCAACCTGGTCTGACTCTTCGGCGAGGCGGCGGTGAGAAATCCCGCGATTGCGTTCGCCCGGCACTTCGCCGGACGCCTGCGTCACGTGCTCGCGACACTGCCTGCCAACGACAATCCCTTCCTGTGGCAGATGCTAAAGGTTGCTACCCGCCCGGGTTGGCGTCGCCCTGGCTGACCAGGCCACGCCCGGCGCACATGCCCAGGCTCACCTGGGAGATTGGCCCGATGGGACAGGCGCTTGCCGCCAGACCTGGTGCGTTCGACTTTGTCCACCTCTCGAACATCCTCGACTGGCTTGATCCCGAGGACGCCCGTGCAACGCTGGACCTGGCCCGGCGTGCGCTGCGCCCGGGGGGCTGGGCCCTGGTTCGCCAGTTGAATTCGACACTGGACATCGAAAGGCTTGGTGACGGCTTCGAGTGGCAGGCGACGCGGGCCCGACGACTGCACCGCGCTGATCGCAGCTTTTTCTACCGCGCGCTGTACCTGGGGAGACGGCGATGAACGTGCATGCGCTTGAGACTGTGTCGTCATTGCGATTGGCCGGCGCGCTGGCACGTTTCGAGACGCAGTTCACCTACCCGCTGGGTCCCGGGCGGTCGTTTCGAATCAGCCACGGCGATGACTACGCCCGGTTCTTCCGCGCCTTGGGCGAAGGCCGCTGCTTTGTGGCGGAACGGGATGAGAGGGTGCTGGGCGTGCTCGGCGCGGCGGTGAGGCCCCTCATGTTCCCCGGTGGCGAGCGGCGGGCGGCGTTGTACGTCGGCGATCTCAAGGTTGATCCCAGGGTTCAGGGTGGTCGGATGGTCATGCGGTTGGCATCTGCGGTCGTGGGCTGGCTCGACGAACGAACCGAGTTTGCGTTCGGTGTCGTCATGGACGGTACCAGGGCAACCCCGCCGCAGTACACGGGAAGGCTCGGTTTGCCCGGATTCACCGCGCTCGGGAAGATCGGCGTCGTGCGGTTGGCTGCAAGTCCGCGTTCGGAACGGGGCGACGGCGGACGCTGGAAGGCGTGGCAGGCGGCTGACCGGGACGGCGAAGAGTGTCATGCGCGCCTGGTGTCAGACGGCTATGCGTGTCCGGTAGCATGCGACCCATCACGTTCCGAAATGGCGCGTTGCTGGCTGGTTGATCCCGCGGGCTCGGCGTGCGGATGCCTGGAAGACACCCTGCGGTCCAAGCGGCTGTACGATGTCGAGGACGGTAGTGAAATCCGAAGCGCCCACCTGTCCTGCTTCGCGTACGGATCGCCCTCGCAGGGCGTGGCCCCTCGTCGACGGGACGATGTCGCTCGAGGTGTTCCAGATGACCCAGGAGCAGTTCTTCTTCGCCGTGACCTTCTTTCCGCGGCCCATGGCAGCCCTCCTCGGACGTCTGCCCGATCCCCGTCAACGCCTGGACATCCTTCACAATGTCGTCGAGGAACACGGCGATTTCGATGAGACGGCGTTCCACCACACGACGTTTCAGGAGTTCATGCGCCGCATTGGCAGCGATGTCGATACGCTCGACGACCTCGACCTGTGGCCGGGTGTGCGCGCGTTCAACAGCATCCTGACGGCTGCCTGTCTCATGGACGAACTCGAAGTCGGCATTGCCTGCATGGGGGCCATCGAACGGGCCTTTGCGGGAGTATCCGCGACGATCGGTAGAGCGGTTGTGGAACGTGGATGGGTGCCTCGAGAACGTCTCATCCACTACTCGCTGCATGCGGAGATCGACGTCCGCCGTTCCGAGGAGTTCTTCGCGGTCGTGGAGGAGGCTTGGGGAGACGAGGGTTGGCGATACCTCATTGATCAGGGCCTGCAGTTGGGCGCATATGCCCTGGACCGGCTGTACAGGGACCTGCACCTTGAGGGAGGTCGCGCCGACAGTTGACTGGATGGCCGGCGCCTGGACTGCGTTCTCTGCACGCCTGCTGCCTCTGGTGCCGTACGTCTATTGCATGCGCGGGCCGAAATGTCGTTCGGCCCGGACTGAGGGGCGAGGTCCGCAGAACCGCCGCGATTTCCACGCCGGGTGCGGTCGCCGCCACGGCGGTGAGGCGAACAGGACAGTCCTCGCCGGTCAGGAGGCGCCAGTACCTGCCAAGCTGATCGCGTCGGGCCTGCTGGACGTAGCCCACGTGATCGTCCGGTCCGGCCCTTGGATCGAGATCGATGCCCCACAACATGTCGATGGAGTTCGGGACGAACGAGTAGCCCGCGTCGATGATCCGGTCCGGCACGCGCGGGTCCACCGCCAGGTAGCCGTCCGCGAACCATCGGAACCGCTCGACGTCGCGCGCCTGCTGGCTGCCCGGATCGAGCCATGGGAAATCGCGCCGCAGGATGAGCCCGGGGACGCTGTCGCCGGGGCATGCGCTCACCGTGAGACCCGTGCGGACGCCATCGACGTAATAGCGGCCGTCGTGTTCGTACACGGTCCGCCAGACGAGCAGATTGCCGAGGCCCGGACGTGCGGAAAGCTGGTGCGGCTGGTGTCCCCGTGCGGTCGCCAGTTGCGCGCCGGCGGTCTCGGCGCGCTGGTGCTGGACGACGCCGAACAGGAGATAGCCGAGCGCCCAGATCAGGCCTGCCGCGGCAAGGGCGCGACGGCGCAGCGTTGCGGCGAGGATCGCCAGGCACAGCAGCGGCACAGTGAACAGCGGATCGATTACGGAGACGTTGTTCCAGCCGACCCGGTAGTCGGAGAACGGCCAGAAAAGCTGGGTGCCGTATGCGGTGCAGCCGTCCAGCAGGCCATGCGTGGCATAGCCGATCAGGCACGCCAGGTACGTCTCGCGGGGATGCAGGGTGCGCCTGACGAACCTGTGCAACAGCACCGCGACGAGTGCTGCCCCGACGGGAATGAACACCAGCGCATGCGTGAACTGGCGGTGGTATTCGAAAAACAGCAACGGATCCGTGGACGAGCCGATGAATACGTCGAGATCGGGCGCCATGCCCGCGAGGCAGCCGAGGAACGCAAAGGCCGGGAGTTTCTCGCGCCCGAGTACGGCTTGCGGTGCGGCGGCGCCGAGCGCGCCTTGACTGATGGGATCCATGTCGAAATCAGCGTGCGGGCGTAGTGCCCCTACAGCGCACCGCCGTACTCGTTGGTCGGATCTCGGTATACCGAGTGATAGTGGCCGCCGTCGTCGCCGACGCCGTCTTCGGACCAGAACTCGATGATGAGCGACGGTCCCTGGATGCGGTAATACACGTCACCTTCGCCTTCGATCGCGCCGTGCCAGGCGAAGCGGGTGTCGCCAAGAGAAGCCTCGACGGCCGCCAGGCGGGGCAGGGCGTTTTCTTCCGGTTGCAGGCGCAACCAGTGAGAGACGATGGCCAGCAACATGCCGCGCGCGTCGTCCGGCCAATCCGCGACCAGCCCGCCTTCCCGGACGGGAACTACCCCGTCCTTGCCGGGGCCGGCGCGGATCTCGCGCGGCCGGTCGCTGATCACCGTCTCGGCACGCAGTTCGAGCGGCAACGACTGCATCAGCGTCCGGCCGTCAGCCAACTCGTCGGCGAACGGCGCATGGTGTCTTCCCTGGAACTCGTAGTTTGCGGGCTCGATACCGATGAAGCTGGGCGACATGCTAACGACACGTCCCCTGTCCAGACTCACATTGATCGCGAGGTGATGACCACCGAACTGCCAGCCCCAGGCATCGTCGGCCCTCGGTTCGCCGAAGAAGGCAAGCCAGTAGTTCGTCGCCGACCATCCGAATCCGCCGGCCAGGAACGAGTCGGCGAGTAGCGCTTCGGCTGTGACGACGTCCGCAACCGTGTCGTAGCCATGTTGGCCGAGGCCGGCGGCGAGAAAGGTGAACAATGCCAACAGTTGATCCGGCTGAAGGTCCCCGAGACGCAGGCCGTTGCGCTCGAAATCCGTGACGCCGGCCGGGAGATTGGACCAGTTGCGCCGCAACGGACTGTTGATCGGCAGGATGAGCTTCGTGGCTTGAGACTCAGACAGTGTCGTTCGGAACGCGACTGTGGCCTCATGGGTCGCTTTGCCACCCGGAGAAACGTCAAGGCTCGCGAAAGCCGGGAGCGGCACGATAGCGGATTCGGGCATGCCACTATCGGACCCGGGCGCGCCGCAGGCAGTGGCAGCCAGGCAGGCGGCGGCGAGGAATACGCGTAGCTGTGGGGTCATGACTGAGCGAGTTTGCGAGGCCGTAGGGGTGATTGTTAACGTTTGCGACGAGACGACGCCAACGTTCGAGAGTGGATCATAGGGTCCATTATGGCCGACCGCGACGACATGCACCTGCACGAGCAACTGATGCTGCTCGCCCTGCGGGACGAGAAAGGTACGTTGGAGTCCAGCGCGTCCATGTACGCCTGCGCCCTGGGCGGCGCAATCCTCACGGACGGAGCCTCGAGGGCAGAATTCGGATCAGCCGCGACAAGAAGGCGCTTGTCGGCCTCGTCGACAGATCGCCGCTCGGTGAGCCGGTGCTCGACGAATGCCTCGACAGGGTTGCCAAGGCAAGGCGTGGCGCGAGGGCCGTTACGTGGGTTCAGCGTTTCGCCAGCACGAAACGGCTGTACCACCGGGTGGCTGGAGGGCTCTGCCGTCGTGGCATCCTCCGCGAAGACGAAGGCAGAGTGCTGCTGTTCTTCCGGCGAAAGGTCTCGAAGGCGTTCTTTCGCGACGGCACGACGTGTGGGGTCTTGCCGAGGATTCCGGTGTAGAAGCCGTTCTGCCTCAACGCTTCCGGCAACGTGGGTACGCCGGCCCGTATCTCATCGAAGCCCAACGCGCCGCTGTTGTGCGGATAGCGGCCGGTCATCCAGACCGCTCGCGTCGGCTGGCAGATCGCTACCGTAACGTGCGCGTGCTCGAACCGGAGCCCTTCGGAGGCAAGGCGGTCGATGTTCGGCGTCGTTCCCGGAACCTTCGCGCCGTATACGCCTACCGAGTCCCGATTCATGTCGTCCACCGTGATGAACAAAACATTCAGGCGATCGGTGGCCAGACACGTCGATCCCGGGACAGCAATGCAGAGCCACGACAGGATCCATCGACGTTTCATGTTGCTTGCTTCGTTTGTCACGTTCCGGGACCCATTACTCTAGCTGCCGCACCGCATAAGGCGATGGAGTGTTAGATTCTCGTTTTTTGGGGCGGGGTACTGCCATATGTTTTTGAGAGCGGGTCTTGTAACCATCTGCGCCATTTCGTCAGTCGCTGTCTGCGGCGGTGAAATTCCTGTCGCCGAGGCAGAGTCGGTCGGCATGTCCACGGAGGCGCTGGAGCAGATCGACGTGGCGATGCAACGGCACATCGATGACGGCAAGATTCAGGGCGCGGTGACTGCCGTCGCCCGTCGCGGCAAGGTGGTTCATTTTCAGGCCCACGGGCTCATCGACGTCGAGGCCGAACGCCCGATGCCACGAGATGCGATTTTCGTCATGGCGTCGTCGACGAAGCCGGTTCTCGGCGTCGCGGCGATGATCCTGATCGACGAGGGACTGATTCACCCGGACGATCCGGTGGAGAAGTACATTCCCGAATTCGCGGACATGCAGGTGGCCGTGCTGGCGGAACCCGCCGACGAGGACATCAGTCCGCTCAAGGTCAATCGCCGCAACCCGCCGCCGCATCGGCTCGTCCCCGCGAAGACGCCGATCACGATCGAGCACCTGTTGACGCACACGTCGGGTCTCGTGAGCGGCGGCCTGGGAACGCGGCTCAAGCCCGGGGCAAACCGCGCGACGCTTGCCAGCTACATTCCCGCGCTTGGGGACTTCGCGCTTGATTTTCACCCCGGATCGCACTGGTCCTACGGTGGCGCGCTCCAGGTCGTCGCCCGCATCATCGAGGTTGTCTCCGGCATGACGTACGAAGAGTTCATGCAGACGCGGGTTTTCGATCCGCTGGATATGCGCGATACGCACTTCAGGGTGCCGCCTTCGAAGCTGCCGCGACGGGTCGTCATCCGGGGCGTCGACATGTCGAAGTGGGACGGCGAGGCGACCTCCCGCGGCCTGTGGAGCACGGCCAGGGACTACCTCCGCTTCCAGCAGATGCTGGCGAACGGCGGCGAAATCTCCGGTCGCCGCCTGCTGAGCCCCGATGCCGTCGCGACGATGGCCAGCAACCACGTGGGCGACCTGTTCGCCGGTGCCTCGAAGGGGTGGAAGGGGATGGGCTTCGGCTATACCGTCTCGGTGGTTCTCGACCCGGTCGCGGCGGATAGCCCGCGCGGAGTGGGGGCATTCGGCTGGGGCGGCGCGGCGGGCACGGTGTCCTGGACCGATCCGACCGAGGAGATAGCCGGCGTCCTCATGCTGCAGCAACCGTACAGGCCCGCGCGCCGCGACTTCGAGAACATCATCCGGCAGGCGATCATCGACTGACGGGGCCTTGTCGGCGGGGCGTGGTCGGGCCGCTACAGCGTTTTCGCCCTGGCCGACACCACATCCCACCGGATGTTCGCGAAGAACGCGTCGACATAGCGGGCCGTCGCCGCACCGTAGTCCATGTGATACGAGTGCTCGTACATGTCGATCACCAGCAACGGCTCCGTCGCGGCCGGGAAATGCATGTGGTCCGCCATCCAATAGTTCTCGAGCGCGCCGAAATGCCGGTTGTATCCCAGCACTACCCACCCCGAGCCGCCTCCCAGTCCCGCCGCGACCCGTCGGTACTCGGTCTCCCAGCGGTCGTAGCTGCCGAATGCGCGCCCGATCAATCCGCGCAGATTCGCGGACGGGTTCCCGTCGCCACCCAGGTTGTCGAAGTAGAGCTCGTGCAGCACGACGGACCCGGAACGCACCAGGTGTTCGCGCTTCAGGTCGTTGTATACGAACGCGGGGAGGTTCGGGTCGGCCAGCGCCGCGGTGAGCCGCCGGTTCGTCTCGTTGAGGGCCCTGACCGAGCCCCCGTAGTTGTTCGACCAGTGTGATTCGATCAAGCCCTTCGACAGCCCCTTCAGGCTCGACGACCTGAACGGCAGGGCCTTGGGTTCGTGCGTGCTGTCGAACGCGGGGATGGCGATGTCCGGCGCGTGCCTGGCGGCTGGGTCCTGGCCAAGCGCCGGATGCGAGGTGGCGAGGAGTCCGGCCGCGAGACCGGCGACGGAGCCCTTCAGCACATTGCGTCGAGTTTCGGCGGGAAGACCGGTATCCGGACAGTCGGTTTCGGACGCCATGCGGCTCTCCTGTTCCTATCGTGGCTAAGAACGGCTTTGCCACGGAGGGCGCCTCCCGTCAACAATTACCCTCCAACTAATCCCTCCTCGCCAACACCAACGGATGTTGCTCCAGCGACGCATACGTGGCTTCAGAGATTCCGTGGGTGATGATCGTGGTTCTCAGCATCCTGAACCCGATCCCCGTCAACATCTCCTCATACTCAGCCAGGCCGTAGTTGCTCCAGTACATCTTCTCGCCGAAGAAGCCGTCCTCCGTGTATCCGGTTTCGCTGACAAGACTGAGCGTGCACATCAGGTAACCGCCCGGCTTCAGCCAGTCCCGGATCCGGTGAAACAGGCGGGGCTGGTCCTCTCTGGGGATGTGGAACAGCGAAAAGAACGCGACCGCCGCGTCGAAAGTCGAATCGTCGAATTCGACCGACGTGATGTCCGACTGAAAGAAGCTCGCGCGCGGCACGTTGGCACGGGCCAGCCGGAGCATTTCCTCCGAGACATCCACGCCCGTGACCGCGAACCTCTTTGCCAATAGCTCCGTTACCGGAACGCCGGCGCCGCAGCCGATGTCGAGCACCGACGAACCATCATCCAGGCGTGTCAGCAGCCACTCCAGTTCCGGATGCGCCTCGCCAACCCGCGATTCGGCATAAGCCGAGGCAAGCTGGTCGTAGCTCGTACGAACCAGTGCCCTGTAGTCGGTGCAAGGATCATCGGCTGGTTTCAATGCAACCCCCGTCAGGCACGAGCGATTCCCACTCAGCTAATCGTTCTGGTTGTACCATCGAATCAGTCTCAGCCAAAGGGTTGGGCAGCCGCTCAACCGACTTCAGGAGACAGCAGGGTGAAAAGACCGGTACACCTCGTCGGCAGCGTTGCCATGGATACCTGCGAAGAGGTCTTTGAACGACTTTCCGAAACCGTCGGTCCCTACATCAGCCGCATGCCCGACGGGGAAACCGGCAGACGCTCCCGGTGGATCGCCTTTCAGCGCGAGATGCTGATGGAACACCCGGATATCGAGACGGACCCCACCGTGCCGGAACTGGATATCCGCGAGTGGAACGGCCGGCTGTTGGGTGCCATGTCCCTTCTTCGCTTCAAGGACGGAACGGACCTGTATCGCGTTCGCTTCGATACGGGCTATGACACAGCCGCCCTGGTCTCGCATGGCGTTTTCAGGACCCGTATAGGCTAAAGTTCCGATCGATTGGATTGCGCCCACTATAATCCACCTTGGTCTCAACCGTGCTTCCTTCCGTGTACCGAGTGGCCCTGTCCAGTCCCAGCTTCAAATGAGTTCAGGAAGAAGAGCTTTTGCACTTGTCGAGGGCCTCATGTCGAGAGTGACGATAGTGGCTGCCCCGGCCGGTTGCCGACGGTCAGCCCCGGTGTAGGACTGCGATGAGCCTGTCGCGCCGAAAGTTCGTAGAGTCGTCAGCCCTGCTCACGGCTGCCGCATTGAGCGGCAAGACTGCGGCAATCGAAGACTCCCGTCAGCGCGGAGGCAAGCCGAACATCGTGCTGGTGGTGCTCGACGACGTGGGTTTCGGCGACCTCGGCTGCTATGGGTCCGAGGTGCCCACGCCATGCATGGACCGCCTCGCCGCCGCCGGCCTGCGCTACAACAACTTCCATGTCTCCTCGTTGTGCGCGCCGACCCGGGCGAGCCTGCTCACGGGCATGAACGCGCACGCCGCGGGCGTGGGCAATATCGCCGAATGGGGCCGCGACCATCCCGGTTACCGAGGTTGGATCCGCAACGATGTCCGGACGTTGCCCGAACTGCTGAACCCGCGCGGTTACCGCAGTTATGCCGCGGGGAAATGGCACCTTTCTCCTGTCGAGGGGCGGAACGCGACCGGGCCGTTCGACCAGTGGCCGACGGGGCGCGGTTTCGACCACTGGTACGGCTTTCTTGGCGCAGCGGCGGACCACTGGCACCCGGAACTGTTCCGCAACCGCCATGCCGTCTATCCGGACAAGACGGGCGGTTATCACCTGACGGAGGACCTGGTCGATCAGTCCATCGATTTCATCAGGAACCACGTCGTTGCCGCCGCCGATGTGCCATTCTTTCTGTACCTGTCGTTCGGCGCCTGTCATTTCCCTTATCACGTCCCCCCCGACTACATGGCGCGGCATCGCGGCGGCTACGACGCCGGGTGGGACGCGGTGCGGGCGAAACGATTCGCGCGCCAGCGGGCGATCGGAATCGCGCCTGAAGACGCAGAACTGGCGCCGCGCAACCCGGGCGTTCCCGCCTGGGATGACATTTCGGACGATGAGCGGCGTTTCGGCGCCCGAACCCAGGAGGCCTTTGCGGGCTTCCTTCACCACACGGACGATCAATTGCGACGCCTGGTCAGTTTTCTCGAACGGGCCGGGTGCCTCGAAGATACCGTGGTGATGGTGCTGTCGGACAACGGCGCCGGCTCCTGGGGGCCTCCGGCCGGCCGGCTGGATGTGCACCGCGCCGTCTACATCGAACCGGAACCCATCGAGGAACTGATTGCCAACATCGACCTGGTGGGTAGCGACCAGAGCCAGCCGAGCTACGGGGCCGGGTGGGCGCAGGTCAGCAACACGCCGCTCAAGCTGTACAAGGGCGATACCTACGAGGGCGGAATCCGCGCCCCCTTGATCGTCCACTGGCCGGGCGGGGGACTGCCCGAAGACATGATCTGCGGGCAGTATCACCACGTCACCGACATCGTGCCGACGCTGCTCGGCCTGGCAGGTGACCCGGGCGAATCCGTCGATGGCATCAGCTTCGCCTACACGTTTGCCTCTCCGGATGCACCAACCCGAAAGCAGGTCCAGTTCTACGAGACAGCCGGCGACCGCGCGATCTGGATCGATGGTTGGAAAGCCGTGACACAGCACCGGGCTGGCACGGATTTCGAAGACGACTACTGGGCGTTGTATCACGCACCGGACGACTTTTCCGAAATCCATGATCGCGCAGCGGAGTTTCCGCAGCGGGTGGCGGACATGACTGTCCTCTGGTACCGGGAAGCCGAGCGCAACAACGTGCTTCCGCTGGAGGACGACCTGCTGTCCCTCGAAGCCGATGTTGCGCCGAGTCCCCGCTCCCGCTACGTGTTCTTCCCGGGGGCGACCCGCATCGACCGGCGCAACGCCCCGGACATCTTCCACCACGACTACACGGTTACGGCGGAAGTGGAATTGACCACGGGCCGGGCCAACGGCGTGTTGCTCGCCTCCGGCGACAGCATGGCGGGATATGAGCTGTTGATGCGCGACGGCTATCTTGAATACGTCTATGTGTTTGCCCGCGGCCGCCACTATTCGGCCAGGACCCGCGAACCCGTGCCGGCAGGGAGGCATGTGCTGACTTTGCGGGGACGAAAGACCTCCGCGTCATCGGGCCGCGTCGATTTGTTTGTCGATGGTTGGCAGTCTGGCGGTGTCGACCTTCCCAGGATGTGGGAAGTGAAGAGCCTGAATGCGGGCTTGCGTTGCGGAGAAAACCGCGGCGCGCCGATCAGCCGACTGTATCGGGGTGCGTTCCGCTTCGATCAGGTGTTGGAGCGGCTCACGGTCGAACTGGAAATCTGACCGGACTTGACGGGCCGTACTGGTGATGCGGGTCGCATTCGGTAGGCAAGGGCAGGCATCGAGTGAGCAGGATACTGATTCGATCTCATCCCGGGAGGCGCGAATTGATCTGTCGGACGCGGGAGAACGATTTGCACCGGAAGGCCGGGGAGCACCGTGGGAGGAGGCGGCGCCGAGCACGACGCGGACCGCGTGTTCTCGGGCGAGCCCGGCGTTTTTCGCGGATCAGGCTTCGGGCGGTCCGCGGTCACTCCTTGACGAAGTGGGGGGAACAGGAACAGAGAAGTTGTGGGTAGCTGCGGGCACGGATGTATATCGTTATCCCACACGCTGGCTGAATGCGCAGATCAGGAAGACCTTCAACGTTCGATGTTGAGCCGGGCGGCCTTGGATTCGTCGTACCACCAGCCGTCGGGGTAGGCCGGCCGATAGAGTGGTTCGGGCGGGCGTCCGAACTTGTCCCAATGCAGCGTGCGACGCTGATCGATCGCGTACAGCGGGATCAGGTAGTGGTCCCAGAGCAACACGCGGTCCAGGGCGCGGCAGGCCGCGATCAACTGATCGAGGGTTTCGGCCGCTTCCGCGCTTTCGACGAGATAGTCGAGCACGGGATCGCTGACGCCGGTGACGTTGCGGGAGCCTTCCTTCGCTGTCGAGGTGGAGTGGAAGTGGGAACGCAACTCCAGCGTCGGCGGCATCAGAATGCCGTAGTCCTGGACGAACCCGTCGTATTCCTGGCGACGGAAACGATTGGTGTATTGGCTGGAATCCACGAGACGGACCCTCGCCTCGATGCCGAGTCGCTCAAGCGCTGCGGACCAGGGCAACAGGATTCGCGTGTTGGCCGGATCCAGGGTCAGCAACTCGAGCGTGAACGGTATCCCGCCGGCATCGCGCAGTGCGCCGTCGTCAAACCGCCAGCCGGACGCGGCGAGCAGGTTCCGCGCTTCCAGCAGGTTCTCGTTGAACGCGGCCTGGCTTCCGGACTCCGGGTAGTCGAAAGGTCGCTCGAAGAGCGCGGTGGGCAGTGAGTCCCGAAAGCGCGACAGCAGGGCCAACTCGTCCTCACTGGGCAAGCCGGTGGCCGACAGGATGGTCTCGGGCCAATAACTCAGTGCCCGCGTGCGCTCGCCGTGGTATAGCTTCTCGTTGATCCACTCGTAGTCCAGTGCGAGTGCAAGCGCCTTTCGAACCCCCCTGTCGGCCAATCTCGGCACTTGGCTGTTGAGGATGATCGCAATTCCGATACCGACCGATATGCCGTATTCCCGGCGGATTTTCCTGATCCGTCCGCTTTCGAGATCGGAGCCCTCGTAGCCGTTCACCCAATACCGAATATCGCTTTCGTCCAGGATGTCGATCAATCCCTTGCGGAAAGCCTCCCTTGCGACAGTGCCGTCGCGGTACACCTCGTAGCGCACCGTATCGAAGTTGTACCGACCCCTGTTGAGAGGAAGATCCCTGGCCCAATAGTCCAGATTGCGTTCGTACTCGATAAAGCGACCCGCCTTCACCTGCTTGATGCGATAAGGCCCGCTGGAGACGGGTGGCTCCAGGGTGTGGGCCGTCAGGTCCCGGTCGCGCCAATAGTGCCGCGGCAGGATGGGAATGTACTGGATCAGCGTGACGTGATCGTGCGTCAGGGGCGCGATCAAGCGAAACGCCACATGGCGTTCGTCCAGTGCCTCGATCGACTCGATGAAGCGGAAGAAGTAGCCGGCCCCCAACTGGGCTTTGTGTGTCTCGAAGGTGAACACGACATCACGGGCGGTGATCGGCATGCCGTCATCCCACCTTGCCTCGGGATGGATCCTGAACACGATCGTCCTGTCGTCGTCGGTAACCGCGATGCCGTCCGCAAGCCTGCCGTAGAACGCGGTGATCTCGTCCCCGCTGCGCACGATGAGCGTGTCGCCGCGAAAATTGTAACCGGACGGAGCGCCGGTCTGACCCTGTGGCATGGGCGCAAGCGTGTTGAACGAAAGCGGCGTGGCCAGGACCAGCTTGCCGCCCTTGGGAGCGTCGGGATTCAGATAGTCGAAGTGGGTGAAGTCAGCGGGATATTTGAGGTCCTGGAAGAAGGCGATGCCGTGCTTGAACTCCAGGTCCTCGAGAACGATCGCATCGGGACCGCAAGCGAAGACGGCAATCAGGAAAACTGGGCCGAGTCGTGTTGCTCTGTTCAACAGCATGGCGTGTTTACGCGTATTGCGACTTGAAGAGTCGGGACGTTAGAAGAATTGCGGGGCAGGGGCAATCGCTCGGAGTTGACGGTTGGTAGCGCCGCCCTCGACCTGTCCTTGGGCACCACGCCGACTCTGCGCAGCGGCGTCTGGCGGGGAAATCCCGTCCGATTCCTCCCCGTTGGGAGGGGGCCGCAGGAGACCCTAGTATTGGGGATGCGGATCGGGCAAGGCCTCCCTATGGTGCGGCGCGTGCATGCCCGGAACCCGTTTCAGGGGGCGGCATGTTGTTCGGCACCGCGTGAAGGAGCATCCGTGTCTCGGCGACAGGCAAGCAAGGTGGCTTTTGGCGCGGACTGTGCCGCGGTCCGGTGCCGCGCGGGCTTCTTCGGGTACGCGAGGCCGTGACCCACCTGACCTTGGGCGAAGAGATACTCCTGCTGCTGGTGGACGGCGATACGGGCGATCTCCGGCCGGTTCGACCTTGGTCGATGGCGTGCGCGCTCGCGGGCGCTACCTCGATGGAACTGTCCATGCAGGGTCGCGTGGATACGGACCAGCACGATCTGATGCTTCTGGACGAGAGTCCCTCCGACTGCGAGCCGTTGAACTCGGCGCTGGCCGAGACCGCCGTGACGGAGTCCCGCACGACGCGCTATTGGCTCGAGCGCCTGGCGGGGCGCTTCGAAGATGCGAGGGAAGGCTACCTACGGAAGCTCTCGGAGCGGGGGTTCGCCGTAGCCGGACTCGAAGAGATTCTCGACCGGATCGCCGAAGGCGCGGAGCATGGGGACAAAGCGGTCCTGACCGGCTGCCGGCCCGTGCTGCCCCAGCCTTCACCGGGGTCGAGCCCGAGCCGCGACGGCTTGTCGGCCAGTTGCACGCGAAAACGGTCGGCGAACTTGCCGGACTTCCAGTTGGCGTGCTCCGGTGCGAGTTCACTCGGGAAATCCTCGGCACGCGGCGATCTTCCGAAGGTCCGTGCGAAGGCCGCTGCGTACAGATACCGCCCGATGTCCTCGCAAATGTGGCCCCTGGTTTCGTTGTTCGGCAACCTCGTCAGATTCTCATCGAAGAACCACTCCCGGAGGCTCTCTGGGCAGGAGTCGGCTACACCCGCCGCATCAGTCGTCGAGAGGTCGCGGAAGGGGAGAGGCTCGCCACTTGCCGACTTCAGTGCCAGCTTCAACGCGCTCCGAAACTTCCGTTCCTTGGTCTGTGAGGTCTCTGGCAAGTGCTGTCCCACCAAATTGAACGCGTCTTCGACCGCGCTTTGCCATGCTTCGCCATCGTCTCCGCGACTGAGCCTGCTTCGCAGTTGTGGCATTTCCCCGACCACGTCGCTCAGAGCGACACGTTCTTCCCGAGGTTTCAGCTTCGGAAACATCCTCTCCGGCAGCGCCGATGCCACATCGGCTCGTATGCAGATCACGAAGACCCGGTGCCTTCGCTGCGGAACGCCATGCTCTTCCGCCCGAACCAGGAAATCCTTCGGTTCCAGGCCGTCCTTCCATGAGCGACTTTCCGTGGCTGGTGCCAGTGCCAACAACCGGTATCGGTTCCTTCCCCCCGCGTTCTGCAGCGCCTCCATCACGTCGTCGAATACAGGCTTGTCCTCGTACTGTGCGGAAAGCATGCCCTTGACGTTCTCCATCACGGCGACCCATGGTTGGAGCTTGCCAAGTATGATCGCGTACTCCTTGTACAGCGACAGCCGCTCGTCCTCTTTGATGTCGTAGTTCGGATTGCCCGCGTTCCTGGCACGGCCTGCGACCGAGTAGGATTGACACGGTGGTCCGCCAAGCAGCACGGTTCTGGACCCGTGCTCTCTGCGAATCGCGCCAATCCTCTTTTTCAAGAGCTTCGTTGCCTCGGCGGTGCCGAGTTCAACCCTCGGGGTCTCGTTGCCTGACTCCTCCCATTCCTCCGGATAGAGCGTCGCCCAATCCGGCTCGCTCGGCAGCAGTCCGTTCACGTACTCGTAGTACTCGTCAGGAAACGCCCGGAACTTGCGCAGGAACGCCCGCAGTCGCAACGTGCGATGGGCGACCTCATCCATCTCGATCGACAGTTCAATCCGGTAGCGGCTTTTGCCGCCCTTCGTTTGGACCGCCGCGAATCCTTCCGCCAGGCCACCAGGGCCTGAGAACAGATCGACTACTGGAACGGGTTTCCTCATCGTCTTCTAGTAGTGCGATTGACCGTCAAGTCGCCGATCAGTCCCCAACGCCATCGGCCCGGATCCTCCCCAACGATGATTACGGCCACGCGATCCAACCTCCGTCAGCCGCCGCCACTTGCTCTCTCTCACAACCTCGCGTGAAATCGTGGCTTCAGGCACTTGGACACGCGGATCGCCAACCCTATGACCGACATCGTCGACAAGGCCACTCGATCCAGGATGATGTCGGGCATAGCGGCCAAGGACACCAAGCCCGAACTGATCGTTCGACGCGCACTTCACGCACAGGGGTTCCGCTTCAGACTCCACGTTCGCGGTCTGCCTGAAACCCCCGACCTGGTCCTTCGTCGCCACCGGACCGTTTGCTTCGTTCACGGCTGCTTCTGGCACCGCCATGAAGGGTGCTCGTTTGCGACCACCCCAGCGACAAGACCGGAATTCTGGCAAGCGAAGTTCAATGACAATGTCGCGCGCGACCGCCGCTCCAGGCGTCAACTCCTTGCAGCCGGTTGGCGCGTCGCTACTGTGTGGGAATGTGTGCTCCGAGGGGATGAGCGTCACGTGACGGTGCGGGCCTTGGGCCAGTGGCTTCAAGGCAGCGCCCCTGAGTACGAGACCGCTCCCCACAAGCCACGTGTCGCAAACCCCAACAGGAAACCCTAGCTACGCCGCCGACTGACGGGGAGTAACC
>JAPOYI010000021.1 GCA_026706665.1 Gammaproteobacteria bacterium | reverse complement strand
AACACGCCTTCGGAGCGGCCGTCGATCTCCTGCCAGACCCGGTAGGCCCAGGCGTTCTCCTGAAAGTCGCCGAGATAGAGCCGCGCTAGGCGGGCGGGCTCCGCCACCGGCAGCGGCCTGAGAACGATGCTGCTATGCTGTTGGCGCGGGTGCCGAAGGCGTAAGTAAGGGGGGAGCTGTCATGAGCGGCGGGCTCATTCATCTGGAATGGGAGCGGCCGGGCCTTGGATTCTGCGGGCAGATCGACGTGGCAACCGTCGAGGGACCGCCGGACGCGGTGACTTGCACGCGCTGCCACGCCTACGCGGACGCGGCGGCGAACCGGCGCGCGTCTCTGGCCTCCGGGCGCTGGCCGTCGAGGTCGGCGCGCCGGGTGACCGGCTGAAGGCGTGGATTGCGGCCGGCTACGAGGTCGCGGCGGCGCGCCGTGAGTGGGAGTCGAGATCGTGACGGCTCCGGGGGAAAGGGGAAAGGCGGATGAAGCGATGGGCTCGGGAGTTGCTGATCCTGGGCGGTTGGTTCGTGGTTGTTGTGATCGGCTTGGAGCTGATCGGATGGCTGGATGGCGCGTCGTCGGTGCCAAAGAGCGCGCGGCCGTGGACGCTTTCGCTACGCGATTGGTGGGACTGGGAGTGGCTCCTGGACCGGATCATCGGAGCGGTCGCATTGCAAGTGGGATCGTACGTCGCGCGGTGGTTGTGGAGGCGCGCGCAGCCGGTTCTCGGCGACCTCCTCAAGAAGTGGGGTCTCGGTAAGTGGCGGCCGCCGCGCCGGGGCAAAAGGCGAAAGCGCAAGCGACGATGAACCGGCGGGGGTTCCTATGGTCGCAACCTGCAACGCGCGTGGGTCCGATAAGCGCGCCCTATATTAACCGTATCCGCCTGCGCCTACAGGTAGTGAGGCCGCGACTGCCTAAACCTAAACAAGGCGGCTGTAGCCAGTGCGCCTTGCTTTCCCACAATTCCTGATCTCGCTGCGCACGGCGACATAATCCGCGTCGAGAGCGCGGCGTGTGGGATTACCCAGTCCGCGTACCCAACGCGCCGCCGGTAAGGCTGACGCGGCCACCTCCCCTCGGAGGCCCACGTCCTCGTCAGAGTCGCGATGCCATGATTCGAAAGCTCCCGCCCACACGCCAGAAACTGCTCACGCGCACGTAGTAGGTGCCTTCCACCAAATCCTCGCGCAACGCCGAATAATATCCCTCCCCGCTATCATCGTCGACGCCAATCACCGTCTCGCCGTCATCGCGGTACAGTCGCACGATAGTATCGACACTTGCCTCTTGCTCTGTTGCAGCCGTTCCTATGCTATACGTGCCTGCGTCTGCAATATGCAGTCTATACCACACATCTCGTTGTTCCTCAAAGTCCCCTGTCTGCGCCCCGCCGTTTGGTCGCAGTTCCAGCGCACTACCTAGCAAGCGCTCACGGTCTCCGCGTTGCCGCGCCAAGGCCGTGGCGTCGTCCGCCACTGACACCCGATAGTCACCGGCTCCCCCAGAGTAGCTCGTCACGCCTAAGATGTAGTCGCCCTGTCCGAGGTATTCCCGAAGCATCGAGTACGTTCCTTCGCCACTATCGTCATCGTAACCGACCTCTTCTTCAGACTGAGCATCAAATAGACGAATGACGGTGTCAACCAGTTCGGTTCCGACTCTTCTAGTTCCAATAACGTACGAGCCCGGATCGCGGATTGTGAATATGTACCAGTTCTCCGCGGTCTCACCGAGGCTATTCTCGATCCCCTCATTACCCACCGTCAATTCGGTCCTCTCGACGCCCGGGACCGCTAGAGGCCGCCGCTCCGGCACGAAGCTCCCAGCGTCCAATTCCTGCCTCAGAGCCAGAGCTAGTTCTCTTCCACGCTCCGTGAGTCGCGCGCTGTTGAAGTCGTCATCTGAGAACTCCACTAGGCCTAGCGCCCGCAGTGTTGCCATTGCGAGGATAAAGTCGCCGCGCGTATTCCGCGAAGCAACGAACGCACCCCAGTCTTCGGCGGCTGCGGAGAGCTCCCGAAACTCTTCCTCTGCCCCGAAGAGACGCACGAAGCTGTCTAGTTCGGAACCAATCGCAACAGCCGCAGCGTCAGCCGCTTCCGGTTGCGCTACGTCGGTAGTCGCTGCAGCCCCCTCCTTTTTGATCGACGCAGTGGCAGCGACTGCCTCGGAGCCGATGCGCAACATGGCGGCCCGATCAACGGAACTCTCGAATAGCCTAGCGACGTAAAAGATACCGCTCGTCAGCACGGCCAGTAGAAAAGTAAGGGCAACGTTCCTAGCCATCTGTGAGCGGCGGGCTCGTGTCTTCAACTCGCGGGTTTGTGCCTCCAACTCACGGAGACGCTCTAAGAGCGTTTCGTCGCGCAGGCGCGATATGCCTTCGTCGTCGGTGGGTAGGCGCGTCATTGGCTTCTCCTATTAAAGAAAGCATCGAGCGCATTGGTGACACGGGCAATGAGGACCTTCAATTGGTAGTTGGGCAAATCGCCGCTGTTCTGGCAACAGGCATGCAATAACGTCAGAGCTTTCTTGTCTCTGGCAATCGAACGAACGTCGCTCACTGGCCAATAGGCCAGGGACACAGGAGCCAAGGACGCAATCGTCTTAAGAACCGTGTTTAATGACTCCTGTTGACTCACGAAAAAGACTACGACAACTATAGCCAACGTGAAGAATAGGCAGAAGAGCTTGGCCGTCTTAAGGTTGCCAGTTAGGATCTCTATCGCGCCACCCAGAAGAGTGGTCAGCATGTCCAGCGTCTCCGACAGTGTTTTCTGCGTCAGCATTTTCGCGGTGGCGAGCACTCTATCACGAATGCAGGGCGGCGACGTGGAGCGGCCCGCGCGCGTTCGTCCGTTCGCGCTCGACGGCCCACGGGCTCGGCGTCGACGAGCATCGCGGGCAACGCGACCGCGGGCCGGCGCCACCACGGGCAACTCTACCTGGCCGCCAGCGGCCCGGCAGCAGCGCTTCGCTCATTCCCGACGTCTCCCCCTTCCCGACCAGCTTCTCGGAGGCGCTCGTAGTCGTGTGCGACCGTCGAGGCGACGGGAGCGCCGACCGACCACGGGTCAAGCCCTCCGGTCCGAGGTCGACGGCGTTGCCTGCCTCGATCGCCTCATCGACGCACGTCCGCCCTCGGCGACGGCTGTCGACGAGCCCGCTTCGTATCAGCGGTCATAACCCTCTCATCCTACCGCGTGATGGATCGGGTTCCGTGGGCGCTGAGCCGGGACCTCTTAGATCACGATGCTCTCGATCTCGTCGAGCGAGACCGCGTCCGCCGTCCGGTCGTAGAGCTTCGTCGTC
>JAPOYI010000123.1 GCA_026706665.1 Gammaproteobacteria bacterium | reverse complement strand
AACCAAAAATCCCTCGCAGCTACACTCGCATATCTGGGCTTGACGGAACACTAGTCCGCCGCGGCGAGTGCGTCCCTGCGCTTCTTCTCGTTGTCGATGTGGGCAATCCAGCGCGAACACATTCTTTCGACGGCACGGTCCTTGGCGACACGCGCGCCTGTTCTCGCCTCGACGAAAGTCCTGCGCGCCTGGGTCAGCCGGTCCCGATTGAAAAGGCACATCCCCTGGATGACTTCCGTGCTGTACGGTTTCCTCAAGCCGCCTTTCGTGAGTGCGCTGTCCGCGGCCTCGGTGCACTTGCCATGTTCGTCCTTTTCGAGATACAGCATTGCCAGCCGCGCGTAAATCTCACCGTCGTCCGACTTGGTGCCGGCCTTCTCGAAAACCTCGATCGCCTCGTCGACGTCCTGTGCAAGCTGATAGGCCTGACCGAGCGATTGGAGGTTCTTGGACGTGTCTTCCACGATGCCGTCGTCGATGGCCTGCTGCAGCCACTTCGACGCGCGGTAAGGCACGGTGCTCTGCATCAGGAGACCCGCGTAGTTGCGCATGTCAGTTTCGCGGTCCAGAAAACCCAGGGCGTGGGCGGCTTCGTAGGTGTATACCTGCTTGTCCTCATGGCCTTCCTGGCCGTACACCTGCGCGAGCTGTACCCAGTAGTCGCGTTTCGAGAAGTCACGCACCAGGATCTCCAGGATATCGATCACCTTTGCCCAGTTATCCTGTTCGAAGTAGAGATACTTGAGCAGTCCCCACCAGGTTTCCTTGACCTCCGTGCCTCTTTCCTGCGCGATACCGATGGCTGTCTCCACCTGGACAATCGCCTCGGGATAGTCGTTCATCCGGTAGTAGACCTGGGCCATGAAGATATGTGGCTCGGGGCTCGGGTTTTGCGCCTGGGAGAGCCACAGCCGCATGTAGCGCAGCGCTTCGTTGAAGTTCTCTTCCGTGTAATGCAGCTGAGCCAGGCTGTAGATGACCGTGGTTTCCAGTCCCTCGGTGATCTGGTCCCCCTGCGCGATCACCAGCTCGTAGGCCTCGATGGCGAGATCGTATCGTTCCATGTTGTAGTGAACGAACGCCATCATGTTGTGTATGGCGCCGAGCTCATTGCCGTTGTAGCGCCGGGACCGGTTCAGCATGCCGTCCAGGGTATTGAGGGCGCCCACATAGTCCTCGGCATCGATGAGCTCCTGCGCCTCGGCCAGCTTCTTGTAAGTCGATTCGCTCATCGTCGGGACGCGGCGCGTCTGCTTTCTTTTCTCATCGGCAGCGAACGCCGCTTCGCCGCCGGCACCGAGAAGACCCATTTGGGAACCCAGTTGCCCCGACAGCCCCGAAAACGCGGCGAGGACAAATCCCGCGAACAATGTCCTGGCGACAGGTCTGAAACGCATTCTCGCCTCCTATCCGTCTTCGAGTTCGAACTTGATGAGGTTGCGCACTCCCGCGACCTCGACTGGTTCTCCGTTAACGACCTTGGGCTTGTACTTGAATTTCAAGGCAGCCTGAATTGCGGCTCGATCGAAGATCCCGGGTGGCTTGGCGTCTATCACCACCGGTTCGCGCACCGCCCCCGTGGTGGTCACGATGAACTCGAGCAACACGTACCCCTCTATGCCGCGCGTCTGGGCCCGCCGGGGGTATATGGGCGCCACCTTTACGATCGGCAGGTACTCGCCGTCCGCTGTGAATCCGCCGGTTCCGGAGAGGTTGTGGTCCACCTGGACATTCACCGAACCGATCTCGACCCCCTGGCTCACCGTGGAATCGAAGTCTGGTTTCGGCATGTCCGGCGGCGGCTCGTCGGGAGGTGGCGGCGGCTTGGGCTTGCGCTTCTTGGTGATGAGTTCCTGGTCTTCCTGCAATCGAACGAAGTCGAGAAGCTGGCCTCTGCCGGGATCCGAGAACGGGCTCCTGTCGCTCTTGATCAGGGCCTGCATGAGAAGGAACAACAGGAAAGTGACAACCAACCCGGCCGCCACGCCAACGACATAACGCGTGATCATGCGGACTCCTCCTTCATGGTATTTCCGGCTCTTCTCTCTAGTGATTGCTCTAGTGCTTGCTACTGCTCCGTGGCTATGGCCACTTCATTCAGATTAACGGCGCGTGCCGCATCGAGCACGGCCTTCAGTACCTCGTACTTGGCGTCTCGATCGGCCTGGATGACGAGGCCCCCCTTGGGGTTCTCGATATGGAGGCGTTCGATGTGAGCGGCCACTGCGGCCGCATCCACCTGTTTCTTGTCGATCCAGATCTCGCCGGACTCGCTGATGGCAACCAGCACGCTCACAGTGGGCTTCTGGTCGGACATCAGGGCATCGGGCCGGAACACGTCGATTCCTGCCTGCTTGATGAAGGTCGCCGTAACGATGAAGAAAATCAGCATGATGAACACGACGTCCAGCATGGGCGTCAGGTTCAGGTCCGAGTCGTCGTCGGACCGGGCGTGGGTTCGGATCTTTCTCACCGGTTACTCCCTCGTTTGCCCTGCCAGGTTGCGATGGCGATAGTCCCCCCGCCGTTCAATGGTCCATTGTCAGGTGCTGCTCGAAGGCCTCGATCTCGTATTCGATCCTTCGCCGCACCACCGTGCTTGCCATGAGGCCCGACAGGGAGGCGATCATGCCCGACATCGTGGGGATCGTGGCCATGGACACCCCCGCCGCCATCGAGCGGGCGTTGCCGCCTTGCGTCGCCATGGCGTCGAACACGGTGATCATGCCGGTTACGGTGCCGAGCAGACCCAGCAGCGGACACAGCGCCACGCAGGTCTGGATGATCGGCAGCGAACCCGTGATGCGGGCCGAGGTCTGGGAAATAATGGCCGCGCGAATTTCGCGCGCACTCCAGGACCGGCGTTCCGGACGTGCTTCCCAAGCATCCGACGCGTCGAGGATGACCCGCTTGTGCTCGGTCTGAAAGTACCAGAACCGTTCGATCAGGAGCGTCCACATCAGGAACGTGACGATGGCGATCAGGTACAGGACGTTGCCGCCCTGCTCGATGTAGGCGACGATCGCGAGATACGCGTCACCAATCACGACCTGCCTCCCCTCTTGCATTTGGAAGCACGCCTCCCCCAACGGGGGAAATGCCGGGCGATTCCCTACGCGTCAGCGGTCGGGGAATTGCCCCCGGCTGAAGGCTTGCATGGAAGTACGCCTCCGGCGACGGGGGAAATGTCAGCACTTCCTTGCGCGTCAGCGGTCGGGGACACTCCCCCGGCTGAAGGCTCCTTGCATGGAAGTACGCCTCCGGCGACGGGGGAAATGTCAGCACTTCCTTGCGCGTCAGCGGTCGGGGACACTCCCCCGGCTGAAGGCTCCT
>JAPOYI010000249.1 GCA_026706665.1 Gammaproteobacteria bacterium | reverse complement strand
GTAATCACGGGTTCCCTGCGCGTCAGCGCAGCGAACCCGCTGTGAGAACTCCTAGATGAACGGGTTCCCCGGTGCGAACTCTCCTCGACGGTCAACTGTTCCACAACAAACAACGACCTCTACACCGAGCAGGAACTGAAGACGTCGGAGGCTTACCACGCGATTCGAAAGAACGTGCGTGCGGGAAATGCCATCAATGTCCGCATGGACGCACCGGAAGACTCCCGCATCGTCTGGTTCATCCACGACCCGGTCGTCGGGAACGACTGGTCGTCGACGCAACTCGACACCATCCAGCGTCTCCTGCCGCACATCCGTCACACCGTGAGCGTCCAGCAAGTACTGCCGAATGCCGCTGCCCTGGGCGTCACCATGGGAACCATGCTCGAGGCGACCGGGGTGGGCGTTCTGCGGCTCGACGCGCGCGGGCGGATCATGGTTGCGACGGTGTCCGGGATCTACTCAAGATCGGCGATGGCCTGCTGGACAGGGGCGGTTTCCTGTTCGCCAGCACCACGCACGACGACGACCACCTGCAGAGACTTCTCAACCGGGCACTACCGCCGTTCGGCGCTTTGGGTGCCGGCGGCTCGATGTTGGTGAGGCGCGCCGGCGCTCTGCCGCCATTGGCACTGCACATCAACCCGGTCAGATCGCGCGAGACGGACTCCCGGATGTGGCCGGTGGCGGCGTTGGTGCTGGTTGTCGACCCTGCAGGCAAGGTCGGAATCGATCCTGACGTGGCCGCGGCCTCCCTCGGCCTCACGCCCATGGAGGGCCAAGTGGCGGTGCTGCTGGCCGGGGGCATGAACGTGCGCGAGATCGCTGCGGCGACACGCCGCAGGGAAAGCACTATCCGCTCGCACGTGAAGCACATCTTCGCCAAGCACGGACTCTCGCGGCTGGCATTGGCTCTTCTCGTCGCAGCACAGCACCAGCGCGCGGTCCGGCGGCTTCAGGTACAGGCCGACCACGTCCCAGAACTTCCTGTCGAAGTGCTTGTCGTTGGACAGCTTGAACGTCCGCGTCACATGCGGCTTGATGTCGTTGGCGCTCCACAGCCGCCTTCGACACGCCCGTCGCCGCCGCCATGCTGTGCGCCGACCAGCGGCCCCGGTTCGGCGGCGGACGCGTCGCGCCGACGATGATCCGCTCGCGCACCTCCGGGGCGATGGCCGGCTTGCGGCCGCGGCCCTTGGCGTCCGCCAGGCCCGCCAGTCCCGCCTCGCGGAAGCGGCGCTCCCACTTGACGACCACCGGCCGGCTGACGCCCAGCTCCCGCGCCGTGGCCGCCTGGCTGGCGCCGTCGGCGCGCGCATGGCCAATTTCGCAGTAGTGCGTTTGGGAGGGCTCAGGCGATGGCGACGAGCCAGGCTGGTATTCCTCCCCTGCGCCAGCCCCGTCGGCGCTGCGCGGCGAAAGCCTTTAGCCAGGTCTCACTACCGCGCCAGGTCATCGGTGGATCGGTTCCCGTGCGCTCACCTTGACACCGGGACGCCGTCCATTGGACCTGCGTTAGGTAGGCTGACAGGGGCGTCTCCAATGCGGGCTCTCCGGCCGTTAGCACACGTCCTGAACTGGCCTCAAGTTGCAGCGGACTGAGTGGCTCTCCTAGCCGTGATGGTGTCCCCTCCAACTCTTCCAGCCGCCGCCGCAAGGAGGTCCTCTGGGGTGCATCGAGCGTGTCCACCATTCCTGCTCGCAACGGGTTCAGATCGTTGTAGACCATGCATGCATGAATGGCCTGTGCGTCCGCGAGCGGGCGTGACTCGAAGCGGCCATCCCAGAAACGTCCCGTGCGATCCTCCTCGGCGTTGGCGCGTCGCGCGATGTGTTCGTTCAGGCACCTCATGTACCAGGACAGATCGCCTAGACGTTGTCTGATCTCGGCGAGGCGGATTGAATCTGCTAGCAAAGCCGCCTCGTAGACGGCGCGTATACCTGGATCTTCTGATCGGGGACCGAATACACGCGACCAGCGCCGCGCGACCTCGGCGTCGGACCATTCACAGGCGCGGGCGGGGCAGTAGTTGACGACCATGTGGTAGTGATTTGACATGACAGCGTAGGCGTAGATGTCGACTGGAAAGATCTCGGTAAGGAATAGCATCCGATGTTCGATCCACTCTCGACGGTGGTCATAGTTCTTGCCCGTGTAAGGGTCTTCGCCGCAAAGCCACGCTTGGCGTACGCAGCGGTCGTAGAGGTGATAGAAGCCGCCGTTTTCGCGGTCGATCAAATCGCATCTGGGTCGCGTCATAGGGACATTGTGGGCAGCCTCCGGTCTCTTGAATAGCGGCGCTTGACGCTCTGGGGTGCGGGATTCTGCTGCTCTGTGGCGTAGGCGAATCGCCCTAGTGTTCCGTCACAGTTCAATTTTTGGATAGATGGACTTCAGCTTGCGGCGCGCGTCGTCGAAGGGGGGTCGGCCGCACAAGCGCGCCCACGGCGAGCCGGAGGAGAAGGCGCAGGACAACTTCACGGATCCGGAGAGCCGGATCATGAAGACCTCGGGGGAGGGCTTCCAGCAGTGCTACAACGCGCAGCTGGCGGTGGAGGGGAAGAACCAGGTGATCGTCGCGACGGAGGTGTCTTCGGACGCCTCCGACCAAGGGCACATGGTGCCGCTGGTCGACGAGGTGGAGGCGGCCCGCGGAGAGCGCCCGAAGACGGTGCTCGCGGACGCGGGCTACTGCAACGAGGCGGATCTCGCGGCGCTGGAGGATCGCGGGGTGGACGGTCATGTGGCGCTGGGCCGTGAGGGCCGGAGCGACGTGTCGGCGGACGCGGAGAAGCACCCGGCGAAGGCGCGCATGGCGGCGAAGCTGGCGACGGCGGCGGGGCGGGCGCGATACGCCGAGCGCAAGTGGCTGTCGGAGGCGCCGAACGGGTGGATAAAGGAGGCGCTCGGCTTCCGCCGCTTCAGCGTGCGCGGCCTGGACAAGGTGCGGGGCGAATGGGACCTGGTCTGTCTGGCGTTGAACATCAGGCGGCTGCGGGGACTGCGGGCGGCCTGAAGGCAGGCCCAATCAACCGAATCGCCATGAAAACAAGCTCCTTCATGACCATGGGTTATAACCGCGGGACCGAGCGTATCGACCCGCGTCCGTCGAAACGGGTCGGTCGCTGTTCGCCAACTCTCGCTTGCCGGCTTTCGCGCGCGGCGCGCGGTCGCGAAGCGTCCCATGGCGCAGGCTTGCATGGAAGTACGCCTCCGGCGACGGGGGAAACGCCGGCACTTCCTTACGCGTCAGCGGTCGGGGAACATTCCCCGGCTGAGGGCTCCTAGGAGTTCTCACAGCGGGTTCGCTGCGCTGACGCGCAGGGAACCCGTGATTAC
>JAPOYI010000218.1 GCA_026706665.1 Gammaproteobacteria bacterium | reverse complement strand
GCACTTCCTTACGCGTCAGCGGTCGGGGAACATTCCCCGGCTGAGGGCTCCTAGGGCAAAGGTGACACCTGTCTGGGTTATGCTTCGCGCCTTCCCTGGTAAGGCGCAGGCAACGGGACTCGCGGAAATGGAAGTCAGACCCTTCGACAACGACTGCGGCGCGGAGATCGGCGGGATTGACCTGCAGTCCATGTCCGACAAAGAGGTGGAGGCCATCGCCGATGCGCAGGCGGCATACGGCGTGGTGTTTCTCCGCGGCCAGACGCTGACCCCCGATGACCAGTTGGCGGCGGCGCGGCGCTTCGGCCCGATCAACGTCAATCGTTTCTTCACGCCCGTGCCGGGGCATCCCGAGGTCGCCATGGTGCTCAAGGAGCCGCACCACCAATACAACATCGGCGGCGGTTGGCATACCGACCACTCCTACGACCAGGCGCCGGCGCTCGGTTCGATGCTGTTCGCGCTCGAGGTGCCGAATGCCGGTGGCGATACCATGTTCGCGAGCATGTACAAGGCGTACGGGGCGCTTTCCCCGGGCCTCAGGCGAACCCTGGAAGGATTGCGCGCCGTGCATTCGAGCCGCCACGTCTTCGGCAAGGGCGCGTACGCCAAGCAAGACGACGACCGCTTTCACAACGCCGGTCAAGCCACGCAGGACGCCGTGCATCCGGTGGTGATTCGTCACCCGCGCACCGGCAGGCCGGCGCTTTACGTGAACCCCGCGTTCACCCGCCGCATTGCCGGCTGGACGGAAGACGAGTCGCGTCCGCTACTCGAATACCTCTATGACGTCGCTGCGCGGGAAGATCACACCTGCCGGTTCCGATGGGAGGCGGGCAGCGTCGCGTTCTGGGACAATCGCGCCACCTGGCACCATGCGCTCAACGACTACCCCGGTGAGCGCCGCCTGATGCACCGGGTCACGGTCGAGGGCGAAACCCTGTCGCCGTACCTCACGAAGAATTGAGACCGGCGCGAACGGTTCGTGCCGTCGTGAGCGCCAGGACCAGGGTTCAAACTGCCGCCAGTGCCTAAGCCATGAATCAGGATTCCGAGAAGGCGGCCATCGCCGTCGTGCACGCGTTCACCGAGACATTCAACGCGCAGGACCACGAACGTCACGCCGAGACGCTGAACTATCCGCACATCCGGCTGGCCAATGGCAGGTTCACCAGGATCGAAAGCGCCGAAGTCTTTGTTGAGCTTTCCAAGCGTGGCGAGTCGATGCTTGCCGCGGAAGGATGGCATCACACCGCTGTGGCCAGCCTCGAAGTGGTTCACAGCGGCAGCGACAAGGTCCACATCGCGCTGCGAAACGATCGTTGTCGAGCCGATGGTTCGGTGTATCACAGCTTCGATACGTTCTGGATCGCTACCTTGGTTGATGGGCATTGGGGCATTCAGTTCCGTTCGAGCTTTCTGCATGCCGGCTAGTGCCATCTCCCCACTGCTACCCTGACAACAGGCAAAGGAGCTGCCCGATGATTTTCACTGGATGGACGAACCCCCTGACGTTGCTTCGCCTGGAACTGATCCAGCGGGACTACGAGGGCCACCCCGTACCGGAAGACCTGAAACGACAGGTCGCCGCGCTGGACCGCGAGAAAGACGCGATGAACTTCGAGGCCGTGGACACTCTTTACCAGGCGCTCGACAGGCTGCCGGGGGACCCGAATTTCGCCTATGTCCAGCCCAACGACCTGGAAGGCATTCGCCGGGAACGTCCGGATGGTCCGCGACAACTCGGCGGCCTTGCCGAGACCGACTTGCTGGACAAGCTTCACGGCGCCTGGACCGGGCGCGCCGTCGGCTGCGCGCTCGGCAAACCGGTGGAAGGCATGGGAATCATGGGACGTCAGGGCATGCGTGGACGACAGGCCATCAGGACGTACCTGGAGAACCGGCAGCACTGGCCGCTCGACTATTACTTCAGTGGCGTTGACGCCGGTGACGGCCTGCAGATCGGCTGTCCCCTGTCCCACCGCGAGAACATCGCCTTCATGGAACCGGACGACGACATCCACTACACCCTGGTTGCCCTGCGCGTCCTGGAAAACCACGGCCCCGGCTTCAAGTGGCGCGATGTGGCCACCGTCTGGAACCGGAGCCTGCCGTACTCGGCGATCTGCACCGCCGAGGCCCAGGCGATCATGAACTACAACAACGCGGTTCCGAAGACAGCGCCGTCAGACTGGGTGACGCCCGAGTACACCAGCATCAACCGGAATCCCTACCGGGAATGGATCGGCGCCCAGATTCGCGCCGACGGCTGGGGCTATGCCTGCGCGGGCAATCCCGAACTGGCGGCGGAGTTCGCGTTCCGGGATGCCTGCTGGACGCACCGGGCCAACGGCATCTACGGCGAAATGATGTTCGCTGCCATCATGGCGGCGGCGTTTGTCGTCAGCGACCCCTTTGAGTTGATCGACATCGGCCTGTCGGAGATCCCGCGGAACTGCCGGCTGGCCGAGGCCTGCCGGGCCGCATTGGCGCACGTGCCGGACTGCGAGGATTTTCACGCCTACATGGACTGGGTCGAGGCGCACTACGGTGACCTGAGCGGCGTGCACACGGTCAACAATGCCCTGGTCGTGATCGGCTCCATGATCTTCGGTCGGATGGACTTCCACCAGTCTGTCTGCCGTTCGGTGGAAGGCGGCTGGGACACGGACTGCAACGGTGCGACCTGTGGTTCCATCGTGGGCGCGGCCAGTGGCTCGACGGCGCTGGATTCCAGCCTGGTCGCACCGCTCAACGACACGATCAGGCCCAACGTGATCGGGTTTCAGGAAATCAGCATGACCGAACTGGCGGAGCGGACGTTGAAGGTACACCAGGCAGTCGTTGCCAACGCATGACCGCGGGAAGGGTCATCGTGCGCGCCGGAGCCAGAACCCGATAGCGGCACCGGCTCCGATGCCACATACGTGGGTGTGAATCGCGACACTCGCCATCCAGGGACGGCTCCAGCCGGCCAACGCCGTCAGTACGCCCGCGATGAGAACCACGCCGACCGTAGCAGCGAGCCACGGCGCGCGTTTGGCGAGCACGACTGCGGCCAATGCGGCGAGACCATGCAATACGCCGGAAAACCCGGCATAGCTTGACTCGACGGAAAGTAGAACGCTCGTAGCGCTGATGGCCGCGGCGATGGCCAACGCGCCCCAAAGTACTGTTCCGGGCCGCAAGTACTCGAGCAGGACGGCCGCCACCAGGCCGGTGCCCGCAGCGTTCATCAGCGCGTGCCTGGTGTCGAGGTGGGTCAGGTGCGAGGTCCCGAGCCGCCAGTATTCGCCCGTGAGGACGAGGCTCCGGTCGAATGCCAGGGCGTCCAGCCAGGGCGAGGCGACCAGGAACCCGGCGGCCGCCGTGGCTGTCCCCACCAGGAAGCGCGCCGAACGAACGCCCAGCCCCGACCGCCGGCAGGCGCGGGTCTCCACGACCGGTCAGCCTGTGCGGTTCCTCCGCCGGGCCCCCCGAGGCGCACACACCGCCGCCAGTGCGAGCGTGCAGAGCAGGAACAGCGGCACGGACGAACCGCTGTAGTCCCTCGAATAGGCGATCTGGACCGACTTGTCCGCCTTGACCCGTTCCCCGAACGCATCGATTTCCGTTTCGAGGTTCTCGGACATTTTCGCGACCGCGCTCTCGAAGCTCGCGTCGCTGATCTGCTTCTGGCCGCTTTCCGAACCGATCGCGGTCGTCTGCCGGCTGGCGTGGTCGTAGCCGGGTGCCCGCAACAGGAGTTTGCGCGTTCGGATGTCGAATACCGCCGTATCGAGCATGGTGCTCACGCTGTTCCTGGACGCGGGAATCACGTAGCTGCCAATGATCGTCCAGTAGAGGACGGAGAGCGGCGTGTCCTCCGTGTTCACGACCTGGTCCCAAGAGACGAGGGCGAATACATCGAGGTCATACAGCCGGCTGGTCTGTTCAAGCGCCCGGAAGCCGCCTCCGCCGCCCAGGTAGTTCGACGGAATGACCTGGATGTCTTCGACGTAGTCGACCCCCTCGAACGCGGCTTTTACCTTCTCCAGCAACTCTACCTTTCTGGCTTCCGTGGGCTGCAGACTTCCTCCCCAGGAGCGCCTGGATGTCGGGACGAAGGCGATGCCCACCCGCAACGGCAGTTCAAGGCGGGGGGTGGTCTCGGGATCGACGACCGGGCGTTGACCCCCGGGGTAGAGGTAGTCCACCAGGCTGGAACTGGTGCTGCGCTCGGTGGCGCCGTAGAACGCTGCGGAGCAGCCGCATAGCGAGACGATCGCCGCGCAAAGGATCAGGCCATACGTGGTATTGAGGATCATCCTCGGTTCCTCCTTGGACCAGGGGCGTTGCCCCTATCGTGCACCCACACTGGGGCGGGCACAACGACCACCTTTCCGAACTGCGCCACGCGGCCTTTTATGGGGGAATCCCCACCTGGGGGTATTGCGCGAGATTCCCATTGGGTGTAGGCATGATCCTTGTACAAGGCTCACGCTGGCAGGGTCGCGCTTGATCGCTCGACCGACGCCTGCCCTGGCGATTGGCGCCGTTGCACGGCGGCAAGACCCTTCGGCGGCGGCTTTGGGTGGGGAGTGGCATGCAAATGGAGAAACACATGGAGAGATTCATGAAACTTGCATCTATAGCGTCGCTGGGTACGGCACTGGCCCTTTTCGGACTGCCCGCCTACTCGGCCGACGACACAGACGCCGGTACTGAAGCCGAAGACGACGACATCATCGAGTACATCGAAGAGATCCTCGTCACCGGCGAACGCGGCGAAACCAACGTTCTCGACCGGGCCATGACGGTGACCGGCTTCAACGACCTGATCCTCGAGAGACTGGGCGTGCAGAACGCCGATGACCTCGAAGTGCTTGTCCCCGGTCTCCAGAAAGGCAACCGCAGCCAGGGTGCCGGGAAGAACGAGGACGGTCACTACGACATGCGCGGTGTGGGTAACGACCGTGCAGTCAACTTCAACCAGGACACCTCCGTCGCCTTCTACGTGGATGGCGTATATACGGACCAGAGCTACTCGACCGACAGCATGTTCGACATGGAGCGGGTTGAAGTGGCCCGGGGACCGCAGGGCACGACCGGTGGCAAGGCGGCGATCGCCGGCTCCATCAGCTTGTGGTCGCGGAAACCGACGGACACCTTCGACATGCGCCTGAACGCGGAGATTACCGATATCTCGACGCAGCGGCTGCAGGTCGCTTTCGGCGGACCCATTGCGGATTCCGGGTTCAGCTATCGTCTCGGCGTCAGTTCCTATACCGGCGACGGGATGATCGAAAACGTTTACGAAGGCGCCGAAGCCCGCGATGCCGGGATACCCGATCAGCGGCTTATCACACCGCGCCTGCGCTGGAAGAACGACCGCTGGGACATTACCGCCCGGTACTCCCACCAGACGGACACGGGCACGCCCTGGGCTTCATTGCCATTGGGCGCCCGCGACTCGGTCAACGAGTTCCTTCTCGACCGCAACGGCAATCCCGTTATTTGGACGGACCGGCTCACCGGGGAGTTGGTACCGCAAAGGAATCCATTCTACGGTGCCGACCCCGCGCCATCGGTCGCCAACTGTTCGAACATCAACAACGATGGCACACGCGACGAGTTCGGCATCATCTGCGACCCGGAAGAGCTGCAGTGGAAGGTGGCGTTCAACGCACCGATCCACCAGGACAGCTTTGCGGAAAACGCCTCGGTGGAGGCCATATTCGCCCTGACCGAGAACCTCGATGTGACCTACAAGTTCGGCTATCACGATGTCGTCAACGACAACCTGAACGACGGCGACCAGCTACCCCGCGAGGGTGGAGGGATTTGCCCGCCGAACCACCCGAAGGTGCTGGGCGGTATGCTGCAGGCAGGCCAGACCAGCCGATACTGCGCCCTGGATGGTGGCGGCAACGGCACGTTCAACGACCAACGAGTCAACTACATCTTCACATCCGAGCAGACGAGCCATGAAGTCACGCTGACCTCGCAATATGAAGGCCCGTTCAATTTCACGCTGGGTGTTACCACCATGGAAGGCACGGAGCCGAACAACTACAGGAGCCTGCAATTCGGTTCGGGCACCCGGGGCGTTCCCACCAACGACTGGATGTATTCGGACAGCTCGGCTGCCTGCCGGGCGGTGATCGATTCCCTGTATGGCCCGGGGGGCAGCTTGAGCGGCGGTCAGAACTGGCTGTTTCGCGATGTCTATACCGACCCCGAAGCGAAAGCTCGCTCCGCACAACTAAGACCCGTGTTCGCCTGTCCGGGCGACCCGGGGCTCGTGAACTATGCGTTCTCCGGCATCGGGAACTTCCATGCGAACCTGGATGGCCAACATAGTGCATTCATGGCAGCGATGGAAAAGGAGTCCATCGGGGTCTATTTCAACGGCGAATACATGCTGAACGAGACCTGGACGTTGTTCGGGGGTATACGCCACGACAACGACGTGAAGGGAATCGCCCAGCAGTCCAACGGCAACGTCTTCGGTCGTTCAGGTGTGGACTTCTCGCCCTGCAACCACACTTCCACCTGCGAAGATGCGATTGCGTTCGTCCAGGTCAACGTGCGCGACGCCGAGATCTTTCCCGGCAAAGCCGAAGAGACGTGGAGCGACACGACCTGGAACGTCGGTGCGCAGTATCGTCCCAATGACGATATCATGATCTACGCACGCCTCTCCACCGGCTATCGTCCCGGTGGGAACAAGGGGAGCTGGAGCCTGACTGCACCGCCCTTCTTCTTCGGACCCGAGCAGGTGACCAACTACGAAATCGGCGCGAAGGGGCTGTACTTCGATAGAGCGGTACAGTTGTCCGCGACGGCTTTCTACCAGGACTTCGCCAAGTACTGGGTAGTCGCCGGCCGCTTCAAGACCGCAGACGAAATCGCGGCTGATCCGCAGGGCGGCGCAACCACCCGGTCGACCAACACCATCGAAGGCACCACGATTGCCGGTGTCGAGCTTGAAGGTGCCTGGAGGATTAGCGACAAGCTCTCGCTGCGCGGGTTCTACAACTTCCTGGATACCAACATTGGCCCCTACCTCTCGATCTACCCCTTCGGGCTCCCCGGCGCGGCTCCCGGGTGGCAGTTCCATGAGTACACGGATGCCAATGGCAATCCGCAGGTGCACACTTACTGGGGAACCGGCATCCAGATCGAGTTCGACGGCAAGCAGTTGCCGAACTCGCCCAGGCACAAGACGTCCCTGACGCTGGCCTACGAAATACCGATGGCGGAAAGGGGCAGGCTCGAACTGCTGACGATCATGAACTATCGCAGCAAGAAGTACGTGGAACACGGCAACGTGGAGGCGTACGCGGTGTCCGACTACACCCGTTGGGACCTGAGGGCGAACTGGTGGTCAGCCGATTCCTCGCTGGGCATTACCGCCTATGTGCAGAATGCGCTCGACCAGGCCGCGCTGCACATGTGGTCGCCCCGGGAAGGCATCGCCAGCCCCTTTGGCACGATTGTCGAACCCAGGGAAATCGGCATTCAGGTCAAGTGGCAACTCAACTGAGATAAGTAGAGAGAAGGCCTCTTAACCGACACGCCGAAATCAACCAACAGCGCACCGCGGGCTTCGGCCCCCGGTGCGCTTTTTTTCGCAGAAGGTGCGTCTGGGATCCGGTGCGGACCCCCGTAGTTGCCGAAGAAGGAGCCGAACGATGCGCCCCATCCTGGCCTTGATCTCTATACTTGCAGCCGTCGCAAACGCTGCGGAGCTCTACTCCCCACCCGTCAGGCAGGACTACCCCGACAACGTCTATTGGGGCGACACCCATGTGCACACGTACCTTTCGGGCGATGCATTCGGCATGGGCACCCGGTTGTCGCCGGACGAGGCCTATCGATTCGCCAAGGGGGAGACCATTCGCGCCACCGGCGGCGGCGACGCGCGATTGCGCCGGCCACTTGACTTCCTCATGGTGTCCGATCACGCCGAGAATCTCGGTGTCGCGCCGCGTGTCGCCACGGGCGATCCCGACGCGCTGAAAACGGAGGATAGCCAGCGCTTGTTCGAGACGCTCTCCCGCACGCCAGCGGTGTCCGATGTCCTGGGGGCGAAGAGCCTCGAGGAGTACACCGCCGGCAACGAGACGCTGGGCAAGTCCAAGACACCAAGGGGCGACTACGGAATCGACGACGACTTCAGGCTCGACGTGTGGCGGAGCATCGTCGAGAGCGCCGAGAAGCACAACGATCCCGGCAGGTTCACCACTTTTGCCGGGTACGAATACAGCAGCGGCTCTCCCGCCATGCTGCACCGCAACGTCATGTTCGCGGGTGCGCCAGAACACACCATGTCGCGGCGGCCGTTTTCCGCGTACGACAGTTCGAACCCGGAGGACCTGTGGGCGCACCTCGAGCGCTACCGGGAGGAGACCGGCAGCGATGTCATCTCCATTCCCCACAACAGCAATCTCAGCCGCGGCAACACGTTTGCGACCGTCAGCTACGACGGCGAACCGCTGACCCGCGACTACGCCAGGATCCGGTCATCCATCGAGCCCATCGTCGAAGTGACCCAGATCAAGGGCGATAGCGAGACCCTGCCGTCCATCTCTCCCGACGACGAGTTCGCCGAGCACGAAACGTGGGGCAATTTCTCCGCCTTGAAAGGCCTGGCGGCCGAGCTGCCACCGGAGGAGGCGGCAAAGCGATCCTACGTTCGGAGCGGGCTCAAGACGGGCCTCGGCATCGCCGCCGAACTCGGGGTCAACCCTTACAAGTTCGGGATGATCGGCTCAACGGACTCCCACACGGGCCTCGCCACCGCGGACGAAGACAACTTCTGGGGCAAGATGGGCGCCATCGAGCCCAGCCCTTACCGCCGGATGACCCAGGCCATTTACGCTTCTGCCGGCTATGCGGCGGTCTGGGCCACCGAAAACACGCGGGAGGCGATCTTTGCCGCCATGAAACGGCGCGAGGTCTATGCGACGACCGGGCCGCGAATCACGCTGCGATTTTTTGGCGGATGGGACTACGAGAGCGATGACGCCGTGAGTCCGAACCTGGCCGGGACCGGCTACCGCAAGGGGGTGCCCATGGGAGGCGACCTGGCCCTGCCACCAGATGGCACGGCGCCCCGCTTCCTGCTAAGGGCTGTCAAGGATCCGGACGGGGCCAACCTGGACCGGGTACAGGTCATCAAGGGCTGGCGCGATGCGAAGGGCGAACTGCACGAGAAGGTCCACGATGTGGCCTGGTCGGGTGACCGGTCGATCGGCGAGGACGGCAAACTCCCTCCCGTCGGATCGACCGTCGACGTCAAGGCAGCGAGCTATCTCAATTCAATAGGTAGTCCAGCCCTCGCGACGACCTGGACGGACCCGGACTTCGACCGCAACGAAGCCGCGTTCTACTACGTTCGCGTCCTCCAGATACCGACACCGCGATGGACGACCTACGACGCGAAGTTCTACGGCGCCGAGGAATTCCAGCAGGGCCCTGCCGCCGTGATTCAGGAGCGCGCCTACTCCTCGCCGATCTGGTATACGCCTGAGGTGTTCTAGCCCAGCACGAGATGTCCTGCTCTCATTGACTGCTGTCGATAGACACCATACAGTTTGCAGGTGATCAGATCGTTTCGGCATCGTGGCCTGAAAGAACTGTATGAGGAAGGACGCTCAGCGAGGGTGACGCAGAATCACATTGCGAAGCTCCTCCGCATCCTGACCGCGTTGGATCGGAGCAACAGCCCGGAGGGAATGGATATTCCTGGCTTTCGACTGCATCCGCTCAGAGGGCGAAGAAAGGGTCATCACGCAGTTTCAGTCTCGGCCAACTGGCGGGTGTCCTTTCGGTTCGAAAACGGAGACGTATTGGATGTCGACTATTTGGACTACCACTAGGAGGTTCTGACATGGCTATGAAAAACCCTGTACATCCTGGCGCCATCGTGCGGGAAGACTGCTTGAAACCATTGGCCTTGTCCGTATCAGAGGGAGCACGCCGGCTCGGCGTAGGGCGTCAGACGCTTTCCCATCTGATTAACGAAAAGGCGTCAGTTTCGATTGAAATGGCCTACCGGCTGTCAAAGGCATTCGGCTCGACACCCGAAACCTGGCTTGGAATGCAGTTGGCCTATGACCTCGCCAAGTCGCGCGATCTTGAGAAAAAGATCAAGGTCCAACGTATCGTTGCCGCATAGATCGACGCCGACCGGCGACCTCGTCTGCCGCACGCAACGTGTTCTATTCGGCCTCTTCACGTCCGGAGGGCAGGACCCTGCCTTCCGGATAGTCGGCACCTTCCACGCTCCTGTCGACCGATGCATTCCAGGCATCGAGCTCGGCCTGCATTCGTGCCGCGATTTCCGGTTGCTTCTCCATCAGGTTGTCTTGCTCGGAGGGGTCTTCGACCACGTTGTACAGTTCGTACACCGGGGTCATTGACGCGAATAACTCGCCGTTCCATTCACCGTCGACGAATGCCTGCTCGTAGTCAATGTAGTAGATGAGCTTGTAGTCGTTGTCCAGCCACCCGTATTGGCCGGACACCCTGAAGCCCATGGGCTGACTTCGCCTCGCCGGCTCGGTGGCGAAGACCGGTACCAGGGAAATGCCGTCGTGCACCGCATTGATGTCGTCGGGATCAAGGCCGGCAACTTCGATAAGCGTCGGAAACATATCCAGTGTGCTGGCGGGGAAATTCGATACCCTCGGCTCCACGTGGCCGGGCCATTCGATGATGCCGGGTACGCGGATTCCGCCCTCGTTAAGCGAACTCTTGAATCCGCGGAGATGTCCGGTGGAGTCCGGATTTACGCCCGGGTATTCCTTTCCGGCTGAGTTTGTCACCGTGAACGTGGGCAGACCGCCGTTGTCACTGCAAAACCAGACGAGCGTGTTGTCCGCTACACTCAAGTCTCTCAGGCCCTGGCGCAGGGCACCGATGGACTTGTCCATGGCAACGATTTCGCCGTGGTGGGCGCGGGAAGCTTCCGACAGGTCGCCGAACGCCTTCATGTCCTCGTCTCGTGCCTCGAACGTCCGGTGGGGAGAGGCGTACCAGATCATGACGAAGGCGGGCTTGTCCTGTTTGTGCGCCTCGCCGATGAACCGGAGGGCCTCGTCGACCAGGATTTCCGACGATTCCCCTTCGATGCGCTCCGGTGTGCCGTTGCGGCTGAGCAGCGGATCGAGATTGAACTGGTTGGTTTCGCTGAGCCAGTAGTCGAAGCCGAGTTCACCGGGGTTGTGCGGGTCGGACAGTGGCATGGGATCGCCCTCGGGTGCGTTCAGGGCGTTGAGATGCCATTTCCCGAAGTGCGCGGTCGCATATCCGGCATTGCGAAAGGCCGCCGAGAGCGTCTTCTCCTGCTTGTTGATTGAACCGCCGACGGTGAATGTGCCCGTGCGGTCGTTGGTCCTGCCGGTAATCACCGTCGCGCGGGTGGTGGAGCAGTGGGGAGAACCCGAATAGAACCGGTCCATGCGCAGGCCACTTTCTGCCATGGCGTTCAGGTTGGGAGTCTCAAGGACGGGATGGTTGTAGTAGCCCGTCTGTGCCCAGCCCATGTCGTCGGCCATGACGAGTATCACGTTGGGGGCTGCCAGGACGGGAATGCACGCCAGGCAGGCGAGAATGCCGATCGTCAGTCGCGGGATGAAATTCACAGGTACCTCTCTAATCACGGGATCTCACAGATACGGGCTGATCGGCTCGGGGAACCCCCACCGGACCCAATTCCACTGGAACATGTCACCGGTCGCATCGTTCCAGCCGATCAGACGCGCCTTCATTTCCTCGAGAACATCCGCATGTCCGGAGTCCTCGATGAGGTTGTTCATCTCCGCCGGGTCCGCCTCCAGATCGTAGAGTTCGTCCAGGTCGTGGGGTATGTACACGTACTTCCAGCGTTCGGTGCGGACCATCCGCTGGGTGCTGTAGCCCCAGACCTCGCCATGGCTTTCGCAATAGACGCTGTCCGGCCAGTCGGCGGGCGTTTCGCCATGCACCAGCGGCACCAGGCTCTTCGCGTCGAGATCGCCCGGGGTTTTACCTCCGCCCCATTCGATGAAGGAGGGCATCAGGTCCATCAGGCGGACGAACTCCGGCACCTGCCGGGCCTCGACACCCGGGACCCGTGCCAGCAGCGGGATGCGGAAGACCTCGTCGTACATGGTCCCGGACTTTTCGAAGTGCTTGTGACTGCCGGTCGCGTCCCCGTGGTCGGTCGAGAACACGAAGATCGTGTCGTCCTCGATTCCACATTCCCGGATGGCATCCAGCACGCGCCCCACGCAGTCATCGATCAGGGTGACGTCGCCGTAGTACTTGGCAACCACCTTCTGCCACCACGGCCAGTCCTTGTCCTCGAGATTCCATTCCCGATGCTTGCGCAGGTGCGCCGAGGGCTTGCCTTCGAACGTCTCATCGAAGTTCGGCCAGGGCGGAATGGACTCCGGGTCGTACATCGAGGCGTAGGGTTCCGGGACGATATTGGGAAAATGGGGCGCGACGTCGTCGATGCGCAGGAAGAACGGCTGATCTCCCCCGGCTCTCTCCCGCAGCATTTCCAGGCCAACATTGGTCACCCGCCAGGTCTTTCCCTCCTCAAAGGAATGGGGGTTGGTGCCGGCAACCGCGAAGGCAGACCCGGGGAATTCGATCATCGATTCCGTACCGGGAACACATCCCCGGGCCCCACCTCCCTGCCTGTGACGGTCGAATCCGAATTCCTCCGGCCCGATGTCCTGGTGAACATGCCACTTGCCCGCATAGTCGAGCGCATATCCCGCTTCCTTCAGTCGGTCGCTGAAAGTGGGGATATCGGTGGAAAGTCCCCGGCACCAGGCTGGCGCGATATGGGTATTGATCATCACCCCGTGATTGTGGGGGTAGAGCCCTGACATCAGGGAGGCCCGCGAGGGCGAGCATACGGGGCTGACCGTGTAGGCCTGGTCGAACCGCGTGCCTTCGGCCGCGAGCCTGTCCAGGTTGGGCGTCCTGCAGATCTCGTTGCCGTAGCAGCCCAGCGCATCGCGCCTCAACTGGTCGGTCATGAACAGGACCATGTTTGGTGCCTTGTCAGAATCCCTCGCGGAGTCGCGTGTTGCCTCAGTGGCCGAATGCGTCACTTGTGCAATCCGACCTTGATCTCCACTGCGTGTTCTTCACCGATGACGAACATGCACTCTTCGAACCTGGGCACCCGGCGTTTGCTGAGCGGTCCGCTGAACGCGTATGGCTCCTTGGGTATCCCGATGAGTCTCTTGTCGAGTTTGTCGTTCGCGTTGAGATCGTGATAGACAAAGGCGCAGTATCGGTCGGGTTCAAGTTTGACGCGCGTGACCAGCGGACCGTCGACCGTGCGTTCGGTGAGGTCGACGGACCGGGATCCGGAGAAATTGTAGGGATCCCCGTCCATCCAGCTTGACGCGTTGTAAATGACGATATGCACCGTGCCCTTGTTCTCCCCAATATTGTCGACGGTCACGGTCAGATCGGCGGCGAAGGCGGCGGTACTCAGAACGGAAACGCATCCGGCGATGATCTCGGGGCGTCTCCGGTCCCGGCGCGATGCGTATCGCTTCATCACATTTCCTCTCCTGAAGGATCCCGGCGAGCCTAACATACGGACCTCCGGCAGGACGGCCCGCCCAAGGTGGAAAGGTCGTTACCGACATGCACATCGGCGGCGGAGTTTCCGCGGAGGTTATCTGAAGTCCTCGGGGCCGTGACGTTCCGGCACCCGTTCTTCTTCCGGCCCCCAGGGCCTGTTGACCCGCCGGCCGCGCTGCACCGCGGGACGCGCCTCGATTTCCCGGGCCCAGCGCACCACGTGCGTGTATGAGGCGACATCGAGGAACTCTCCGGCGTCGTAGAGGTTGTGCAGCACCAGCGCGCCGTACCAGCCGTAGTTGGCCATGTCGGCGATGGTGTACTCGTCGCCGCACAGAAACCGGTTCTCGGCCAGGCGCCGGTCGAGCACATCGAGCAGGCGTTTCGTCTCCATGGCGAAACGGTTGATGCAGTACTCGATCTTCTCCTCTCTGAAGGCATAGAAGTGGCCGAAACCCCCGCCGATGTACGGCGCGCTGCCCATCTGAAAGAAGAGCCACGACAAACACTCGGTACGGGCGCGGGTTTCGGTCGGTATGAAAGCGCCGAATTTCTCCGCAAGGTAAAGCAGGATCGAACCCGATTCGAATACGCGGGTGGGCGGCGACGTGCCGTGATCGGCGAGGGCAGGGATCTTCGAGTTCGGGTTGAGCGCCACGAAGCCGCTGCCGAACTGGTCGCCGTCGCCGATGCTGATCAGGTAGGCGTCGTATTCGGCTTCGGCGATACCGAGTTCGACCAACTCTTCGAGCATGACCGTCACCTTGATCCCGTTGGGCGTTGCCATCGAGTAGAGCTGCAGGGAATGTTCGCCGACGGGAAGCTCCTTCTCGCGCGTGGCGCCCGCTATCGGGCGGTTGGTACTGGTACCGCCGGCCTCCTTGTCCCACTGCCAGACGGGTGGGGGCGTGTAGGTGGATGCGTCTGTCATGATTGTCTCTTGTCAGGTTGTGATCTGGGGCACATGGCGGGGCTTGGCCGACAAGGGCGGTCTACTGCTTGAGTTATTGCACCGCGGCCGATCGCTGAACGACCAGGGGCCGAACTCGAGGTCCGGGTAGATCGATGTTGCTGGGGCCCAGCGGAGCAAGTATCTGCGATTTTCTCCGGCAGCAACACCCGTGGTGTTTCGTACCCTTTCGTACCCTGCGTCTCCCAAGAACTACCGGAACCTTCTCAGACTCGGCATCTGGACTTCCTTGGTGGATCGACCACAACGCTGATCGAGCCGCGCTGGGACAAACGGGGCGTGACCAAAACACGTCGCCCAATGTGGGTCAAATAGGTTTACCGTTTTGGTAAACAGAAATATGATAGTCTCCCGTGGACATCGACTTTGAAGACGATGACTTGGCACGGCTTTGCAACGATAGTCGGTTTGCCGACCGTAGGCTGGGGACGAATAGTGCCAAAAGACTTCGCGCAAGACTCGCAGACCTCAAGGCGGCAACGGTAGTCACGGAACTCGTGGCCGGAAGCCCTCACCCCTTGACGGGCGATCGCGTTGGACAGTTTTCACTGAGATTGCACAGAGGACACAGGCTTGTGTTCCGACCGGCCCATGACTCCGTTCCGATTCGGCGTGATGACAGCATCGACTGGAACTGCGTTACAGCCGTGACCATTGTAGAAATCGGTGACTACACTAGGACCATTTGCTAGGGAGGAGATGCAATGAGCGAGGCGCCCACGATGTCCTTTAGCCCCGATTGGGTCTCACCTCCCGGAGATACCATCGCCGACCTCTTGGACGAGCGAAGCTGGACGCAAGTCGAGTTCGCAATTCGGCTTGGTACCTCCAGGAAGTTTGTCAATCAACTCCTATCGGGCGAAGCGTCGATCAACGAAGCAACTGCGCTAAGACTCGAGCGGGTGCTCGGTAGCACGACGCGATTCTGGCTGAATCGTGAAGCTGACTATCGTGCCGCCTTGGCGAAGCGACGCGAAATCGAAACACTCCGAAATGAAGTTCCGTGGTTGGATGAAGTTCCAGTGGCGGCGATGAGGAGAATGGGGTGGATCGGACCGCAACGTGACAAGGTGGAGACCGTAAGCGAGTGCTTGAGGTTCTTTGGTGTTGGTTCCGTGGAAGCCTGGAGGGGCTGGGCAAGCGGACTCAAGCTGACAGCCTATCGGATGTCGGACAGGACCGGTCGCAACTTCGGTGCGATTGCGGCGTGGTTGAGGCATGGAGAGTTGCAAGCCGAGAGGATTGATTGCGCGCCATACTCGGCGGATACGTTTAGGTCGCGGTTACTTGAGCTTCGGACCCTTACGCTCGAAACAGATCCAGGGGTTTTTGTGCCGAGGTTGCGCAGTCTGTGCGCGGGGGCGGGCGTCGCGGCGGTTCTGGCGCCCGCGCCAAAAGGGTGTCCTGCGAGCGGTGCTACCAGGTGGCTTTCTCCACAGAAGGCGCTGCTGATGTTGAGTTTGCGCTACAAGACTAACGACCAGTTGTGGTTTTCCCTGTTCCACGAAGCGGGCCACATTCTTCGTCATGGCAAGAAAAAGATGTTCCTGGAACTCAATCACGAGGAAGGGCGGGCGGAAGAGGCCGAAGCAGACCGATTCGCAGCGAACTTGCTAATCCCACCCAAGCATCATCGGGAACTCTTCAGCTTGGGGCCGAACGAGCGGAAGGTCGTGGCCTTCGCTGAGACGATTGGTATCGCGCCTGGGATTGTCGTTGGCCGTTTGCAGCACGAAGGTCTCGTGCCCTATACCCACCTGAACGGTCTCAAGGTCAGATACACATGGGAATGAACGAACTTCGAAGTCGAGACTCGAGAGAGCCAAGGGGAGCGGAACCGGTCCGATCCCAGGGGCGACGCCGTGCGTGCATAGCTCGCCGAACTTGATCTTGGCGAAGAGAACCATGTCGATGCGGTTGCTTGGGTGAGGATAACTGCGCGCGGCACGTTGATCTCTCAGCCTGACCGTGGTCGCTGCGACAGGTCATGCGGCTCGCATACCCTGAGTTTCTGATCTTCCGGCATGTGTATGATTCCGTCGTATGCCCTCGCACGAGTGGAGCAGGTCCGAAGTGGAAGCCACTGTCCAGGACTACTTGGACATGCTCTCATGTGAGCTGCGCCGCGAACCTTTCAACAAGGCTGCACACAACCGTGCGCTTCGCCAAATGCTGGACGGACGCTCGCATGGTGCGGTCGAGCGAAAGCACCAGAACATCAGTGCGGTTCTGATCGGTTTCGGATTCCCCTCCATCGATGGCTACAAGCCGCTCAGAAATGTGCAGGGTCTCCTCAGAGACATCGTGCGCGAACGCTTGGCCGTCGTGGAGAATCTCGTCAAGGCGGATGTTGCGGAACCCCAGGCGCCGGTCGTCGTTGACGATCTCCTCGGCATTCAAGTCGATCCGCCACGACCCACCGATTCGGAAGTTCGCCAGAGGAGGTTGGAATACGGGACTCCTGGCTCTCCGCACGGGTGGAAAGACTACCTCCGGCAGGAGACCCTCAACCGGTCACTGGGCGACGCGGGTGAAGCGCTGGTCATGGATTACGAACGCCTCCGCCTCGAAAGAGCGGGCAAGGACCATCTCGCCCGCGACATTGAGCAGGTTTCCAAGACTGTCGGCGATCACGCGGGATATGACATCCGCTCTCATGAATGTAACGGACGGGACCGGTTCATCGAGGTCAAGACAACCCGGTACGGCCAGCACACGCCGTTTTACATCAGCGCTGGCGAACTCCGATTCTCGAATGTACATGCGGAGTCTTACCACCTCTACCGCCTCTTCGGGTTCAGAAGGATGCCGAGACTCTTCACCTTGCCGGGCGACGTGGAGCGGCACGTCCGCTTGCAGCCCATGAGCTATCGAGCCCATTTGTAGCGGAATGCGCCTGCCCTTGCCATTCACTGCGGTAGACTCGGTCCTGTACGGTCGAGAATGAGGGAGCGGAGGAAGACATGAGCCAGGTCGCAGTCAGCCCAGTCGGGAACATGGCTCGAATGGGAGAGTTGGGCGCGCCGTGGTGGAACGATTCCTGCGAGCCCGGGGAGCTTTCGGACGCGGTGGCGCACGGAGCGGTCGGCGCGACGTCGAATCCGGTGATCGTGGGGAACGTGGTCAAGGCCGACCCGGGCCGGTGGCTGCCGGAAGTGGATGCGCTCATCGCCGGTAACCCGATCGACACGGAGGTTGAAATCGCCTGGAAACTGATCGCCCAGATCGGCGAGATCGCGGCGGCAATACTCAAGCCCGTTCATGATCGGACGGCGGGAGCGGCGGGATACTTGTGCCTGCAGGTCAACCCCACCTTGTACCCGGACGCCGGGCGCATGGTCGAACATGCCGTGTCCCTGCGGTCGGTGGCGGACAACATCGCCATCAAGATTCCCTGCACCGCGGCGGGCCTCAAGGCCGTGGAGGAACTCACGCGTCGAGGAATAGCGGTGAACGTGACGGTGTCGTTTTCCGTCCCGCAGGCGGTGGCCGCTGCAGAGGCGATCGAACGCGGCATGCGGGACGCTCGGGACCCCGGGTCGATCCATCCATATGTCACCGTCATGCGGGGCCGGTTGGACGATCATCTCAAGCGCGTTCGCGATGCCGACGGCATCGAGATCGATCCAGGGGCGCTGGAGTGGGCAGGAATCGCGGTCTTCAAGCGAGCGGCCGCGATCTTCCAGGAACGCGGCTTCAGGGCGACCCTGCTGGGGGCTGCCTTCCGGAACATCATGCAGTGGTCCGCTACCATCGGGCCAAACGTGCTGCAGACGATCCCGTACGAGAACTGGAAGAAGTTCGACTCCGCCGAGGTCGACGTTCGGCCGTCGCTGAACGAACCCGTCGAGGCTTCCTACCTGAAGGCGCTGCAGACCGGTTTCGGGGACTTCCGCCGCTCCTACGAGCCGGACGGCATGACGCCCGACGAGTTCGCCGGGTACGGCCCATCGATCCACACGCTCAACCAGTTCATCGACGGCTACTACGAACTGCTCGGTATCGTGCGCGGCCGAATGCTGGCGTAACGCCGTCCCGCATGACGGACCTGGTACACGAAGACCACGCCGCCATCGTGACGGGGGCCGCGGGCGTGCTCGGCCTCGCCACGTCCCGGGCCCTGTTGGACCGCGGCGCGACGGTCATCATGGTGGACATCGACCAGGACAGGCTGGAGCGGCTGGCCGCCGAACTCGGCGAGAAAGCGATTCCTGCCACGATCGATCTGCGCGACCCGGACGAGATCGGCGCCACGGCGCAGCGGTTGCTGGACGAGGTTGGCGCCGTGGACATCCTGGTGAACAACGCCGGGATACTCTCGAACAACAAGTCGGCGACCACGACGCCCGAGGAGTGGCGCAACGTGCTGGCCGTGAACCTGGACGCGGCACTTTACCTGTCGCAGGCCGTGCTGCCCGGGATGCGCGAACGCAGGTGGGGCCGGATCGTCAATACCTGCTCGCTGGCGGGCAAGAACGGCGGCCTGACCGCCGGCACCGCCTACAGCGTGTCGAAGGGTGCCCTGGCGGCATTGACGTTTTCGCTGGCGCGGGAAGTGGCCGGCGACGGGGTGACCGCCAACGGCATCGCCCCCGCCTACGTCAGGACACCGATGGTGATGGAACAGCTGAACGAGGCGCAGCGGCAGGCGGTGCTGGACCAGATTCCGGTCGGCCGGTTCTGCGAGGCCGAGGAGTTCGCCCACGTGGTGACATTCCTCACCCATCCGCTCGCGGGGTTCATCACCGGCGAGGTCGTGGACCTGAACGGCGGACTGCTTTTCGACTGACCGGCGGGTGCGTCACCCCGGCCCCTGGACTCCAAGGATCTCGGTTGGGTTCATTTCGTAGCGTCGCGCGAGAATCCGGGCACGCTTGTAGCTCTCCTTCGCCGCATCCTGGTCGCCTAGCTGGTCGTGGATGTCGCCCTGCAGTTCGTGGAATCGGTGGTCCCTGCGGTAGAGGCGGATGGCCTCCGATACGAGCTCCAGGGACTCGGCGGTCATCTCGGCGCGGTAGGCGCGTTGCGCGAGGATGTAGTAGGTGTAGCCGTCCCGAATCCGAGAATGCTCCATGCGCCGTTGGTAGAATCGTGCGTTGGCGCGCTGTCCGAGCGCTTCGTGGGCGCTCGCGAGCCCGCGAATGGCCGGGCTGTGGTCACCATCGAGAGCCAGCCCCCGATGGAACGCGGCGATCGCGCGGTCGAGTTGTCCGTGCCGGGCGTAGAACACGCCGAGATTGGTCCATAGGTCCGGGTTTTCCGGTGTCTCGTCGAGGGCCTTGCGAAGATAAACCAGCGCGGCGTGCTGGTCGCCTGCCCGCGCGTGGGAGAAGGCCAGGTTGTTGTAGTGCAATCCGCGGGCGAATCGGTCGTCCACGACCTGGCGGTCGTGGATGCTGTTGGCATACTCCCTGCTGAACTCGATCGTGACCGGGCTGCGTCCGGGAACGCCGTCCACCCTCACGTTGACGTGCCTGTTCAGCACGACCATGCCGTCGACACTGTCGTAGTCCGGGGGTATGTCGACCAACTGGTATCGCGCATCGAAACCCGCTTCCCGGGCGAGTGCGATGAACAGGCTCGAGAACGCGAGACAGTTGCCGCGTTTCTCGACGAACGTCTCCTGGGCCGTCAGATTCGCATACGCGTCGTAGCGGCTCGGCTCGTTGCCGATACCGCGCATTCGCTGGAGCAACCTCCAGAAACGCTGGGCCTTGTTGGGAACTTCCCGAAGGTCGGCGACGAACTCGCGCATGTCGTCGTTGATGGCGACGATGTCGATATCGGGATGCTCGGCACCCGTTATCGCTTCGCCCAGGATCGCCTCGCCGGAGAGCAGGTCGGCATCGGGAATGCGGTCTTCGGTCAGATCGACGGTCGTCTGACACCCCGCAACCGCGAGCACGAGCATCCCAACCACCCAGCCGATGTGACCGGACCGTCGCATTCGATACCTCAATCCGCGAGGGGCAGTTTCTTGACCGAAGGGCCATTCTAAGAGCGATTGCGGCGCAATCAAGGCGTGCCTTTGCCGAGCGGGCAATTCCGAATCCGCGCTTGCGCCGAGGGGCCGAATCGGGGTGGCGAAAAACACCGGTCTGCCCATGTGTGAGAATAGGACGGCAGTCGTTGTTTTGGCTTGAGGATTGGGACGATGAGACTGGGTGGACCCACTTTCGGCGTAGCGGAAGAACCGGAAGCACTGGTGGCGTATCACCGGGCGAACGGTTTCTCCGCTGCCTTCATGCGGGAGGTCGAGGACAAGGTAAAGCGCGACGAAATCCTGGCGGCATACGAGGAAGCGAACATCGTTCCCGCGGAGCTTGGCGCGTACCGCCTGAACATCCTGCAGACCGACGAGGCCCGGCGGCAGGAGAACATGGATGAAATATCCCGCAGGCTCGCGTACGCGGACGAGGCGGGCATTCGCTGCTGCGTCATCCACGGCGGTTCGTATGAGCCGGAAGGCTGGGGTACCCCCAACCCGGACAATCAGAGCGAACGCGCTTTCGAGGACACCGTATCGGCCGTCCAGACCATCGTGGATCGTGTGCAGCCAACGCACGCAAAGCTCACCCTGGAGCCGGAGAGGTGGCTGCTGCCGGATGAGCCCGAGGTCTACCTGAGGCTGGTCGAAGCCATCGATCGTCCCGGCTTCGGTGTGCATCTGGATCCGGTCAACATCATTGCGAACCCCAAGGACTACTACGACAGCGGCGCGCTGTTGAGAGCGTGCTTCGACAGGCTTGGCCCGCATATCCTGAGTTGCCACACCAAGGATGTCATCACGGTCGACAGCTATCCCTATCACCTGGTCGAGACCTACACCGGCAACGGCATGCTGGACCACGACGTCTATCTCACCGAACTGGACAAGCTGGAGCCGGACGTGTCCTTGATGATCGAACACCTGACCCGGGAACAACTGCCTTTGGCGCGCGATTTCCTGTTCGAACGTGCCGAAGACCTGGGCTTCGCTTTCGTGATGCCGGCGAAAGGAGAATCCTGATGCCCGACTACCGCCCACACCACATTCACCTGATGAGTCATGACGCGATGGCGGCAGGCGCCTTCTACGAGAAGATGTTCGATGCGGAACTCGTCGCCTCGAAAGGAGCCAGCGGGTTGCCCCGGGCGAACATGATGCTGTGCGATCAGTTCATCCTGATCTCCACGGTCACCGGGGACGTGACCCAAACGGCATCAGGGCCGCACAGTTGCCTCGGGCTGGATCACATCGGCATCGCCGTCGACGACCTGCCGGCGGCAATAGCCGATCTCGAGGCCAAGGGCGCCGAGTTCCACATGAAGCCGCGCGGCGGAAAGGGGAGGATCGCCTTCCTGAAGGGACCGGACTCCGTCAGCATCGAACTGGTTCAGATCTGACGCAAGAGGCTGCCGTGGCCGTCGTGTGAACTGTCGGCGGACCTTGGCAGGAAACCAAAACTGGGGGATTTCACCCCGCTCAAGGTGTGGAATCGGAGGCCGAATCCCATAATCTCTGGGTCGGTCCGCCAGGTTCAGCGCTGCGCGGACGACTTCGATATTCGGCCTTGGCCAGGCCCCGGACGAACGGCGCACCCGATAGGGGTCGACGGATTTCGTGGCACTCGACGAAGAATGGAAAAGGACTCCTCCCATGAACGACAGGTTCACCGCCATCACTCCCATCGACACGACCAATGACGCCCTGGACACCGTCGGGGGCAAGGGCCGTTCCCTTGCCCAGATGACCCGCGCGGGGTTCGATGTGCCCGAGGGCTTCCTGTTGGCGACGGCCGCCTACAGGGAGTTCGTGGCCGACAACGAACTCGGTGAGCGCATCCTCGAACTCGCCCGTCCGGAAATCATCGACGGCCGCGCGTCGTTCGAGTCGGCGTCGCGGTCGATCCGGTCGCTCATCACCGGACACGAGCTTTCCGCTGACCTGAAAGCCGAACTCACGGCCGCCTACAGGGCGCTCCCGGGCGACGGTCCCGCCGTGGCGGTGCGGTCGTCCGCGAACGCGGAGGACCTCCCCGGGTTGTCCTTCGCCGGACAGCAGGAAACCTACCTCAATGTCAGCGGAATCGACGCCCTGCTCGAAGCCGTGCGCAACTGTTGGGCATCGCTGTGGACGCCCCAGGCGATCAGCTACCGCAACGAGATGGGCATCGAGTCTGGCGCCGTTGCCATGGCCGTGGTGGTACAGATCATGGTGCCGGCGGACGTCGCCGGCATCCTCTTCACGGCGAATCCGGCCACCGGCGAGCGGGGCGAGATGATCGTCAATGCCAGCTTCGGCCTCGGCGAGGCCGTGGTGGGCGGCCAGGTCACGCCGGATACGTTCATCGTCGACCGGTCGACGCTCAAGCCAACGGAAACCATGATCGGCACGAAGGAGCAGAAGATCGTCTCCGACGGCAACCAGGGCACCCGCCTGGTGGACGTGGAGGAGGGCGACCGAGATGCGTCGTCCCTGCCGGAGAAACTCCTGGCCGAGTTGGCCGAACTCGCCGCCCGGGTGGAGGAACACTTCGACGGCCAGCCGCAGGACATCGAGTGGGCCATCGCCGAGGGCAGGCTCTGGCTCCTGCAGTCGCGTCCCATCACGAACCTGCCGCCCCAGCCCATCGAGGTGGAATGGGAGGCGCCGCCAGGGGTCTTCGGCCTGGTGCGAAGGCAAATCGTCGAGAACATCCCGGATCCGACCTGCCCGCTTTTCGACGAGCTCTATATTCACGGTGGACTGTTCAACAAGAACCTCGGCAGGTCCATGTTCACAACCCTCCACGGCTTCGCATTTCAGATCTTCGGCAGTGCTTCGGAGAAGACGGACGAGGAGTTTCGAGCCAACCTGAGGCGTCGCCGGGACGAGGAGGCCAGGGAACCGGAGGTCAAGGCTCGGGAGGCCCACGATCTGAACCTGTTCCTTGGGTCCCTGTCCGACGACGAGCGTGGCGAGTTCAAGGCCATGGCCGCCGCACTCGCCAGTGACAACCTGCCCCACGCGATCACCATGCCGGAGAGCGACAACCCCACCTACATCGCGTTCAACAAGACCTTCACCAACGACCGTCAGCACAAGGACTTCTGGGATCGCGCGTTGCCTGAGCTTCAAGGCGCCACCAGGAAGTGGGAGGCTGTGGACCTCGCTGCCACCGATGACGAAGCGCTGCTCGCAGGCATTACCGAGCTCGCCCAAGCCGAGGGTTGGTACTGGACCAGCAATGGCGGACATACCTTCGGCGTGGCGAAGTCCGTGGACGACCAGCTCCAGGCGTTCTTGAGAGAGGCCTTGCCGGACCATCACTTCACCAGCGGCCAGTTCCTGTCCGGCTTCAAGTCCCGGATCATGCAGGCGAACGATGACATGTTCGCCATCGCCACCCGGATCAAGGCGTCACCCGCGCTGTACGCGGTGGTGATCGCCACGCCCGCCCGGCGGCTGATGGCCGTTCTCCGGCAACGCGATGACACCGGCCGTGTTCTGGAAGCCATCGATACCTACCTCGCGACCTATGGTCACCAGGGCTACAGCCTCGACTTCTGCGAGCCGACCCAGCAGGAAGACCCGTCCGCCATGTTCGTGACCTTGAAGAACATGGTGCAGCGGGCCGACTACGATCCGGTCCAGCACGAGGCGGATGCGACGCGCAAGCGCGAACAGGCCCTCGCCGAGATCCGCGAACTGTTGCCGCCGTTCGAATACTGGCAATTCCGTTACCGGATGTGGTTCGCCTACCAGTACTACCCCATGCGCGAGGAGTCGTGCTTCGTGCTCGGCACGGCCTGGCCCGCGCTGCGGCGCATCGCGGCCGAGTTGGGGCAACGGCTGGTGGAGGTCGGCACGTTGAGCGAGCCGGATGACCTCTACTTCCTGACGAGCGACGAGATCAAGCCCGCACTGGCAGCGCGCGAGCAGGGCGAGGGGATGCCTGAATACGTCGCCCTGACAGCGGACCGCCGGGAACTCCGGGAGGCGCGCAAACGTCTGCACCCGCCGGGCACGGTTCCGGAGGAAGCCAGGGAGAACCCCGGCTTGAAGTTCAAGGAGACCCAGTTCAAGAACGACGACTCGAGCGACACCCTGCGCGGCATCCCGGTGAGTCCCGGCACGATCACTGCGCCGGCAAGCCGGATCATGAATGCCCAGGAGTTCGACCGGATGCAGCCCGGGTCCATCCTGGTCTGTCCCATGACATCACCGGCCTGGACCCAGCTCTTCGCCCACGCTGTCGGGCTCGTGACCGACATCGGCGGCATCCTGGGCCATGGCTCCATCGTCGCCAGGGAATACGGCATTCCCGCGGTCGTCGGCACCGGCAACGTCACCCAGCGAATCGAGAGCGGTCAGACCCTCGAGGTGGATGGAGACGCGGGTACCGTTGTCATCCAGACAGGCGGCTGACTCCGACGGAGAGTTTGAGACGGAGAGTTTGAAAAGGTGCGAGGTTTTCCCGATACGCTACTCTATGTTCCGCCATTCTCGGGAAGGCCCTGACCAATGAGCGATCCGATCCTGCTCACCGACGAGGCGATGAAGCGTTTCATCCGGGAGGGATTCGTCACCGTCCAGTCGGAGCTTCCGAAGTCGTACCACGATGCCATGTACGAACGCCTCGAGCCGCTTGAGGAAGACGGCCTCGTCGGGCACAACAACCTGCTGCCGATGGTGCCCGAGCTTCGGGAACTGCTGGACGAGCCGGTCGTACGGGGCGCCCTGCAATCCATCCTCGGGCCGGACTACTACTTGCACTTTCACCGCCATGACCACGTCAATCACCCGGAGAAGGTGCAGCCCATGACGCCCTGGCACCTGGGTGACGGTCGGTTGCACAAGGACGGTGAGCGCCACGCCCACTACATGGTGGACGGACGGCGTCACCACGCGACGCGGTTTGTGATGCTCTTCTATTACCCCCAGGACACGACCCTGGAAATGGGACCGACGGGCATCGCGCCCCGCAGCCAGTATCTCCTGCGCCGCGCGTTGAACGAAGACGACAGGATCCCTCTCCCCGGCGATGCCGGAACGGTCATGATCGTGCACTTCGACATCGCCCACGGGCGTTACGGAGCGAACACGACGGACGTGAACCGCCACATGGTGAAGTTCCTGTATACGCGCAACCTGGATCCGGCGCGTCCTTCCTGGAGTCACGAGAGTCCCGACTGGGCAGACTCGGGCGACCCCCAGGAACCGATCTGGCAGTACATGTGGAACTGGCACCGGGGCGCTGCTCCAAGCACGGCGCTACGATCCGGCGAGGACACGGCGCTGGTCGAGCGGCTCCATGGCTCGAACGTCGCGGAAGCGATCGGCGCCGCCTACACGCTCGGCAATCTCGGTTTGGTCGAGCCACTGCTCGACGCGTTGACAAGTTCCGATGCTGACCTGCGCTGCATCGCCGGATACGGCTTTCCGCCGCTGGGGGCGGGGGCGGTTGCGCCGCTTCTCGATCTGCTGGACGGCGCAGACCCCGATCTGTGCGTTCAGGTCGCGGACATCCTTGGCGACATCGGTCCGCGCGCCGCCGATGCCCTGCCTGTCCTCATCCAGCTCTGCTGCCACGACGATCCACGGGTGCGTCATTACGCCATCGAGTCCGTCGGCATAGTCGGCCAGTTGGAGTGGGCAGCGCCAGTCGAGCTGGTTGATGCAATCAGGGACCCCGATGCGATCGTTCGGCACCATGCGGCGCTTTCGGCAGCGCGCTTCGGTCCGAAAGCGGCTGCGCTTCCCGGGATCGTGGACGCGCTCAGGGACAATCTCTACCACGACCATCATCATGTGCGGGGATGGTCCATCGAGGCCCTGCAACGGTTGGGCACGCCGGATGGATTCGACGCGGCGCTCAAGTACCTGATGGCGACGCGCTGGGATCACTCGCATACGTCTGGAGAACCCTGGCACTACGACCTGCGGCGTTAGCTGCTCAGGTAAGTCCGCTCCTTGTCGATGACGTTCATCAGCGGCTCGCCCGCCATATAGCGTCGAAGGTTTTCCGTGAAGATCCCGGTCACGCGATCCGCGTAGCGGGGCGTGGCGCCGGCGTAGTGCGCGGTGATCATGACATTGCGCATGTCCCACAGGGGGGAGTCGGTCGGCAGCGGCTCCTGCGCGAAGACGTCGAGGCCTGCCCCTGAAATCCAGCCTTCCTGGAGCGCCCGGATCATCACGTCCTCCTGGACGATCTGGCCTCGCGCGATGTTGATGAAGTAGGCCGTGTCCTTCATGGCGCGGAACTCGGGTTCGCCCATCATGCCGCGCGTCTCCTCCGTGAGGGGGGCGGCCAGCACCACCCAGTCCGACTCCCTGAGTAGTTCATGCAGTCCGTCGGGACCGAACATGCGGTCAACGTGGGGAGAAGTACGCGACGGGTCACGCCGCAGGCCGAGTACGCGCATGTTGAGACCCTGTGCCTTCTCGGTCGTTTTCAGTCCGATGGGTCCGAGTCCGATGATGCCCATGGTGGTGCCGTCGATCTCCTCGCAGCGGCCGCGCTGAAACCACTCGTGTTCGCGCTGGGCCCGGGCGAAGCGGTGCATGCGGCGCGTCAACACGAACATCAGGGCGAGTATGTGCTCGGCAATCGGGACTGCGGCCACGCCAGATGCGTTGGTCACCAGGATATCGCTCTCCGCGACCTCCGGTGCTCGGAGCAGCCAGTCCATGCCAGCCCCGATCGTCTGAATCCATCGCAGCCGCGGCACGGACGCCAGGTCGCCGATGTCGCGCAATCCGAAGGCCACCTCTACCTTCGGCCCCAGTTCGGCGCGTCGCGACTGCCACTCCTCGGGAGTGTCGATCCTCACGACCTCGGTTCCGGGCACGGCGGCGCGGATAGTGTCGATGTGATGTTCGCTCAGGAGTTCGGTATGCACGATCACCGTGCCCAATTCGTCGTTACGCATGCGCTGCCTCCGGGAAAGGACCTTATTGTTGCACGAGTCGAGCCCCGGGCTTGGTGGGGACGGTATCGGGGCTGCGCGGGTTCGCTGCTGTCCGACAGTCCGAGAGGATCGTCCGGTTGACAACCGGGGCGCGTGGCCGATCTGATGGTTCAAGGCGTTGTTGGAGGAGGGTTGGTGTATGAGTGAAGCACTCGCACTGAGGCAGCAGGTTGCTGTCATCGTCGGCGCCAGCAGCGGCATCGGCAGGGCAACGGCGCTTGCGTTCGCGCGCGCGGGTGCCACCACGGTCCTCGCTTCCCGGAGCCAGGACAGGCTCGAGGCACTGGCCGAGGAGATCGGCAGCCACACGCTGGTCTGCCCGATGGATGTCCAGGACGTATCGTCCGTGGGTCCTGCGATGAACATGATCGTCGAGCGCCTGGGTCGAATCGACGTGCTCGTGTATGCCACCGGCACGAACATCCCCGACCGCACCCTCGACGCACTGACGCCGGAGACCTGGGACATGATGCTTGCCACCAATCTGAGCGGTGCCTTCCATTGCACCCAGTCGGTGCTGCCAACCATGAGAGGGCAAGGCGGAGGACTCATCATCTACGTGTCGAGCGTCGCGGTGCAGCTTCCCGATGCATCCGGCGTTTCGTATCAGGCTGCCAAACACGGGCTGGTGGGCCTGGCCCACGGGACCTTCAAGGAGGAGCAGGACAACGGCATCCGCACCACCGTGATCTTCCCCGGACTGACGGACACGCCGCTCGTTCTGAAACGGCCAACACCCACGCCACCTGAAGTGATGGCGCATGCGTTGCAACCTGAAGACGTCGCCCAGGCGTGCCTGTTTGCGGCATCTCTGCCGGCGCGGGCGCGGGTGCCCGAGCTGATGCTGATGCCGTCGCGCCTGTAGTTTGGGCGACGGCGCCTCTATTGATATTGCGCGGTGGCAAGCGCAAAGTCAGACAGTTGAGCCCCTGAACGAACAGCGAGGTTCGAACAGTATGGAAGGACCAGGAGCGAGATCCACCCTCCAGCCCGAGGAGGTCGACCTCTTTCGGCACAACGGTTTCGTCAAGCTGCCGACACGGTTGCCCGCAGATCTGGTGGAAGGTCTGAAGGCCTCGGCCCTCGAGGACATCCAAAACGAAGTCGAGCCGGTCGCGCGCCGCGATGGCGAGGTGGACCGAATCTCGGGTCTCTGGGACCGGGGCGGGGTATTCCAGCAGGCCATCGCATGCGATGAGATTCTTGATCCGCTGGAGTCCCTGCTGGGTCCCAACATCGAGTTCATGCTCAATCGTCACAACCACATCTATCTGCGCGACCGGAAGTCGCTCGCGTCAATCGAGCTGCATCGGGATTGCCGCGTGTGGTCTCGGAATCTCCTTTCGGTGCTGGTCTATCTCGAGGATACGCACCTGGAGAACGGTTGCACCTACGTGGTTCCGGGTTCTCATCACCTGCCGACTCTTTCCAACTTCGCGTACATACGCGAAAGAAAGGAGCTCTTGGGGATCGCCTGGTCCCAGGCGATCCCGCTGCCCATGCCTGCCGGTGGGTTGCTGGCAATGGACGGATTGCTGCTGCATGCGGCAGGTCGAAACCAGACCGATGGCACCCGCATGAGCATGACGCTCGGCTACCACAGCGCTGACGAGTTCTCGCTGCCGGACGATCGCAAGCACGTGCTGGTGCGCGGTGAGCGTACCTATGGGGGCAACGACGTGCGCAGCATGGATCGGTATTCCCGACCCGGGAGCAAACGGACAGAGGTGTACTAGCCTGGATTTCCAGGCCGCCACCGCCCGGAAAGCACCGCTCGACCTGCATGCGACGCCGACAAGCCGTACGCGCATTGATCCTGTCGGAGCCGGACCAGAGCGTGCTGCTCCTGCGAATGCAACGGCCCGACCGACCCGGTCACTTCTGGTTGCTGCCGGGCGGTGGCATCAAGCCCGATGAGGACCGCCTGAGCGCCCTGCGCGGCGAGGTATGGGAAGAAACAGGGTTTGCCGTGCGTGACGAGCCGCGCTTGCTTTGGCGGCGGGTGCACCGGTTTGGACGTGGCCTGGACGAAGGCCTTCCGGTCACCGAGCAGCGCGAGGACATCTATCTCGTGGCCGCGCCGCAGTTCGAGCCGACGGCGCGTCACAACCCGGAAGCCAGCGAAGTGGGGATCTTCCACGAGTTCCGATGGTGGTCGGTGACGGCGTTGCGTGCCGCCACCGATCATCAGTTCGCGCCGAGAACATTGCGACGACTCGTGGAGGAACTTGTTGCCAACGGACCGCCTGCGCAGCCGATCCAGTTGCGCGATTAACGCGGATGTTCGCACTCGCTCCGGCCGATTGCTGCAATTCCGCACAGGAACTACGATGCTTCGAGTGGTGTCTTGTGGGCAAAACATGGAAGGGTGAGGAATGTTGACGGCGTTCGTAGGCGATGCTCATGCTGCTCGGCGAGAGTTCGAGGTGCTTTCCCGTGCGTTGTCGAAAGGCACGAAATTCAGGAGGAAGGTTGGATTCAAAGGAACCTCTCGGCCCAGCGAGGTCATCTGGCATGCAAAGGAGGAAATGTGGTCGCTGCTGGTACCGGACTACACGAAAAATAGGTTCTGGTGTTGCTTTGGCATCGAGAATCCGAGGGACAGGACTGACCTCAACATCGCAGTAGAGGTCAACCCGGCGCATGAAGGAACCAATTTCCGAGTTGCAGGTGCCTTCGCCAAGGACGCTAGGGGGATACCCATCTTTGCCATAACGGCAAGATTGGTGGTGGCAAGCCAGGTGTCGGCAAGACTTCTTTCTTCAGACACTACCTAGCGAGGCTTCGCCTCAGACCGACGAGGCATGTGTTGATCTCCTCCAACGTAT
>JAPOYI010000099.1 GCA_026706665.1 Gammaproteobacteria bacterium | reverse complement strand
GGACGCGTTCGCCGCGTTCGCGTTCCAGGCGCTGGCCTTGAAGTAAACGCGAAACGCGTCGGCTTCCTCCTCTCCCGCTTCTGCTTCGTCCCCGCGTCCGCCCCGAAAGGCGACCTTCGCTTCCCAGGTTTCGCCCGCGCCCAGTTCGCCGACCTCGATTGATTCGCCAAGAGACCAGTCCACCTGTCGGGTGATTCCGTCCTGGCGTTCCGCCGAGATGCGGAGTTTGCCCGAGCTGCAACGGGCGCCGTCCACGCCCCGGCAGTCGACGTGCAGCCGCGTCCCGGCGGCAACGTACCCGTCCGCCGTCAGGCTCAGTTTCAGCTCCCCCTCCTGTCCACTCTCGACTTCCAGCAGCTTTCTGTCGACCGACAACTCCAGATCGGGCGTCGCGGCCCCCCGCACGACGGTCCACGCCAGCGCGGCGCGGGGCGCCTCGGTGTAGACGCGCGAGGCCGCCACCTTCGCCCGATGCATCCCCGGCGCAGGATTCCGCACGACGATCCACTCGACGTTGTCCACGCGGGAGGTGGAAGCGTGCTCGCCGCACGGTTCCGTATCGCAATCGGCGCCGTGATCGAGCCAGAGGTCGAGATCGTTCAGCACGGAGCTGGCGATGGTGTCCGCCGGCGGTTCGTCCCAGGTCAGCACCAGGTCCAGGCGGCTCGCGCCGTCGGGCACCTCGATGTCCACCCAGGCGTACTCGCCGTCCTCGAGCTCCGACACCGCGCTGCCGCTCCGCCAGCCGTCGGGCGCGTCCCTGTCGAGAACGCTGGTGCGCGCCGACACCTTGCCGAGCCCGTACTGCGTCTGAAGCACGCCCGGCCCGTTCGAATTGTGCGCCGGAAACGCCGCGGCGACCTCCAGCCAGGCATCCGGCCTGATCGCGCTCGCCATCAACCTCGCCCTGGCCAGCGCCGGACGGTCGCGGTGCGCTGGGACTGCGTCCATGAGCAACGCGGCAACGCCGGCCACCGCAGGCGACGCCATACTCGTGCCACCAAAAAGGCGGTAGCCGTCGCGGCTTCCATCACCGGCTGGCGAGTGGAGGTCGACGCCCGTGCCGACGACCTGCGGCGCGAGCCGCCCGTCCGCGGTGGGACCGTGGCTGCTGAATCCTGCGAGACTGCCGCTGTCGAGCACGGCACCCACCGCCAGCGAGTTCTTCGCCGAAGCGAAGTTGGAGAACCCATGGACGTCCTCATTCGACTGGGCGACGACGTAGAGTTGCCGCCGGCTCCAGACGACGGAGTCCAGCTTGCGGTCCGCGACCGTCCTGCCTTCCCAGATGCGCGCGGACGCGGACAGGCTCATGTTCACTATGAGCGGCTTGACCGCGTCGGCAGACCAGCCCGCTTCCGGGCACGCGGTCGCCAGCCCGAGGAAGTCCATCCCCCGGAGTATGGAGATGAAATCTCCGAATCCCTTGTGACTCAGTACCTTGGCGAAGCGAATGTGTTGGACGAGAGGCGCCATTCCCGCGTAGCGCGTTTCCGCCGTTCCGTTTCCCGAGATCGTGCCGGTCACGTGGGTTCCGTGCAGGCCCGCATCCACCCAGAGGTCGTCGTCGTCCACCAGGGGATCGAAGTACACGAAGTTGGCCCCGCAGATGCTGCTCCGGTTGGACGAGATGTCCAGGTGGTTGACGTTGAGTCCGGTGTCCATGACGGATATGGGTACGGACGCGCCGCCCACGCCGGAGAAGAGTCCGGGAGAACCCTCGTACATGCGCAGGGCATCGGCACCCATCGCGGGTACGGCCGTGTCGTGGGCCGCCTCGACGGTGCCGACAGGCTCCACGGCGAGCACGAAGTCCGCACGCCCGAGCGCGTCCAACACGCCGCGGGTCGCGTTCGCTTCGTAGACTCGGACGTCCGGATGGTACCGCCCGACCACCGCGCCGAGCGCGGACAGTTCGCGGCGCCAGCGGCCGTCGATATCGTCGGCCATCAGGGTCACGAAGACGGGCGCGGGTTCGTGGTCCGACACTTGACGGCCATCGAACGCGCGGAGCCTCGCTTCGGCCGGCATGGCGCCCACGCCTCCTACTCCCGGGAGGCGGGCGATGGCCGCGAGGCGCCTTTCGTCGCCGGGCAACCTCGCCCGGAGCAGTTTTCCCGAGGAACCGACTATCACGGCGCCCGCGCCCGTCAGCGACGGCGCCACATCGCCCCGGCGCAAGCCCGCCGCAAGCCGGATCCAGCCGAACGACCACTCCCGTCCGTGCGCCGCGGCCTGAGCGGTCAGCGCCTCGACGGCCGTCGGCGCGCCCAGCCAGTCGAGGCCGTCGCGCACCCGCGCGCCGTTCCGGCGCGTACCCATCCGCCCTTTCGACAACTCGCCGTCGAAACCGACGAGCGAGTAACCCTCCGGGAGAGTGGCCGCAGCACCGCTTGTCGTGACCGCGCCGCGGTCCGGCCGCGGTACCGGAGCCGCCCGCACCACGGGCGGCGGCATCTCGAGATCGCTGCTTTCCGCCGCAATCCGAGCTGCCATAGCCGCAGTGCGTTCTGCTTCGCGTGGACCGGACAGCGTCTTATCGACGAGAGTTCGCGATCCTTCCTGCCAGTGGTGGACCAGAACGGCTGCCGCGGCAACGACGACGCCCAGGACCAGGAGGAACCGCAGGTGGACAGATCCGCGGGACGACCGTCTCAAAACCGCCGCTCCCTCTCCCCGCTCACCGACCGCCCGTCGCACTTGCACCACACAGACGCCCGCGGCCCGGCCTGCCCTTCGGCCGAACGTCATTGTTCAAGGCAGTGCGCAACGAAACCCCGACAGCCACAAGCCGCTTCTCTGGACCATGTGTTCATTCCGAACGGTCTCGACCGGCCAAGGCCGCAAGGTCTGCTGCGTAGCTCTCCAGAGCCTTTTCAATGTGCTCCAACGGAGCATCCCCGCCGGCAAGAGCCTCCTCGATTGCGCGCAGCATTCGCGCTTGCGGGCCGAGTATCTCTCGGGACCGGAGCTCCACCTCACGAAATTGTGATGCCATCAGTTGGCACACCACCGATCCCGCGCGCTGGTCCTTGCCGGAGACCGCGGCCGCCAAAGCGTTCGCCGATGAGATCAGCTCGTCAATCGCATCCAGCACCTCTTTCACTATGTGGTTTGAATCGTTGAGCTTTCGGATGGCGGTCGCGTACCTCTTCGCGTCGAGGGCACCAACTTGCTCCATCAGCGTCGTCAGACTCCCCGTCGCCAATCGTGCCGCCCCAGCATGCGCCGATTCCAGTTCGGTCCGGGCGTCAATCAGGTTCAAGCTGTAGGCTTCGCACGCGTGAACGGAACGCCTCGTTCCGTCCTCCGCCCTTTCCTCGCTCGTGCCTGTGTCCTCTCCGGCAAACCCGCCCAATGGCCAAACGGCGATGGCCGCTACGACCACCAGCACCAGCCTAGCTTCCGCCCGGTTCTTCATCCATGCGATGGTCATTGTTGCGTCTCGCGACT
>JAPOYI010000061.1 GCA_026706665.1 Gammaproteobacteria bacterium | reverse complement strand
GCTCCGGCAAGATCATGCGCCGCCTGCTCCGCGACATCGCGGCCGGCAAGGCCCTCGGCGACGTCACGACCCTCGCCGACCCGTCGATCGTCGCCAAGCTCCGGGAGCAGTACGAGGACAAGGAAGGGTAGAAACCGGTGCTGGTGCCGCGGCGAGGTCCGCGTGCCACGGCACCGCAGGCGGCCGAACGACATCATGCACCGACGCTTTGCCGAACTTGTGACGCCTCTGGACGGCAAGTGCCAGAAGCTGCTGGCCATGTCGCCGGTCGAGGCGTCGACCGTCCCGACGGACACGCCTGTCGGCGGCGTGTATCTGTTCTCGGAGGATGACGCGCACCTCTACGTAGGCCGCACCAAGCGCTCGATCCGTGACCGCATACGGAACCAGTTCGGCGCGAATCCGAACGCAGCTTCCTTCCCGTGGCTCATCGCCCGCGAGGCCACCGACAGGAGGGCCACCTACAGACCAAGAGGATCCCGCACGGAACTGCTCACGGATCCAGAGTTCCGGACGGCGTACGATGATGCGAGGGGGCGGATTCGCCAGATGCAGGTTCGATACGTGCACGAGCCGGAACCGCTTCGACAAGCGCTACTGGAAATGTACGTCGCCGTCGTCACCGCGGCACGGTACAACGACTTCGACACCCACTGACTGGACCGTTTGCGGGAAATCGAAGAGTTCGAATCCCGCATGGCCAAGAAGGCGTACGCGGCCTTTGGCGCTGGCGTTTGCCCCATGAAGACGCTCGACTTGCTCATGGGTTGACCGTTCCCGATAACCCGGAAGTGGACGACGTGATTCGTCGACCGTTCGTGTCCTTCTTCAGAAGGGCGACCGGTCTCAAGACGGCTCCGTACGACTACCAAGCCGACCTCGCCGAGGTCGAACGCCTGCCTGACATCCTCGCCGTTCCCACCGGCTGCGGGAAGACTGCCGCGGCCGTTCTCTCGTGGGCGTGGCGCCGGCGAGAATGCCGCGACGACGACATCCGGCAACGCACGCCGCGACGACTCGTCTACTGCCTCCCGATGCGGTCGCTTGTCGAACAGTTACACGACAACGTCGTCAAGTGGTTCGCCAACCTCGGCTGGATACCCCAACCGCAGTCTTCGACCGCATCGTATCGGCCAGCTTGGTCCGACGATGAAGTGCCCGTTTTCCGACTGATGGGCGGTGAGCAAGCCGCGCAATGGGAGGGGTACCCGGAACGGGAGGCCGTGCTCGTGGGGACCCAGGACATGCTCCTGTCTCGAGCTCTGAACCGTGGGTACGCGATGAAGCCGCAGTCCTGGCCCATCTCTTTCGGCTTGGTCAACGTCGATGTCCAGTGGGTTCTCGACGAAGTCCAGCTCATGGGCACCGGCCGGACCACGAGCGTTCAGCTTCACCTGTTCCGCCGCTCGCCGCACGACTTGCCGCGCAAGACTCTCTCTGGATGAGTGCAACGATCGGTGCCACCGTCCCCGGGGATCTCGGCGGGCCGCGGTGGACGCAACCCGCGCCGCAATGGATGCAGATACCCGAACACGGAGAGCAGGACGTCAATGTCCTCGGGCTCGGACACGCCGACCGGGAGCAGCTGTCGAAGGTCCTCACCGGACCGAAGCGCGTCGAACGTCCCGCGAGCCCGGTCGAGAACGCCTCTTTGCCCGAGCAGCTTCTGCGGCTCGCGGCCGGCGGGCGATTCGTCCTGGTGATGCTCAACCGCGTCGTACGCGCCCGCGACCTGCTGCAGGCGCTGGGCAGCGCATCGCCTCCGTCGATCTGGCTGCCGCCGGTATCGTTCGCCGAGATTCCGTACTACCAGCCGCTGCGAGAGAGCGGGAATCGCGTGCTGCACTTCGATCACTTCGCCGTCCTCGGCGAAGTCGAGGACGGCGCCTGCTTCTGCTTCGATTTCGCTGTCGGCCTGCGGCCTGCGCAGCAGAAAGCCCTCGCGCGTCTGCTTGCGCGGATCACCTACTTCGGACGGGCCGAGTCGAGAGCCCGCCTCTCGCTGGTGGACAGCCCCGCGGAGCATCTGCGCCAGGTGACTCCCGCCGACGGCTACTCCTCGTCGGGCGCGATCCGAAGGCGCGTGTTGGTCAATCGAAACACCTTCCAGGCTGCCGACTTGTGGGCGACCCGACTCGGAGGCCGCCATCTCGTGCAGGCGATGATCGAGGAGGGCCGAAAGCGGCCTCCCAACACGGACTGGATGGACTATGCACTGCCGCCGGCGCTCGTTCGCCCCCAGCATGCTCGTCGCCAAGCCCCGGCGTCCGAAGAGGATCGACGCGTCGAGGCGGTGCGGTTCGGGTTGTTTCGCCGTATTCCGATCCCGCTGACGGAGCTCGTTCGTGTGGCTCGGGACATCCGCGATCAGGCCGTCAAGCGTTTCCAGGCCGAGACAGGAGGACCGTCCCGCCGACTGACGGGGCGCGAGGCTGACGGCAGCGTCGCGCCGGGACATCGGCATGCCTTCTGGATGCCCGAGCCCGACGGGGAAACGGGGCGTCTGAGCGGTTGCACCGTGTGGCTTCCGGATGGCGCGGGCGGTATCAACAGGCGAGAGCTCGACGCCCTTCTCGGCGTCCAGCACATATTCAGCCACGACGATTTTCCGATCCTCGTGGTCGCCGAGCGGGTGATCCAGGCGTGCCCGGTGCCGCCTCCTTCACGGCGCTGGCGATCCCACACTCCGTTCCTCGCGGCACTCCGTTGGCGTCGCCGTCGACGTGAACCGACACCGTCCGAACAGCTCCAGCGCATGGTGGAAGAGACCACGGGTACGGCCCCCCGCGTAACATCGACGTTGGGCCCGGGATCGGTCGGACGGCTCACGCCGGTCCGGGCCCATCTCTACAGCGAGGGCGGCTGGCGCTGGACGAGAAGGGTCGCCGCTTGGTTCGAACTGGAATTCGACCATCGCGTCATTCTTCCGCGCCCCGTCGGCGCAGACGCCCACTTCGGGCTCGGCCGGTTCGTTCCGGTCGATGCGGACAGCGGGAGAAACGAAGTCTCACGGGTGCTGACGACCGCAGACGGGCCCTCTTCACGCTGACTCGCATGGCGGCCCATTTCTCCTTCTGAAGGGGAGAGGTTTCGCTATACTTCTCCTCTTGAGGAGGACGGACATCCCTGAGTCGACGCCAGTCCTTCGGCTGCTGCGGGCTCTCCGAGAGCAGCTCGCCGACTCGGTGCGAACGGCCCCGCCCGAGTTCACGCGGCGCCGCGTGCCTGGCCGGGTACGGTTTCCGGGGAAGGTCACGGCCGTGGTCGGCATGCGTCGGGCCGGCAAGACCACTTTCCTGCACCAACTGCGCCAGGAACGCCTTGAACACGGCACGCCCAGGCAACGACTGCCCTACGTCTCGTTCGAAGACGACCGGCTTGCGGATCTCGAGGCGACGGACCTCGGACTGCTGTTGTCGGAGTACGACCGCGAGTTCCCGGACGCCGACGGCACGG
>JAPOYI010000153.1 GCA_026706665.1 Gammaproteobacteria bacterium | reverse complement strand
ATGGGATGCTCGACCCGTCTTTGAGCACAGCTTCCAGCTTTCGCGCGACGGTCGGTACGGGGCCGGGCAGTTCACCTGGCCGCACGCAGGTTTCGCAGACCTCCAAACCGGACAATGGGTGCGTGTCGGCGAGGGATGTTGGACGGCCATGGCCAACGCCGAGCGTCCCATGATGTGGTACTTCGACGGGTCTCATCGCAACGTGACCATGGTCGACCTCTCAACGGAGGAACGCTGGACCGTGAACATCAGCGGCGCGCCCGGAATCGATGGATTCGAGGTCTGGCACCCCAGGTGGAGCAACCATCCCCGAGTCCTGGTAGTAACCGGCCCCTACACGGTCGGCGGCGGAACGAATCGGATTCGGGGTGGAGGCGCGCAGGTCGAGGTCCACGTCGGTCGATTCGATGCGGCGTACCGGACCGTCGAGGAGTGGATTCGCGTTACGCACAACAACCATGCGGATTTCATGCCGGACGTCTGGGTGGCGCCCGACTGGACGCCTCCTGCACCGGACCGGGCCGAAATCTACGACGCGTCGGCGAGGTTGGAGAAATCCTCCGGCCAGGGGTCGTCTACCATCGTGCTCACGGCGCGCGCGGTCCGATCGGCCGTCGTGCCCGCTCCGCAAGACATCCTGCCGTATCGGCACGCGCTTGTCGCCATGACGTTCGAAGTCCTGGAAGTCGTCCAGGGGACGTATGCCCTCCCAACGGTACTGGTCGCTTGGTGGGTCATCCGTGACGGCGAGATCCTGCCGGATGCCGCGCGTTCAGCAGGATCGATCCGGCGCTTGACCCTTGGGCTCTACGACGACCACCCCGAGCTCGAGGGCCAGCGTCTCCTCATGCAGACAGATGACTACACCCTGCCACTCCATTACGACACCGACCGGTAGGTGTGCATGCGCCGCCCAGACGAAGAATCTGCTTCCGGTGCTGACGTCCACCTCACCGTCGTGATTCCCGCCTACAACGAGGCGACGCGCATTCGACCGACACTGCGTCGGATACAGCACTACCTGAGCGGCCAATCCCGACCCTTCGAGATTGTCGTCTATCTCGACGGATGCGACGATGCAACGGCGGAGGTCGTCGCCGATGAGCTCGCCGTCAGTCCAAGCGCTCGTGTTCTTGTGGGAAGCACCAATCGAGGCAAGGGCCACGCCGTGCGCTCTGCGATGCTGAAGGCCCGAGGACGATTCGTCCTGTTCACCGATGCCGACCTCTCAACGCCGATCGAGGAGGTAGAACGACTCCTCGGTGCCCTGAACAGTGGCGCGCACGTTGCCATCGGCTCCCGGGCATTGGCGGATTCGAGGATACGCGTACCCCAATCCTACTGGCGGCGAGCGCTGGGCCGTTCGTTCAACTACCTAGTGCGCTGGCTGCTGATCCCGGGGATTCAAGATACTCAGTGCGGATTCAAATGCTTTCGGGCTGGCGTCGCGAGACGCGTCTTCTCGCGGCAGCGAATCGACGGCTTTGGATTCGACGTCGAGGTACTCTGGATTGCCATACGATTGGGCTACCGAGTCGCGGAGGTGCCGATTACATGGAACAACAGCCCTTTGAGCACCGTACACCCGATCCGGGATGCCTTTGGGATGTTCCTGTCGGTGCTTGCCATTCGCTGGAACGACTGGCGCGGTCGATATGAGGATGCACGGCAGCAAGAGTGAAGCCATGCCGCGAGACTCAGGGCGCCTGGGGGCGACGCTACTAAGCCTGCTAGTCGGTCGGTGGCTGCCGCTGGCCCTGATTGTTCTGTTGGGGTTGATACTGCGCTCGCAGTACTTTACCGCGCCGCTGGCAGACGCTCATCGGTGGCGGCAGATCGACAATGTGACAATCGCACGCCATTTTGCCGAGGGACCCTTCGATCTCCTGCATCCGCAGGTCAACTGGGGTGGACCGGGAGATGCGTCGGTGGAGATGGAGTTCCCGCTACTCCCGGCCCTGATTGCGATAGGCTACCTCGGCTTCGGCGAGAGTCCAATGGTGGCGCGCACAGTAGTCATCGCGTTCTCGCTCGCCCTGATTGGCGTGGTCTATCTGATCGGTGTGAACCTGTATGGGATCGCCGCGGGGCGAGGAGCGGCACTGCTCATCGCAGTGTCACCAAGTGCGGTGTACTTCGGGCGTATTCCGATTGTCGACACCTTGATGGTGTTTTTCTCGGCCGCGGCGGTTCTGGCATTCGTTCGGTACTTTGGCACTCGACGGCGTCGCGACGCATTCATAGGGGGAACAGCACTTGGCTTCGCGCTGCTCGTGAAGCTACCCGCCGCGCTGATGCTCGGCCCCGTGGCGTACATTGCCTGGCGTAGCGCAAGACGGTCCACTCTGCGGCACACGCCATTCTGGACGGCGATCCTGTTGCCCTTGTTCGTCACGGTCACCTGGTACTGGCATGCGAACAACTTGTACTTGGAGACGGGGCTCACGGTGGGAATCTGGCGGGGGGCGGGCACCTATCCGCCAGCGTTGCTGCCCCTGGTTGGGCCGACGAGCACGTTTACTGGTTGGGCGGACGCAGGGCTACTCACCAACCTAGAGTTCTACGAGGGAATGATCGGCAGGATCTACGGTTTGCACCTGACACCGCCCGGGTTCGTGTTGTGTATCGTGGGCGCTGTCGTGTCATGGCGATCCGGGGCTGGAGTGGGGATTGTCGCAGTCTGGATGCTTGCCGTGCTCTCGTTCGTGGTCGTGGTGGGGCAAGGGAACTGGATCCACGAGTACTACCAGCTACCGCTACTGCCGCCAGCGGCGCTGCTTTTCGGATTGGCGACGGCCCCGGTGTTCGATGGGAATTGGGTCAGAACGTGCGTGGCCGGCGGGTGGCGGGGCCCGGTCGCGGTCGGACTGGCGGTTGTATTGTCGGCGGTCACCGCATTTCACTATAGTGGCGTCGTCGAGGGGTACTTTCGGCCGGGGCGGTTGGATATGGTGCCGATTCGAGCGGGCGCTGCGATAGACCGGGCAACGCCCGCGAACGGTGTCATGGTGGTGGTGGAGCATGCCCACAGTGTGAATGCGGCGAACTCACCCATGTTGCTTTATCACGCGCGGCGGCGCGGGTGGAGTTTCGACTTGGACTCGATTACGGTTCCAGCGGTTTTGCGGCTCCGTGCGTTCGGGGCGACACACTTCGCGACCACGTTGTGGGCGCAGATGGAGGCTGAGCGGCCGGAGGTGGCGCATCTTCTCGAACACGAGACGGAGGCCGTGGCGACTCTCGACGCGCCGGCGGACTTCCGATTGTTCAGGCTGCCGTGAGCACGCCCGGGAGGAATGGTCCGGGGACGGCTCGCCGAGGTCAGAGATCCCGGGCGAGCAGGCGGCCGTGGTTGAAGTTGCCTCGGCTATGCGGAGCTCCGCATAGCCGAGGCAACCTCAGCCTACGCCCTGGTGCAGGAGCTGCTCGGCGCGAAACGCGACCTCGACCTGCCCCGCGC
>JAPOYI010000065.1 GCA_026706665.1 Gammaproteobacteria bacterium | reverse complement strand
ACCCACGACCCCAAGGGGCGCCGCATCAAGGCGTCGCTGAGCTGGCGCTTCGGGAATTGAACGGCTAACAGCCAGCGGAGCGGGCCTGGTGGCTGCTGTAGGATGTCGAGTTACTCCACCGGGGAAACACGGGGTTCTATGTCGAGCGAGCACCCAAGCGAACGTTGGGGACGACCCAGTCGCCGGTTCTGCAACGCAAACTGTAGGTCCAGTTAAGACAGCGGTCTGTCAACCGAACGTACGACGAAGCACGAATTCGTAGACTCCGTCGCCGAACCATCTCCGGATGAAGAGCATCGGTCGCGCCATCGCGCCCTTGACGTAGCGTCGCCGGGGTTTCGCAACAGTCGCTGCTTCAACGAACACGCGGGCGAGAACCTCGGCGTCGGTGCCACGGCTTGCGGCCTTGGGATCGGACATCATGGCGAACAAACGATCGAGCTGAGCTTTGTACGCGGACCCCGCGTAGTACTTCTGCAACCCGCCTCCCAGAACCTGCCCGAATTCGGTCCGGATAAGGCCCGGCTGAATGAGCACAACATAGATGTTGAAGGGCGCAGTCTCGATACGCAAGCAGTCCGACCAGCCTTCGAGAGCATGTTTAGTCGCGTGATACCAGGCCCCGAAGGGCGTGAAGATCCTTCCGCCCATGGACGATGTGTTGATGATCCTTCCGGAGCCCTGCGCTCGCATATGCGGCAGGACCAACCCGGTGAGGTGAGCCAATCCGAAGAGGTTCACCTCGAACTGATACCTCGCGTCCTTTAGCGGTATGTCCTCGACCGGCCCATATAGCCCAAAGCCGGCGTTGTTGATGAGTACGTCGATGCGCCCCTCTCCGTCAACGATCCGGGTCACGGCCCGTTCATTGTCTTCGGGTTTGGTGACGTCCATTTCGACCGGGATGATGCCCTCTTCAGCGAGGGTCTGTATGCGGTCCAACCGGCGGGCGCCAGCGTAGACAGCGTGCCCTGCTTGAGCCAACTGAATCGCAGCTTCGCGGCCCATACCGGACGAAGCTCCCGTAATCAACACGGCCTTGCCCATAATCTAGTTGTTCCCTTCGGCAATCGCCCAGCAGGAGCGCTAACGGTCGCCGAGAAGCAGCCCGCAATTCCGCGCGGGGATCATCGTTTTGGAGTGGGGTTGGTGCTGACCTCCGCGAACCTAGCGAGCCACACGTTATAGGGAGGAGGTCAGTGCGACCCATCGAAGGAAAGGTTAACACACGGACCAGTCTGACGGATGCCTTCAGCCAGACGAGGCTTGCTATGTCCTCTAGGTCTTCCGTCCCATGCCCGGCAATCGCCTAGCGGTGACGAGAGCCGTTGTTGGCATCAAGTGACAGAGCCTGCGGGACATCGTGGCCAGCGGTGAAGATGAGTACGTCAACAACCGCTTCTTGACATCGGATGGAGACGGGTTGCTTCCCGCCTCTGTCGCCGGGCTCGACGGCGAGGGCATCCCGGCAGCCGTCGTCGCCCCCTCGGTTCTGGTCGAGGAACTCGAGATCGAGCGCATCGACGGGCCCCAGCAAGTGCCCATCCTCCTCAAACATCCGTACTTCCGCCGGGACCGGCCGTGACGCTCATGGACGGGGAGTCGCCGACACTCGGCTTCCCAATGGTATAACGTCCAGTGCTCGGCAGGCCGAACCTGGCAAGTCGCCGAGATCCTCTTCGAATGTTTGGGTCTTGCCGGCGCCCTCTTTCTCCCCGTGGGGGGTCATGGTAAGCGTCCCTGACATCCGCTTCGTGGGCCATCACTGATTCTCTCCCCAGATTCGTTCTCTGCTTCTGGCGCAGATGCGTCGTCAGGGGTTGCCGTCAATCTCGAATCGGGCGGTTCGTCGATGAATACGACGGCGACCGTAGCAGACAAGGCGGTGTTCCCCGACCACACACGGAACGATTCCGAAATTGCTGCCTCCGCGGTACCCTCGTCCGCATAGGACTGCCCGACGTGCGCCCTGCGAATGAAGCCTTTGGGACTGATGTCGATGACCTCGACAGCGCCCTCCGCAACTCGTCTCATGAAGACGGTGATTCTCCATCCAGGCATCGGTGGCCGACTCGGGTCAAGAATCACATTTGGCCCCCATCATCGCCGAACGGCTCCCGCCGACCAGACGCTAGTAACGGTTTCGGTGACCAACGCGGGCCACTGCTCAATGGCTGCCCGCCGCCACTCGAACATGAATGGTCCGCATAGTTCGTCGTGTCGGAACCTAAAACGAGAGGTAACCGCCCATGTGTACGAGCACGATGGAGCCCCCACCCTGCAGTACGCCCCGATCAGCCAGAATGCGCACCCCATACCGCCGACCGAGCGTGAGGCTGACACCGACGGTGTGCGAAACGTCACCGCCATCGTACTCGATGCCGGCTCGCAGCGCCGGACGAACGGTCCAGCGGGACCGACCGAGCCGCAGCGAGGACCCGAGGCGGCTTGCAGACCCTTCAAGATCGACGCAACGGTATGTTTCCATCGTACCGTATAGGGAAACTGGCCCGGCGACGCGTCCGGTGATGCGGACGTACTGTCCAGGACACGCAGCACTGTTGCCTCCCACGATGCCGGCTTCGAGCATATGGGTATCTGGCTGTGCGGTTGCATGAACGGGGAGCACCGAGAGACTCACTGCCAGTAGCCGGACTCTCCGGGCACGAGCCAACACGCCCTCCGGCCGTGAGCCGAGCGCCGGACGCACGATGGCCTCGATCCGTGGGAATCGGCGGCTCGGATAGCGCTTAGCCCTGGCCGATGGAAACCGCAGGTGCGCCACTCGGTTACCAATCCGACCGCGTCGGCCCCCAGCGCCGCCCCAGCGCACACGATCGTACCGATCGGAGCGAGCAAGGCCATCACTCGTTAGGCACCGCAATCCCGTATGGGAGATGCCGCCAGTTGTGGGCCATCGGCGGATTCAAGATAGGGCATGGCTTCCCGAGGGCTCCGTGTCGGCGGCGGTCCTTCTCCACTCACGAAGGATAGAACGAGTACTCAGGTGCAAGTCCAGCCCGACCGTTAGCTTCCGCACTTATCCGTGGGAGTCCAGGCGGGTTTTCGCCTTCTGCGGCCAAACGCTGCAAATCGCCATGGACCTGGGCGCCGGCCTCACTCGTCCCTCCGCCGACGGAGGTCTGCGGCAGAAACTCACGTCGTCCCCACGTCGACGAACCAGCGTGAGCGGCCCTAACCAACGGAGGGACCGTCTCGGCCGAACGTGGTTACCTACGGATCTGCGGCCCGAGACGGGGAAGTCGTGGCAAATCCCCGAGATGGCGTTGGCTCACGTAGGGCGCGATGTCGAAGAGTCCCCTTTCGGGCCGATCTGTTCGCGCAGCGGCCGATACCGAATCGCCCGTCGGTCGCGTTCCCATCGGCCATCGAACCGAACGGGGTGTAGGCTGATGAATGAGGGACGCCGAGCTGCGTGGCGGCGCGTGATTCAGAGGTCGCGCCGGGGACAGCCGTTGCCGCAGGAAGAGCATCGCGCCCTCCTCCGCGAAGGTCTATTGCAACAGCTCGGGAAGGTCGACGCTCAGGCGGAAGCCCGTTTTGTCGTCCGGT
>JAPOYI010000225.1 GCA_026706665.1 Gammaproteobacteria bacterium | reverse complement strand
ACTACACCATCGAGCCCATGTAACGAAAAACGGAATCTATTCTTGCGTCGACCCTAAAGCGCTCCTTACGAAGCTCAGCGGTCGCTGTCATGCAAGGGAGTGTTCCTGAGCGGTGGTGGGTGGCGCGAAACGACGGGTGTGGTGACCGATCGTCGATGCAGTCGAGGCGGCCTAGGGACGCGTGGGCGTCTACAAGGAGATCGCTCAGCAGTCCATACGCAGCGGCCAATGCGTCGAGCACTTCCCGATTGCGGAAGTTGGGCAGATTCCATTGACGTTCGAGTTCGAGTACGGCGCTTGAGAGATCGCCGCTCGGGATACTGACCTTCGCAATGAGATCGATGACAGGGAGAGTGCTAAGAAGTGCTTCAGATGATGTCTCGGGAGCAATTGACAGGCGAGTCAACTCATCGTCCTTCCAGGTGAGTAGACGCACGGTGGCAGTGCTCGCCGTGTGAAGCTCACCCTGCTTGACGACTGCGTTGCGCGCTTCTTTGGACCAAGAGAGTACGCTGCTCGCCTTCATTCGGGTTTGCCACGGTTGGTACCAGGCATCGAAATCGGCGAATGCGTGCTTTTCGTTTTGGAGAGAGAACGTGACATTGCGCAGTGCCTGTATCGTGGCGTTGAGATTCGCTCGAAATAGATCGGGATGGGAGTAGTTGTCAGCTGCCTGGTGCCAGAAATGGTGGGCCTCGACTAATGTTCGATGTGCCTTTGGAATGGGGCAAAGAGGCCCGGGGCCATTGAGATCGTTGGGCAGACTTGGCATCAGCGGATTTCAGAGGCCGTGGCTGTGGGCGCGGCCGTGGCTTGTAGGATAGGGACGTTGGCGAGGGCAGTGGGTTGGCGGGTTCGTGGGGTGTAGAGGCGGTTCGGTCGGAACGACGTCGAGAGTGTTGAGAGTTGTGTGCACAGAATCGTCCTTGGGGTATCTGAGCTGCGAAGGCCCGGGGTGTCGGTGGGTCGGGGCGGAATGGGAAAAGGAGGCAGTCATCGATTCTTAGGGCGTCGGTACGGTGTGTAGGCGCTGGATGGCGGCACGCTGCTTGGCGAGCGTGGGCGCCGCATAGATGCGCGTCGTGGCAGCAGCGGCATGGCCATAGAGGTCCTGGACGTCGGCAAGGTCGGCGCCTGCGTGGCGGAGCCAGGTCGCGAATGAGTCACGGATTTGGTACACGGTGAATGGTTGTCTCTTTGCGTGCCGCGCGGCGGCGTGAATGGCTTTGTTGGCGCTCTGCGTCGACCACGGGCCGAAGGTGTCGGCGGCGATGAAGTCGTGGACGGCGCGGAGCGCTGCGTCGACGAGCGGGATCGCGGCGAGGCGACCGCCCGTGCCGCGGGGCACGCTCACGTACGGAACAGGGTCGGCTAGGCAGAAGTCGGCGCGTGTGAGGCGGCCCATCTGGGACGGCGGCATGCCGGTCCAATGCATGAGACGCAACCGGGCGGAGGTCTTCGTGCCGGGAGACAGATGGTGGAGCACAGCCTCGATGTGTGCGCGGTCGATCCAGCGGGGGCGGGGCAGTGGCAGCGGGAAGCGTACGAGGTCCTCGAGATCGATCGCCGCGCGGCGGCCGTAGAGCGTGCGCACCATGTGCAGGAGGGCGTGTCGACGGTGGTTGCAGGTGGAGGCGGCGCGCGCGCGGCGCCAGTCGTGCGATTGGGCGTTGAGCGCCGCGAGGTGCTCCACGAGGGTGAGCGTGGTCAGGTGACCGAACTTGGGGAGCCAAGCCTCGACGTCACGACGGCGCTCGGCGCTGCCGATCAGGTTGCCGGTCACCTGCTCGAGATAGCGGTCGGCGTCGGAGGCGAGGGTCTGCCGGGCACCGCGAGGCAACGTTCGCAGGCTCGCTCGTAGCTCGTCCCGGCGCGCCCGGATGGCCTTGAATGGGGTTCCCGGTGGAAAGCGGAGCTCGCGCTGGACGCCATTGACTTTGACGGTGGCGGCCAAACCCCAGCGGTCCTTGGAGATCCGCGGGGCGACGCGGGTGCGGTTACGCGATTGCGACGAAGGGCCGGCAGGCTTGGGTGATCGTCGCCCCTCGCTCGGGTCGCGCTTCGTAGGACGTTGGTTCGTGGTGGGTGTCTCTTGCGCGGCGGTGCTCCCGATGTGGCTTCGTGGGGCGTTGGGGTCGTTGGTGGTGGAACGCATGCGGTCACTCCTCACACGAACGTACGCGCAGCCCACTTGACCTCGCCGATCACCGGCGCGTCGTCGGGCCAGGGCGCGGTCGGCCATGCCTGCTTGTTCGGGTTGTCGCGGATGAGCTGCCATGCGCCAGCGCGGTCCTTACCGGCGCGCTTGACGACGAGGCCGTCGCCGGTCCGGACGACGAAGATCCGTCCGACGCGGCGCCGCCGGCTGGCTTGGTTCACGAGGATCGAGCACCCGTCGACGAGGGTCGTCTCCATCGACTCCCCGAGCGCCTGGATGACGCGGCACTCGCTGGCGGCGAGGCCGTGGCGTGAAAGCCACTCGCGCCGGAACTTCACGCGGCCGGTGATCCGCTCGTGGTCGACGACGGGGCCGCCGCCGGCGGCTCCGGCCAGTTCCGACACTTCAACGTAGTCGCCGCCGTCGTCAGCGGTGGCGACGTACGCCTTCTGCTCCTCGAGGTCGCGGACCCGCGTCGTCGAGTCGGCCAGCTCCTTCGCGAGCTGGCGGGCGGGCGTCGGGTCCGTGGTCAACCCGCAGAGGAAGTCCACCGAGACGCCGAGGGCCTTGGCGGCGGCGGTCAGGTTGGCGACCGACAGATTGGCGCGGCCGTGCTCGACCATCGAGATCAGCGGGCGCGTGTTGCTGGTGCCGGCGGCGAGCTGCAGCTGGAAGAACCCCCGCAGTTTCCGGGCCTTCAGGAGGCGCTTTCCGACTGTGGTCACCCCAACAGAATGACAGAAGATCGCCCCATTGACACGTAAACAACGCTGACTCAATGCTCGCAACCCGCCAATACGGATTACGCCGATGACTCCACAGCCGATGACGCGACAGGTCCGGAGCCGGCTCGCCGGGCTGAAGCTGCCGCAGCACACGCTGGCCGCGATGCTGGGCGTCAGCCAGACGAAGCTGAACCTCATCCTGCCTCGGCGAAGGCGTCGAGCCTGACGGACCTGGAGTACCGCGTGTGGACGACCTACGTGCTGACGGCCGACGACTTCGGGGTGATGCGGGCCGACGCGGTGGCGTTCCAGGCCGCGCACGACGCCCTGAGCAGGCGGCCGGCGGATGAGATCGCGAAGTGCGTCGAGCGGCTCGTCGGGGTCGCCCTCGTGGCAGCGTTCGAGCACCAAGGAGCGCGCTGCCTGTACCAGTGGGACTGGCAGGACTTCCAGCGGGTGCGGTTCCCCGCGCGGACGCTGCATCCGCTCCCGGAGTCGGCGGAGGTGAGCGCGACGACGCACCACCTGTGGTCCGTGCATCCGGGGGGCGCGCGGGTGCCGACGCTTCCGCAGAACTTCGGCAGTGCTTCCGCACAGCTTCGAGCGGTGGCCGGGCCGATGTGCCCGAGGCGGCCGCGGCTGACGCGACGGTCAAGGCGCTGCGGGCTGCGGTCGACAGGGTCAAGGTCGGCCGCC
>JAPOYI010000188.1 GCA_026706665.1 Gammaproteobacteria bacterium | reverse complement strand
TGGATAGAGCACCAGGCTTCGAACCTGGGGGTTCGGGGTTCGAGTCCCTGCGGGTGCGCCAATTGCGCGTTACCTATCGTGGGCTGTCTGGCAGGGCCTTCACAGCCGACGACAGGAACGTATCCAGCAAACTTCCGAGGTCAACGACAGCGCTTTTCAGTGCCGCTTCGATTTCGGCGCCCGTTATGGGTCCGTCTCCCCTCCCCGCCGCTGCGTTGACAACGAGACATACCCCCGCGTAGGGAATACCCAACTCCTTCGCCAACGCGGTCTCCGGCATGGCCGTCATCCCTACGACCGTGCAGCCGTCGCGCTCCATGCGGTCGATCTCGGCGGCGGTCTCGAGTCTTGGTCCCTGCACACACCCGTATATGCCGCTTCGGTGCAGCCGGCCCGTGAGGTCGCATCCTTCCCCGGCTGAAATCAGGCCGCTTCGGATGCGGCCGTCGAAGGGCTCCGTGAAATCGACGTGGCGGATCTCGCCAGGTTCGACGTAGGTGTGTCGGCGCCCCCACGTGTAGTCGATGACCTGGTGCGGAACCAGGAGGTCAGCGTTGCGAATATTCGGCGCGATGGCGCCCACCGCGTACGTGGCAACGACCGCGTCCGCCCCGAGTTCCTTCATCAGCCAAATGTTCGCCCGATAGTTGACGATGTGCGGGGCGAATCCGGGAGGCTTGCCGTGGCGTGGCAGGAGCAGGATTTCTCCCGCATCGGTCGATGCAACTTCGGGGACGGCCGAGGCGGGCCCGTACGGGGTGCTCGCCGAGTCGGTGGCCGGTCGCCAGTCCTGACCGATGCGCGCCAGAGGCTGACTCCCCGTGCCGCCGATGATGCCCAGCGTCACGGCGTCGGCAATCCCTGGTCGGGAAGTGCGTAGATACCGTTCAGATTCCGGAACCAGCCGCCGCAGTCCATGCCGGCGCCGACCAGGTAACGATCGGGGGCATCAAGCGCCACATAGTCGGCCACGAAATCCCTTCCGGGGACGCGCTTGTTGACCAGCACCGCCGTGTACACGCGTGCCGCACCCGCCCTTGATATCCGCTCCGCGACGCGCGCGAGCGTGGTGCCCCGATCCAGCACGTCGTCCGCGAGAACGACGACGCGCTCGGTGACATCGCGCGTCAGGTCGACGCGTACTTCGAGTTCGCCACCGCGGGGCGCCTCGACCTTGCCGGATACCGCAGATCCGCCCCGATAACGAACGGCATGGACATAGTCCAGTTCCAGCGGGAACGCGAACCGCCGCATCAGTGCCGCCGTGAATGGGAGACCTCCGTTCATCACGCAGACGAGGATGGGCTCAACGTCCTGCAGATCGATCGCCATCCGCACCGCCAGCCGATCGATGGCGTGGTCGACATCCGATGCGTCGTACAGGCGCTCTGCATCCCCGGGGAGATCTGGCGATGGCATGTCAGGGGCCGTCCGCGCGGGGATGCCGCCGTCAGGTCACGGTAAAGGTGACCTTGCCGAGCACACCGTAGTCTGCGACGTACTCTCCCGGTTGCGCGGGCTGGATGCCACCGACGGCGCCCGTGATCATCAGCAGGCCGTCTTCCAGCGGCAGGCCGAGTTTCCTGGCCGACGATGTCATCCACTGCAGCGCTGGCAGGGGGCCGCCGAGGGCCTCGTGGAGCGGCGCCTGCGTGACGGTCTCGCCGTCCCTCGTAAGGGTCACGGAAAGGTCGTCATAGTCGTCGCGTATCGCTCCCTGTTCGCCGGTAATGAACCGGTAGGCGGCGATGTTGCAGGCGGCCATGCTGATTCCGGTGGCGTCCTCCGGGCTGGCCCATGCCGCGCGCGGAACCTCGATCACGGGACCTGCAGTCCTGGCATTGCCCTCAGCGTCGATGACAACCCCGATCTCGCACTCGAGCATGATCCCGGGACCGCTCGAAAAGGTCGCGCCCGACTGCATGCGCCCGGAACTGTACAGTACGCCGATGAGCGGATGGTCAATGCCGAATTGCGCTTGACCGGCAGGCGCCGTGAGCCCCGCCTTGTAACCCGCGATGGCGCCCCCCGACACTGCCTGAACCACTTCCGCCTGCATGGCGTAGGCGGCGTCCAAGGTCAGGTTCCCGGGCATGGGCGGAAACGTGGTCCGATCCCTTATTGCTCGCGCCAGGTTTTCCACAAAGTCGCTCACGGGTTTCTCCTCAACAGGTTTGTTCGCCCGGCATGATAGCCGCCCTCGCCCGCCTCGGAAAAACCGGGGATGCGTCTACGAGTCAAATGGTGCTATTGGCCCGCAGCCTTTCCCACTCCATCTTGAGCCAGGGGGTATAGCTCTCGGGGTCTTCGCGCAGCCCGACGTCCAGGTCGGCGGGGCGTATCCACTTCCAGGCTGCAATCTCCGCCGTGTTGACCACCGGGGTTGCCTCGGTTCGACCGACATAGACCCAGCAGAGTTCGTGCTCGGTACCGATGTCCCCGAATTCGGCCCGGTATTCGAACTTGTAGACGAACTCGACCGGGGCCTCGACACCGAGTTCCTCCTCCAGGCGGCGCGCGACGGCTTCGTCCATGCCCTCCCCGGCCCGCGGATGGGAACAACAGCTGTTCGACCAGAAACCCGGCCACAGTCTCTTGCTCGGGTGGCGCTGCTGGAGCAGCACTTCCCCGGCGGCGTTGAGCACGAAAACCGAGAACGCGCGATGCAGTACGCCGGCGCCGTCGTGGCAAGCCCTCTTCTCGAGCGTCCCGATCGGTTCGTCGGCGTGGTTCACGCGGATCAGCGGATCCGAATCGGAGGAGACGACCTGATGCCTGGTGGGGGACGCAGTCATGACATCCATTCTAGCGCCATGAAACCCAGGGGTGCCGTCTTTCGCTCCCGCCCAAGCGCTCCCTTCGCCCATCCCGCCCATCCCCCCGTCCCGCGCCCATCCCGCCCGTCCCGGACCCCGCGCCTTGATCGGCACTCACGTGCCGTTCCGCGGCCGAGGCCCGTAGCCCGCACTCGCACGGCGTGGATAATGCTCCAGCAATCACATGGGAGTCCTCAACTTGAACGAACCTCGCGAGCATCGGGTGCGGGTGCGGGACATCGAGATCGCCTGGTTCGAGTGGGGAGATCCCGGGAGCCAGCCGGTCGTCCTGGCGCACGCCACCGGGTTCCATGCCCGTTGCTGGGATGCCGTCGCGACGGCCCTTGCGTCCGGCTATCGCGCGATAGCGCTCGACCAGCGCGGCCACGGCCGTAGCAGCAAGGCGGGGCCATACGACTGGCGGGCGTTCGGCGCAGACCTTGCCGTCTTCATCGACCGACTGGACCTGCACGAAGCAATCGGCGTGGGTCATTCGATGGGAGGGCATGCGATCGTGCAGGCTGCCTTCAGTCGCGTCCATCGGTTTGAACGCCTGGTGCTCATCGACCCTGTCATCCTCGCGCCCGAGGCGTACCGAAGCTGGCCGGGCTTCTCTGCCGACTCGCATCCCGTGGCGCGTCGCAGGGCGGATTTCGGATCGTGGACGGAACTATACGACCGTCTGCGTGATCGGCCCCCGTTTGCGCTCTGGCGCACGGATGTACTCCGCGACTATTGCCGCCATGGCGTCGTTCGGAGACCGGACGGTGGCGTCACGCTCGCCTGCCCGCCGTCCGTCGAGTCAGCCATTTACGCCGGAAGCGGCGGCACGGACATCTACCGGGAGATCCGCTCGCTGCCGCACGAGGTGCTCGTTGTCCGCGCACCGCCGAGAGAGGCCTCGCCGGCGCAGATGGATTTCTCACGGTCGCCCACGTGGCACCGGCTTGCCGCTGCTTTCCCGCGGGGCCGGGATGCCTATCGCGCGAATCTCACCCACTTCATCCCCATGCAGGAACCGGATTTCGTGGCGCGCGCAATTGCCGAACCCGACGTAGTATCGTGCGCCTGACGGAACGTTACGCGAATTGACATGGGTATTCTGAGCTGGATCCTGTTCGGCCTGATCGTCGGCGCACTGGCAAGGGTGGTCACCCCGTCAGGCAAACAGGGCGGCGTGGCGCGCATATTCGCCACCATGGTGATCGGCATCGTAGGTGCGGTGGTGGGTGGCTTCATCGGAACGCAACTCGGAATCGGCGCCGTCACGGGCTTCAACCTGATCAGCCTCGTGCTGGCGACAGTCGGCGCGGTACTGCTGCTGCTCCTGTTCCATGCCATCAACGGCTCCCGCGACCGTTGACACAGCGCAGTGCGCCTTGCGTTGAAACATGGCTTCATGGCTGCGGCGAGGCGTCTCGCCATACCCCTCCTGCTGGGACAGACCGGAATGATCCAGGCAAACCAAGACGATCCGTACATCTGGCTTGAGAACGTCGATGGCCACAGGGCCATGGCGTGGGTCAAGGCGCAGAATCTGGAGGTCCGCAAGGCGCTGGCCCAGGGTAGATTCTTCGAAGCGTCCGAGCGACGGCTGCTCGCGATCTTCAATTCCAGTGACCGGATCCCCTTTATCTCGAAGGCCGGACCCCACTACTACAACTTCTGGCAGGACGCCGACCACCCGCGCGGCCTCTGGCGGAGGACGACACTCGACGAATACCGAAAACCGGCTCCCTCGTGGGAAACAGTTCTCGACATCGACGCGCTGGCCCGGGACGAGCAGGAGAACTGGGTGTTCGCGGGCGCGGATTTCCTTGAGCCGACCTACGACCGGTGCCTGATAGCGCTTTCCCGCGGTGGCGCGGATGCCGATGTCGTTCGTGAGTTCGACATCTCTACAAAGTCGTTCATCGCCGATGGTTTCCGGCTTGCCGAGTCCAAGGGGTCGGCAACCTGGGCTGGAAAGGACAGCCTGTTCGTCGCGAGGGATTTCGGGCCCGACACCCTGACGGATTCCGGATATCCCCGGATCGCAAGACTCTGGCGACGGGGCCGGTCCCTGGCGGACGCGGAGGCCATTTTCGAAGGCAGAAGGACAGACATATCCGTCGGCGCCTACGCCACGCTCGAGCCCGGGTACGAGGAGGAATTCGTTTATCGGGGCATCGACTTCCACAACACCGATCTGTTCATCCGCCGGGAAGGCGCGCTGAAGGCCATCGACGTGCCTTCCGACGCCAGGGCGACGGTCCACCGGGGCAGGCTCTTCGTCACCCTCGACACCGACTGGACGGTCGGCAAGGAGACGTACGCCGCAGGCAGCCTTTTGGTGGCGGACCTCGAGGGTTTCCTTGCTGGCGAACGCAAACTCGATGTGCTGTATCGCCCGGCTCCAGGCACTTCCCTCGAGCAGTACAGCCCGATGAGGAACCACGTGCTCATCAACGTGCTGCACAACGTCCGCAATCGCGTCTATGCCGTGACGCCGACTGCGGACGGCTGGGTGCGAAAGGACCTGACCGAAGCCAGCGGCATGCAGACCATCAGCGTGAGAGCCGTGGACCCACACGTGGACGACCGCTACTTCATGGACGTTGCGGACTACCTGACCCCCACGACCTTGTCGCTCCGTTCTGTCGGCGAGCCTGGCGTCACGTTGAAACGCATGCCCGGGATGTTCGACGCGGAAGGCCTCTCGATCGCCCAGGAGTGGGCGACCTCCGAGGACGGCACGCGGGTTCCCTATTTCGTCGTGCGGAATCCGAAGGCCAAGGGACCGCAGCCTACGCTTCTATACGGCTACGGCGGTTTCGGGCTATCGATGACTCCCGGATACTCGCCAGGCGTGGGCGCCATGTGGCTGGAACAGGGCGGCGTGTACGTGGTGGCCAACATTCGCGGCGGCGGGGAGTTCGGCCCCGAGTGGCACCAGGCGGCACTGAAGGAAAACCGTCCCCGCGCCTACGAGGACTTCATCGCGGTGGCCGAAGACCTGATTCGCCGGGCAATCACCACATCCGGGCACCTGGGCGTCATGGGAGGAAGCAACGGGGGCCTGCTGGTGGGCAACATGCTGACCATGCGTCCGGATCTTTTCGGGGCAGTCGTGGCGCAGGTTCCCCTGCTCGACATGCGTCGCTACCACGAACTGCTCGCCGGGGCGAGCTGGATCGCCGAGTACGGTGATCCGGACAAACCCGAAGAATGGGCGTTCATCCAGAAGTTCTCGCCTTACCACAATCTCGATGCGGACACCCGGTACCCGCCGCTATTGGTGACGACCTCCACGCGGGACGATCGCGTTCATCCGGGCCACGCCCGAAAAATGGCCGCGAAAATGGCCGACCAGGGACATCGGGTCTTCTACTACGAGAATGTCGAGGGCGGCCATGCCGGCGCCGCCGACAATGCGCAAAGGGCGTTCATGTGGGCGCTCGCCTACGGGTTTCTGCAACGCACGCTCAACGGTTCGAATGCAGGCAAGACAGAAGACCAGGCAGTCCGAGATCCCGTTCCGGGCAATTCTCTCCGCCATTGACTTGTGGTTTACGACCGCGCCCGTGGCTGGCCCAATCTGTCGTTAATCGAAGAATCGCCCCTGGCCGCTCACGCGCCCAGGGGCGATTCTCGAAAGAAGTGTAGGCTGGAGAAACCTGGGAGGTTCCTGCGCAGCCTACGGGGGGAGGGAACGGAACTGCGCGTAGTGTTACTTAAAGTAACGGTACGCGCAACGTTCATATTCGCAACACGGTGTTGCAATGATGTGATGCTCAATCGATACTCGTGTGGCCGTAATTGTTGGATCCAACCGTGGCCGATCTCCATTGGGACGATCTCCGCATGTTCCAGGCGCTCGTCCAGGCCGGAACCGTGCGCCGTGCTGCCCGGGCACTCGACGTGCATGCATCCACCGTGACGCGCCGGCTTGAACGGTTCGAAAAGGAACTCGGGGCAAGGCTTTTCCATCGCAGTCCGCGCGGCCTGACAATCACGGACGCGGGCCGGGATACCCTCAGACGCGTGGAAGCCATTGACGGACAGATTGCCGACCTCCGGCGCGCCGTCGCGGGCGCCGACGAGCGGCTCGCAGGCCGTGTCGTCGTCTCCTTGCCCTACGTTGTCGCTGCAATCGCGTTACCCGCAATAGCGGCGCTGTCCGGCGCGCACCCCGGAATCGAGGTCGAGGTTGTCCCGGCATCCGCGGATCCCGACATCACGCGGGGAGAGGCGGATTGCGCTCTCACGATCACGGATGATCCTCCGCAGCACCTCATTGGCAGGCGCGTGGGAGAGTTGGCCCTCGCCGTATACGCGACGCGCGAAATCGCGAACGCGTGCGACTATTCCTCGGCCGGATGGGTGGAATCGGCGGAATTGCCGTGCGATTTCCGTATAGACGCGTTTCCCGACGTCCCGGTGCGTCATCGCTGCGGCGAAATCTCCATGCAATACGAAGCCCTGCGCCACGGCCTGGGATTAGGACCGCTACCGTGCGCGCTAGGGGACTCCGATCCCGGGCTTGTCCGCATCGAACCGCCCCTCCCTGCCATCGTCCGGGAAGTCTGGTTGCTGGCACATCCCGATCTCCGTTCCACTGCCCGCATACGCGAATTCATGCGGGTAGTCGGCGATGCGATCGGGGAAGCGCAGGCGCTGCTGGTAGGCCGCGCCGCGAAGGGTATCGAACGGGTTCAAGCCGACATGTGAGGCGCAGGCAAACGTGTCCCGGCGCTGTACCGCGTGAAACGGCGTTCAGTCTTCTTCGCTGATCGCCTCGGTCCAGGTCTCTGCAATGAAGCTGCCCGATGCCTCGGCGACCACTGTCCCGTCGTCGTGCCTCATGGCCCGGCCTTCGAGCATCCCCCCGCGCGCAGGAAGACCCAGTTGGCCATCACGTCGTCCAGCAGGCTGAAAAGGATGCCGCCATGGGTGACGCCTTCATAGCCGCCGCATTCCTCGTCCGGCGTGAACTCCGCGCGGCAGACCTCGCCCTCCAGGCGAAAGCGGACCTGCATGCCGCGTGGATTCCCCGGACCGCAGACGAAACACCGGTTGGCGGAAGATGCAAGGGTGGCGGAAGATGCGCGGGACATGGGCGCGCGTATCATAGCGGGGTGCTTCCCATCACGGACATCAAGGCGCGGCTCGCCGCGCACCAGCCGATGCGTTACGCCCCCAAACCCGGGACGCTTCAGGCGGCGGTGGCGATAGTGTTGCGGGAACGGACGGACGACACCGATATGCTTCTGATCAAGCGCGCGGAACACGAAGGCGACCCGTGGTCGGGCGACATGGCCTTTCCCGGAGGGCATCGCGAACCGCAGGACGCAGACCTGGCCGAGGCCGCGCTGCGCGAAACGCACGAAGAGATCGGGCTCATTGTCGATCGCGCGAACATGATCGGGGAACTGTCCCAACAGCGGCCCTCGCGGCGCGCGTTCGACATGCTCGTTTCACCGTTTGTGTTTTTCGTGGAAGGCGATCCGTCGTTCAATCTCAGCTCCGAGGTGGACGCGGCGTTATGGTCGCCCCTCGCGCCGATGCGCTCCGGGCACAGCTATGGCATCGAGGATCGGCTTGTCGCGGGCATTTCGACACCCTTCAGCGGCTACCGGGTCTCCGGCGGCCACTTTGTCTGGGGACTGACGTACCGGATGATCGAAACGCTGTTCGAAGCGCTCGAATCGGGATACAGCCGCCGTCTCTAGCCCGCCGGCTTCCTTACGTGGAGTCCAGCCCATGGTACCGGGCGATGGCGAGCCCCGACGCCACGCCAGTGAATGGATCGTGTTCCACTACGCGCCCTGGGAACCGGCTGTCCAGGATCCGGCGCACGGCGGGAATCAGCGATGAACCGCCGGTCCCGAGGACGATATCGATCTCGGGCAGACCAAGTCCCGCCCGGGACAGGGTGTCGTCAACCGCCCTTTCGAACTCGGCCAGCAGGTCCGCGATTAGCGTCTCGAACTCCTTCCGCGTCACCCGCAATTCGACATCGATTTCGGGGATGTCGAGCACCGCTTCCTCGGCGCCGGAGAGTTCCGCCTTGAGAACCCTGATCGCCTGGAATACGCGATAGCTGTAGTTCTGCTGGATGAGATCCCGCAGCCGCCGGAACTTGAAACGTGCCGGACCGTCCTGCGCGATACAGTCGAGTACCGGCGCGGTGTACCGGTTCTGACTCAACATGTAGGTCACTGCCCAGTTGAGCAGCAGCTTCTCGTAGCGTTGAAAGGGAAACGGCGTTTCGATCATTCGGCCCGTCCCCCTGCGTTTCCATCGCTCGCCCTTGCCGAGCAGCGGGAACAGCAGTTCGCTGAAGATCCGCTGGTCGATCCGGTCGCCGCCGAGCGCTATGCCATGCGTGGCCACGGTCCGGAAGCCGGCTCTGTCACCGGTTCTTTCCAGCGCGCAGAGATCCAGCGTTCCGCCGCCGAAATCGACGGTGAGGATGCGGGTTCCGCTCGCGCCCGGGTTCGCGTGCAGGTATCCGACCGCAGCCGCGACGGGTTCGGGAAAGAATCGCGTGTCGTCGAACCCCGCGTGTCCGTACGCCTCCCCGAGGCGGGAAAGTGCCAGCGCATTGCGATCCGCGCCCGTGCCTTCGAAGTTGACCGGATGACCCATGCAACCGCTGCGCGGATCATCCTCGCCAACCTCGCGGAACGCCTCGCGAATGCGCAAGAGTATCGGCGTGACCAGCGCCACCAGGCGAAACGGGTGGTCGAACACCATCAACCTGCGTACCTCCCTCCGGCCAAGCAACCGCTTGGTCCCCCGGAACAGGCGGCCCCGCAAGCCGATATCCCGAACCGGTTGGCCATAGACCTTGCGCGTCAACACCTGCGGCCCTTCCCGCCCGCCCGAATCACCGCCCAGGGCAAGCGATGCCTCGCCGATCACCTCCGGTATGAGTTCGACCGTGCGACCGGTGTTGTCACCCACGTAGCTATCGATGGCCTGGCGCCCGGTTTGCGTGCGCAGGTCCCGGTCGATGTAAGTCGCCGACGGCAGGATCGGGGAATCTTCCTCCAGGCCGACCAGGCGCACCGACTGCCCGTCGAACACCGCCGCGGCGGAGTTCGTCGTTCCAAAGTCGATCCCGATGCCGACACGGTCCCCCGCCGGATGCCTCACACCCGAACGATCAGCTGACGTGGGAAGGCGGACGGTCAGCCGCCGATCCCTTCCAGCGTCGCAAGCGGCTGAACGTCGCAGGAAATGCCGGTGCCGCCCAGGCCGCAGTAACCGTCCGGGACCTTGGCCAGGTACTGCTGGTGGTATGCCTCCGCGTAGTAGAAGGCGGGGGCCGTTTCGATTTCCGTAGTGACCGGGCCGTATCCCGCAGCATCGAGCGCCCGCTGATACGCATCCCGGGATTGCTCCGCGAGCTGCCCCTGCGCGCTGTCAAACACGTAGATGCCGGACCGGTACTGGGTGCCGAGATCATTCCCCTGGCGCATCCCCTGGGTGGGGTCATGGCCTTCCCAGAAGACTTTCAGCAACTCGGCGTAGGTCGCCGCGCCGGGATCGAATACCGCCAGCACCACTTCGTTGTGGCCGGTCAGGCCGGAACAGACCTCCTCGTAGGTGGGGTTCGGCGTGATCCCGGCCGCGTATCCGACGGCGGTGACATGAACTCCCGGCGTCTGCCAGAACATCCGTTCGGCGCCCCAGAAGCACCCCATCCCGACCATCATCCGCTCCAAACCGGACGGAAGAGGCCCGCCCAGGCGATTGCCGTTGACGAAATGCCGCGCCGGTACCGGCATTGGGCGATCACGCCCCGGCAGCGCTTCGGATGCCGTCGGCAAACGCAACTTGTACTGCAGATCCATGACTTCGGAACTCCCCGCCTGATCGAGGAATCTTAGCCCGGATTCATGCCCGGATCATCCGGCGCACTGACGGTGCAGGAATCCAGAAGCGCGGAAATCTCGGCCTCGGAATAGTCCAGTTCCCTCAGCACCTCGATGGTGTGCGCTCCCAGTTGCGGCGCGCCGCGGCGCACCTGGGCGGGCGTACCTTCGAACCGCGCGGCGTTGCGCGCCTGGCGCAGGGGCCCCGCCTCCGGATGGTCGGTCTCGATCACGATGCCGCTGGCCTTCACCTGCGGGTGGTTAACGACCTCGGCCCGCTTCAGGACGGGGGCACACGGCACGCCAGCGGCGTCGAGTGTTTCGAGCCAATCTTTCGCGCTCCTTTCGATCAATGCCGATTGCATGAGTTCGAGCCGCTCGTCGGCGTGGCGATCGCGCCCCTCGGGCGTCTCGAAGCGTTCATCCCGAAGCCAATCCGGCTTTCCCGCCGCCCGGCAGAAACCCTCCCACTGCGGGTTGGTCATCACCGACACGCTGATGTAGTCGGTGCGGGTTTCGTAAATGAGATCGATGAATGTGGCCGCTCGCTGCACGCTGACCTCCTTGCCCACAAAGGTCAGACCGCCCATGTCCGACGACCACATGAAGGCGATGATGGCATCCAGCATCGATATGCGCACGTGCTGGCCCTTGCCGGAGCGTTCGCGCGCAAGCAGCGCGCTCGATACCGCCTGCGCCGCAGTGATTCCGGTCAGCTTGTCGGGGAGGATTGTCCGAATGAGACGGGGGCGCTCGGAGTCGGAACCCGCCTGCACGGTGGCGAGACCCGACAGCGCCTGGATAATCGGGTCATAGACCGGTTTGTGCGCGAGAGGCCCGGTCTCGCCCCAACCGCTCATGGAGAGATACACGAGCCGCGGGTTCTCCGACCTGAGATCCGGCTCATCCAGGCCGAGCCGCGCCATGACGCCGGGACGGTAGTTCTGAACGAAGACATCCGCCGTCCTGGCCAGGCGCAATATCGCCTCCCGGCCCTCGGCTGTCTTTGCGTCCACGGATATGGAGCGCTTGTTCCGGTTGTTGTTGACGAACGCGGCGGTGAAGTGCCTCGGCCCGTAGCCGGCCCGGCGGGCGTGATCGCTGGCCAGCGGCGCCTCGACCTTGATCACGTCCGCTCCCTGGTCGGCCAGGATCATGGTCGCGTACGGACCCGCGATCATCGTCGTGAAGTCGACGACGCGGATACCGTCGAGCGGTCCCGACATATTCAGGAAACCTCCGTTCCCGTCAGACTAGTCGCGGAAAAGCCGCCGCACCCGAAGGTACTCCGTCTTCTCCCCGGAACCAGGCCCATCCATGACGCTAACCCGCCGCCTGGATGACGTCGGACGTTTCGCTGCCGATGGCGCCGGCCGCGCGCAGTCGGGCGATGTCGCCGTCACCGAAACCGAGGTCGTGCTTGAGCACCTCGTCGGTATGCTGACCGAGCAGTGGCGCGGGCGATATCGCGACGCGGCTCTTCGACATCTTCGCAGGCCAGCCGAGGAGCTTGATGTCGCCGTAGTGTGCATGGTGGATTTCGTGCACGAAACCGCGCTCGACAAGATGCGGGTCGGTATACAGTTCCTCCAGCCCATAGACGGAACCGGCGCATACGCCGGCTTCCCCCCACGCTTCCATCGCTTCGCGCTTGGTGCGTTGCCGGGTCCACTCCCCGATCTCCTCGATCATGGCCTCGGAGTTCTCTTCCCTGGCGGCAGATCTCGCAAACCGCGGATCGGACAGCAGGTCCTTGCCGATGACGTCGCACGTGGCTTTCTGCATGCGCGGATTGGCCGCCATCAGGAACACATAGTCATTGGGGCCGCCCGGAGCGCTCGGATAGAGACGCATGAACGGGTTCTTGCCACTGCCCCCGCGCGATGACGGCTGCGTGCCGAAATGCGTGCTCCCCGTGGCGGTGCGCAGGTAGTAGGTCACCGCCTCCTGCATGGACAGTTCCACCAGCTGTCCCTCCCCCGTGCGCAGCTTTTGCGCCCACGCAGCCACGATGGCGAGGGCGGCCTGCACGCCCGTTCCGGCATCGCCGATCGTCGGGCCGGGCCGCATGGGCGGACTGTCGGCGGTTCCGGTTATGGCGAAAGCGCCGCCGGTCGCCTGCGCCACCATGTCCATGCTCTTGTAGCCGCTGTATGGGCCGCTGGTGCCGAATCCCTTGATGCGCGCGTAGATGATGTCGGGCTTGATAGCACGCATGACGTCGTAGTCGATGTCTAGTTTCTCCACGACACCGGGACCATAGTTCTCTACGAAGACATCGTAGTGCGGAAGCATCGACAGCAGTATTTCACGGCCCTCGGTGATGCTGAGGTCGAGGGTGACGCTACGCTTGTTGCTGTTCCAGTTGACGAAATAGATGGCGTCGAGTTCCTCGCCGCGTGGACGCCCCCTCCCCGGATCGCCGGTCTCCGGCTGTTCGACCTTGACCACGTCCGCGCCCAGCCAGGCCAGACACTGCGTGCAGGAGGTTCCCGCCTCCCACTGGGTCATGTCGAGAACTCGCATTCCTTCCAAAGCGGCCATAGGGTTTCCTGCCATACCGTCTGCCGGGAGAATCATCCTCCGACGAACCTGATCGGGCAAGTGGCCACATGACGGAAGGGTCGGGGGCCTTTCCTTGATGCGGTCGATTTGCGCGCAGATAATGGCGCGGCGCACCCGTCCGACACCAGATCGAGGAGATAATCGAACCGTGAAACTCTGGCAATGCATGACCTGCGGGTACATCTACAACGAAGCCGAGGGCGAGCCGGAAGATGGCATCGCGCCGGGCACCGCCTGGGAGGACGTTCCCGAGGACTGGATCTGTCCCGAGTGCGGAACTCCGAAGAGCGATTTCGAAATGGTTGAGGTCGGTTAGCGGGCTGCGGAACGGCACCAAGTGCCGGTGGATTTCACGGCGTAGAACCATGGTTTCGGGTGCTCGCCGCCAGGACGGGTTTTGTGAGATTCCCGTCTCCAATGGCACGCTGCGCCTGTATCCGCGGCTCTTTTCCATCGAAGCAAGCAAGCGCTACTTCGACGACCTGAAACGGGGCGTCGACTGGAAATCCGAGCACATCACGATGTTCGGGAGATCGGTCCCACTGCCAAGATTGACGGCATGGTTCGGCGACGCCGGCACGCGCTACACGTACTCCGGGCTTTCCGCGGAACCAGGTGATTGGACACCTGCGCTGCTGCGGATCAAGGCCCGGGTGGAGGAAGTCTCCGCCGCGACCTTCAACAGCGTATTGCTGAACTACTATCGCGATGGGCGGGACAGCGTCTCCTGGCACAGCGACGACGAACCTGAACTCGGCCCGAACCCCGTGATCGGTTCCGTCAGTTTTGGATCAGAGCGGCCATTCCAATTGCGCCACCGGACCAACGGCGCCGATGTTCCTGGCTCCCTCCGCGAACCGACTCGGGACATGCTCACCCTGGGCCTGCCGAACGGCAGCTACCTGGAAATGGGCGCGGGCATGCAACGCAACTGGATGCATCGGCTGCCGAAACGGCCGCGGCTGACCGGGGAGCGGATTAACCTGACCTTCAGGACGATCCTCGGTCGCCGCGCCGAATCCCTGAACGCGGACTATTGATCCGCCTTGCTGGCAAAATCTCCAGCGCGGAATACGGAAATCCCTGCCGGATCGATGTGCCGCCGGATGGCCGCCAGGACATCCTCGGGTGTGAGGGCGGCGATAGCCGCCTCGTGCGTTTCCACGAACCGCATTGTCCTTCCGATGATCAGGTTGCTCACGAGCGATCCCGCTACACTACCGTCGCTCGACCGGCCGTTCTGGGCGGCGTCGAGATAACCGCGCTTCGCGGCGTCTACCTCTTCCAGGGTGAAGCCGGACTCCAGCACCCTATCCACCTCATCCCGGAACGCCGCAAGCACCTTGTCGCTGTTCTCCGGCGCGAAAATCGCGTATCCGGAGAAGGTCGCCCGCTCGTCGAGCGCGGATGCGCCGAGTTGCGACCCCACGCCATAGGACAGCCCTTCGTTCTGGCGAATGCGGACTGCAAGCCTGGAGCTCAGGAAGCCGCCCCCAAGCATGTAGTTTCCGAGCACCAGGGCGGGATAGTCCGGATGGTCGTCGCGCACGGGCATGACCGTCGCGGCCAGCATCAGCGCATTGGCCTTGTCCGGCGTCTCGATGACCTCGGACACGGTCTCGATTTCCGTGTAGGGGCGGGGCATGCGCACAAACTCCTCTTCCGCCGTCCAGCCACCGAAGAGCTCCTGCAGTAGCGGCACGATCTCGCTGGCGTCGAAGTCCCCCACGATCGACAGCGCTCCGCTTTGGGTCCCGTAGAACGTGCCCCAGAACTCGCGCGCCTGTTCCAGCGTCGCCGACTCCAGCCGCGAGATCTGCTCGTCGAACGTCGGGACATAGAACGGATGGTCCGCAGGATAGTCGCCCATGTGGCGGCCGAGCGCCTGCCGCGCGAGCGCCTGCGGCTCGGATCTCTGCGCTTCGATTCCCGCCAGCCTTTCTTCCACGATGAGCGCGAATTCCTCGGCATCGAATGCGGGCTCGCGCAGGACTTCCGCCATCAGCGCAAGGGCATCCGGCAGGCTCTCCCGCACGGTCGAAAAACCTCCGGAGGCCGAAGTGAGACCACCGGATGCGCCGCCCTGGACCTTCAGTCGATCGAGTTCGTCCTGAATCTCCTGGCGGGAGCGACTCTTGGTACCGCGCATGAGCATGGCGCCCGCGAGTCCCGAAACTGTTGCCTTGCCCATGAGTGCAGCCTCGTTGCCATGGCGGAACTGGAAGCTGACGCTCACTGCGTCGCCCCGGTTCTCCTTCGGCAGGAGCGCAACCTGGAAGCCATTGGACAGCACGATCTTCTGCGTTCGTGCCTCGATATTCGCAGGCGTCGGATCGAAGGCCTCGCCCTCGGCGATCGCCGCGCGACCCACGTACCCATCCACCAGGGCGGCCACGTCGGGCGGCTCCGGGATTTCTGCCCTGGCCGGCGTCTCTTCGGCCGGATAGTAGTACCCGATGGTGCGGTTCGACGGCTTGAGATATGCCTGGGCCACCCTGTGGACATCTTCCGGCGTCACCTGTTCCAGGCGATCCCGGTGCAGGAACAACAGCCGCCAGTCACCCATGGCCGCCCATTCGCTCAACTGGCGGCCGATGCCCTGCGGGTTATTGAAAGCGAGGTCGATCGAGGAAAGGTAATCGGTCTTGGCGCGGTTCACTTCTTCCGCCGTTGGCGGTGACGCCTTCATCTCCTCCAGCGCGGCGAACATGGCCTCGGCGGCAGCCTCGAGCGAGTCCTCCTCACGCACCTGGGCCATCGCGCTGAACATGCCCGGCTCCTTCAGTTGCAACGCATAGGCCGAGGCTCCGGCAGCCAGCCCCGGCTCCACGAGCGCCTTGTACAACCGGCCCGCGGGCTGGTTGCTGATGATGTGGGTCATGATATCCAGCGCGGCGAAGTCCTCGTGCGACCCCGGTGGCACGTGATACGCGGCCATGACGAGTTGCACATCCCCTACGCGTCGAAGCGTCACGCTGCGCTCGCCATCCTGTGCCGGTTCCGCAGTATAGGTCGGAAACAGCTGGTTCGGGCCCGTCCTTTCCGGTCGCGGGATGCTGCCGAATTTCTCCACGGCCAGCTCCAGGGCGCGTTCAGGATCAAAACGGCCGGCCACGACCAGGATGGCGTTGTCCGGCTGGTAGTACTTGCGGTAGAACGCCTGCAGCCGGTCGATCGGAACCTGCTCGATGTCCGACCTCGCGCCGATGGTGGTATTGCCGTAGTTGTGCCAGTTGTACGCCGCGGACATCACCCTTTTCTGAAGCACGCCCCCGGGGCTGTTCTCGCCACGCTCCCACTCGTTGCGAACGACGGTCATCTCGGACTCGAGGTCCTCCGCCGCGATGAAGGAATTGATCATCCGGTCCGCCTCGAGGTCGAGCGCCCATTCGAGGTTGTCGTCCGTGGCTGGAAAAGTCTCGAAGTAGTTGGTGCGGTCGAACCAGGTCGTGCCGTTGGGAAAAGCCCCACGTTCACTCAGTTCGGCCGGAATGTCGGGGTGGTTCGGCGTTCCCTTGAACACAAGGTGCTCCAGCAGGTGCGCCATGCCCGTCTCCCCGTAGCCCTCATGGCGCGAGCCCACGAGGTAGGTGATGTTCACTGTGATCTGCTGCTTGCTCTGGTCCGGGAACAGCAGGATCCTGAGTCCGTTGTCGAGGCGGTATTCAGTGATCCCCTCCACCGTCGTAACCAGCGTCGGTTCTTCCGCCGCCACCGGCTCGTCGACCTGGGCCGGGACTGCCGTACAGGCGCCGAGCAGGCCGAAAAGCGCGACCACGACCGCAACCGCGGCCACTCTTTGGAGTGCGATCCGTTTCATGTTCGGTTCTCTAATGGGCTAGTTGGGTGGCGGATTTGACACCCTAACGGGGGTAATGTTCAAGAACCCCGATTCGCGAATGTGGAGCGGGAAACGGGACTTGAACCCGCGACCCCAACCTTGGCAAGGTTGTGCTCTACCACTGAGCTATTCCCGCTCGAACGGGTATTCTTGCACGAAGGATGGGCTGGACAAAGCCCTCCTTCGGGCAAGCTGCGCCGGACTCGGGCCGGCGCAGTGGCAACGGCTCGATCAGCTGCCGAAGTACTTGCCGTCCTCGTGCCGCACTTCGCCAGCCTTCTTCAGTGCCGCCAGGGTATTGCTGACGGACTGTTCAGCCGATTTGTTGCCTTTCACCTTGAGCGCCAGGATGACCCCCGCCCGCCCGATACCATCGTTCCCGCTCGCACCGATGATCCTGGCGACTTCAGCCCGCGGGGGTGACCGCCGCCGCCTCCGCTTCTTGGCTGGCGCCGACCTGGGCGCCGCACCGGCGGGCCCGACCGATCCTTCATACGCGCGGATCGCGTTGTCCAGCGCCTGCAGCTTGCGTTCGATTACGTCGCGCTCCGCGATTAGCCGGTTCTTTTCCTGGGCCGCGTAATCCTTAAAGTCCATAACATCCCTCCGCCTCATGGTTAGCGCGTAAGCGCCGCGCACGATTCAAGCACGAAAACAAACAACAATCGAGGGGTTACCCGTTAGACATAGATGCATGATGCTTGTCACGTGGCTGGATTCCTGCGTATCAGCACTATCGACTAGCCAATATTTCAATACCTTCCATGGAACAAACGCTTCCGGGAGCGTCAGCGATCATGAGCGGTTGTTCCATGGTCGACGAGCGGGTCCCGGGGAGCGCGAGGGCACTTGCGCACATGACCTGCCATGAAATCCGCCGGGACAGAACGCGCGACGTATTTCACCCCGCCCAGGCCCCCGTCTCGCCCATCCCACCCGTCCCGTCTCGCCCGTCCCACCCGTCCCGGGTCCTGCGCGTTGATCGGCACTACGTGCGTTTCTGCGGCGCAAGCCCCTAGCGATTCCGCGGCCGATTCTGCGATAATTCACCGGGCCGCGGGACTGCTGGCCGGAATTCTGGTCGATGCCGAGGGGCTGGCCAGGTAGGTCGGGCGCGGATCCGGACACAGCGAGAGGGAACAGGCCGAGTTGATCGTCTCTGTCTTGATCGAGGCTGCATCCAGCGCTTGTTCGCGAACCACATAAGAGCAGAGGGAGGACACGCAGGACCGTGAGGTTGAACGCAGAAAGGTTGCCCGCAACGGCCAGGCCAGGGCCAGGGCCAGGGATAGGGATAGCGCCAGGGCCAGACGCGCCATGATCGTAGCGATCATGCTCCTGGTCATCGTCATCGGGTCGTTGGTATTCAACTTCCTGAGTCCATGGTGGTTCACGGAGATCGCATCGAACTGGGGCGGCATCGATTTCGCCGTGTTCGTGACGTTCTGGATCTGCGGCGTCGCCTTCGTGCTGATCGGGCTGTTCATGGTCTACACGACCTGGAAATACCGGCGTCGCGAAGGCCTGACGGCCGTCTACGAGCCGGAAAACAAGAGGCTCGAGTGGATTCTCACCATCGTCACGACAATTGGCGTCGTCGGCATGCTGGCGCCGGGCCTTTGGGTCTGGGACGCGTACGTCAACGTGCCGCCACAGGCGAGGGACGTCGAGATCGTGGGTCAGCAGTGGTCGTGGAGCTACCGGCTGCCCGGCGAAGACGGCTATCTCGGCGCGGTCGATGCACGGCGGATCAGCGTAGACAATCCGTTCGGCATGGATCCGGACGATCCCCGGGGACAGGATGACGTCCTGATCGAACGCGCCGCCCTGCACCTGCCGATCGACCGGCCGGTGAAGGTCTTGCTCCGCTCCAAGGATGTGCTGCACGACTTTTACGTCCCGGAGTTCCGCGCCAAGATGGACGCCGTCCCGGGCATGATCACCTACATGTGGTTCACCCCGACGCGAGTCGGCACCTACGAAGTGCTGTGTGCCGAACTCTGCGGCATCGGCCATCACACCATGCGCGGCACCGTCGTCGTGGACACCGCGGAAGATTACGACGCCTGGCTCAAGACTCAGGCGACTTTCGCACAAATCTCGGCGCGCCCGGAGGGGGATCCGGTCGCGGGGCAGATAGCCTACGCAGTGTGCGCAGCCTGTCATGGGCCGGCCGGCGAGGGCATGCTGGCGTTCAACGCGCCCAAGCTCTCGGGTCAGGACCCCTGGTACCTGCGGCACCAGATTCTCGCTTACAGGCAGGGATTGAGAGGCGTCCACGAACAGGACACCTACGGCAAGGAGATGGCGCCCATGGTGTTGCCGCTGATCGATGACGCGGCGGTCGAAAACGTCATCGCATATATCGGCACCCTACCGGACGATCCGGCTCCGCAGACCGTGGAAGGCGACATCCACCGGGGCGCCAGCCTGTACGGAGGCTGCACCGTGTGCCACGGCTCGGAAGGCGGCGGCAGCTACGGAACCTTCGCGCCGCGAGTCGCCGGCATGACTGACTGGTACCTGGTCCGGCAGTTGCGGAACTTCCGCGAGGGCATTCGCGGAAGCCATCGCATGGACAACCTGGGGAAACAGATGGGCCTCATGTCCAGGCAGCTGGGTGACGACGAGGCGATCAACGACGTCGTTGCCTATATCAATACGATGAGTACACGCATGACACGCACGGCCATGCACCACACGATCGATGATCGAGGAGAAACCGATGGCGGTTGAGGCACAAGTTCCCTACCAGGAAGCGATCGACGTCCACCATCCGCATAGCTGGCTCGCCAGGTACTGGTTCAGCCAGGACCACAAGGTCATCGCCATCCAGTATGGGATTACCGCCATCGGCGTTGGCCTGGTGGCACTGGTCCTGTCCGGAATGATGCGTCTGCAACTCGGGTTCCCCGATAGCTTTGATTTCATCGATCCCGAGGCCTACTACCAGTTCATCACCATGCACGGCATGATCATGGTGATATACCTCCTGACTGCGCTGCTGCTCGGGGGGTTCGGAAACTACCTGGTGCCGCTGATGTGCGGCGCGCGGGACATGGTGTTTCCGTTCGTCAACATGATCAGCTACCACGTGTACTTCGTGTCCGTCCTGATTCTCCTGGCAAGCTATTTCGTTCCAGGCGGCCCGACCGGCGCAGGCTGGACCCTGTATCCGCCACAGGCGATCCTGACGGGTACCCCCGGCGTCGACTGGGGCATCCTCACCATGCTCGTCTCCCTGGCGGTCTTCATCGTCGCATTCACCATGGGCGGCCTGAATTACGTGACGACGATATTGCAGGCGCGCACGCGCGGCATGTCGCTGATGCGCATGCCGCTTTCCATATGGGGCATCTTCATGGCCACCGTGCTAGGCCTGCTGGCGTTCCCCGCACTGTTTGTCAGCGCCGTCATGATGATCCTGGACAAGACCATCGGCACCAGCTTCTTCATGCCGGCCATATCGTCGCTCGGCGAGCAACTCGACTATAGCGGCGGCAGCCCGCTGCTGTTCCAGCACCTGTTCTGGTTCTTCGGCCATCCCGAGGTGTATATCGTCGCCCTGCCCGCTTTCGGCATCGTGTCCGACCTCATCAGCACGCACGCCCGCAAGAACATCTTCGGCTACCGCATGATGGTCTGGGCCATCGTCGCAATCGGCGTACTGAGCTTCATCGTCTGGGCGCACCACATGTACGTCAGCGGGATGCATCCCTACTTCGGGTTCTTCTTCGCGACCACAACGCTCATCATCGCGGTACCTACCGCCATCAAGGTCTACAACTGGACGCTGACGCTACTGCGGGCAAACATCCATATGACGGTGCCGATGCTCTTTTCCATCGCGTTCGTCATTACCTTCGTCGTTGGTGGACTGACCGGGCTTTTCCTGGGCAACGTCATCGTCGACGTGCCGCTGTCGGACACCTACTTCGTGGTGGCGCATTTCCACATGGTGATGGGCGTGTCGCCAATCCTCGTGATCTTCGGGGCGATATACCACTGGTATCCGAAGATGACAGGAAAGATGCTGGACGACCGGATCGGACAGCTTCATTTCTGGATCACGTTCCTCGGCACTTACGCGATCTACTACCCGATGCACTACCTCGGTTTCGTGGGTGTGCCGAGACGCTACTTCGCGAACGGTGAAATGGCGATCATCGACGAAAGCGTGATTTTGCTGAACCAGGGCATCACGATCGCCGCCCTCATCGTCGGCGTAGCGCAGATACTCTTCATCTGGAACCTGATCTACAGCTACTACAGGGGCAGGGACTCCGGGCCCAATCCCTGGAAGGCGACGACGCTCGAGTGGCAGACGCCGGAAACGCCGCCGAGGCATGGCAACTGGGAGTCGAGACTGCCGACGGTTTATCGCTGGGCCTACGACTACAGCGTGCCCGGGGCGAAGGACGACTTCATTCCGCAGTCGGAGCCATCAGCCGGGGAGCGCGAGGGGGCACCCCTCGCATGAAGAAAGCCATCAGCCGGGGAGCGCGAGGGGGCACCCCTCGCATGAAGAAAGCCATCAGCCGGGGAGCGCGAGGGCATGGCCGCCGCAAGATGAAAGTCCAAGACGCCGCTGCATAAGACCCCGTCCCAATAGAAGTCAATACAGGACGCACCGAGACAGGAGCATAGGAACCGAATGGCCGAAGCAACCAGCACGCAAAGGCTGCAGCTAGTCGAAGACTGGGCGGCGGATGTCGCCGTCTTCAGGGGCGTGCCGTGGGGCAAGGCCATGATGTGGATCTTCCTCCTGTCGGACACCTTCATCTTTTCCTGCTTCCTCACGTCGTACATGACCGTGCGCATGACGAGCGCCGAGGCATGGCCTAATCCAAGCGAAGTGTTCGCGCTGGAGGCCTTCGGCGTCCCGGTGCCGCTGCTCCTGATCGCGATCATGACGTTCATCCTCATTTCCTCGAGCGGCACCATGGCGATGGCGGTGAACATGGGTTATCGCCGCAAACGCGTAGGAGCAGCACTCTTGATGGTCGTGACCGCCTTGTTCGGGGCGTCATTCGTCGGAATGCAGGCCTTCGAATGGTACAAACTCATCGTTGAAGAAGGCGTGCGGCCCTGGGGCAATCCCATGGGCGCGGCGCAGTTCGGCTCCTGCTTCTTCATGATCACGGGATTCCACGGTCTGCACGTATCCGCAGGAGTCGTATATCTCCTCATCGTCGCCTACCGCGTGTGGCGCGGCCGCTACGAGGAAAAGGGTTACGACATCGTCGAGATCACGGGCCTCTACTGGCACTTCGTCGACCTCGTGTGGGTCTTTATCTTCGCGTTCTTCTATCTCTGGTAAGGCAATGGCAGAAACCGGTCAACAACATCCAATCTCCATCTATTTCTGGATCTGGGGGCTGCTGTTCGTATTCAGCGCGGCGTCCTACATGGTGGACTACGCGGGGTTCCAGGGATACCTCCGCTGGTCGCTGATCATCATCTTCATGATGCTGAAGGCGGGTTTCATCGTTGCCATCTTCATGCACATGCGCTGGGAACGCGTGGCGCTCATCACGGCGATCATGCTGCCGCCGGGGGCGCTACTGGTACTGGTGTGCCTGATGGCATGGGAGTCGGACTACACGTGGGAGACGCGCATCGTCTACCTCGGTGCCGAGATAGCGCCGGAGCCGCTGCCGCCGCCGTCCCATCACTAGCACGTAGCCTGGGCTGGGATCAGCGCGCACCCTTGAGTGTGCGTACTTGAGAACAACACCATCTCCAACCGGGAAACCGCCGCGTCGTCGCTGCGTTCCCTGCCCCGGGTCGGACGAATGGATAATCCGGCTGGCAGCTATCAGGTCGCCTCGGCCTTCACCCAGACGTTGCACCAACCCTTCGCGGCCACAACAAATCCCGGGAAGATCGCGCAGGGTCCCCAGCCCTCTTCCTCCGAAGGCTTGTAGTGCAGGCAGTTGTCGCAGAACTGTTTCTTGCCTTCCTCCGTTGCCCGCTTTGCGAACCGGTCGACATCAACGTCGTCCGCATCGTGCTTGTATCCCAGGGCGACGGCCGTCGGGTTGCTCTCGTCGAGCTTTGCCATCGCCGCCGCATCTTCGCCAAATGCCCTTCGTTCCCCCAGGATGGTGATCAGGGGGATGGCGGCCAGAGTTCCGGTGGTCGTCGAAACGAACTTGCGGCGACTGATTTCTTGTTCTTCTTTCATCGTGTCCTTGCCCAGGTTGCCAGCGCGCGGAATCATACCGTACTTGGGTGGTGCTTCGGCCCATCGCGGCACGCTTTCCAACGCCCTATCGGCCCAGGTCGGACACCCCCTCCGCCGACCCGCGCGAGGCAACAGCAAGAGTCCCGAGAACGGTGAGCATGCCGCACATGGCGGCAATCAGGGCGTTGCCCGGTCCCCACCACCCTGCCATGGCCCCGGCCAGCAGGGCGCCGAACGGTCCGGCACCCATCAGGGAGAATGAAAAGAACGCCATCACGCGCCCGCGCTGGTCGTAGGGCGCCTGCTCCTGCATGATCGTGCGCGCCATGCTCATGGCGACGCCGCCGCAGCCGCCCCACAGGAAGATACAGGCTGCGAAAACGGGAAAGTCGAAACCGAATCCGGCGGTACCCAACGCCACCGCCCCCAACGCCTGCGCCAGCAGCAGCGCCCGTCGGGGCCGGCGTACATGTCCCACTCGCATGAGCAGAAACGACGTCAGCGCCAGACCGAACGCGTTGGCCGCGTTGAGCATTGCCAGGTCCGCAGCCGAACCGCCGTACATGTCCCGCACCGCCACCGGAATCGTCACGATGTAGGAACCCATGAAGAACATGCCTATCGCGACGTTCTGGATCGCGACCATGCGCATCGGTGCCGACCGCATCACGGTCACGAGGCCGGCGGCAACCGATGCGGACAGGTCGCGCCAGAAGGCGCTATCCGACGGCCGCCGGGCGGGTGCCGCAACGGGGATGCGCCGCATCGCGACCGTACCCAGGATCAGTACCAGCGCCTGCACCCCGATGACGGGGGCAGGCCCCACCCGATCCGTCTGTCCCACGATGACGAATGCGATCAGCATCGCACTGAACTGGATCATCGTCGCACGCACGACCGTGTGTTGAATCCTGCCCTCGGCGACCTGGTTCAACAGCCCGTCCCGGGCAGGGGTCACGAAGGCCTGGGCAAGCCCCATCAGGACCGCGAAGCCGATCATGATGGCGAAACTCAATTGGTCCGCCGCGAGCACCACCAGCAGCCCCAACACGGGGACGACCGAGAACGCCTGCGCCAGGACTGCGACGCGACGTCCCCCGAAACGATCCGCCAGGCTCCCGCCGATGAGCATGAAGAGAAGCGCGGGCAGGAGCAGGGCCATCTGGGCGATACCCACCATCTGCGGCGACTCCCGCAGCACGATGGTGACCAGCCAGGCGAACATCACCCCCTGGATGCCGTGATTGACAAACCAACTGGCGGTACCGGCCAGGTACAGGTTTAGGGGCCGCACGCGCCCTCCCCCCGGAACAGACCGCGCACTGTAGACTGCACGGTGCCGTGTTGAAACCGTCCTGCTCGGGTCTTAGAATCCGCGCCTCCGCGCGTCCCCTTCGTCTAGAGGCCTAGGACACTGGGTTTTCATCCCAGTAACAGGGGTTCGACTCCCCTAGGGGACGCCAAACATGCGTCTTAAGAACTTGATTTTACTGTTTTAATTATCATCCTATGGCGAAAGAACCCACTTGCGTTCCCACTACACGACCGCGCAGAAATCAGGAGAACTGACCGATCGGCCGAAGCGGCTCGATCAGGCCGTCCAAATGACCCGGAATGCAGCGGCGTCGCGGTGACCCGCTCACCAGTTGCCGACCCACCGCCGAGCGGTGGCGACAATGCCTTCTTGACCGACTCGGACGGCATCGAGGCTCTATTCGGCCATTCAGCTCGGTTCTACGTTCCACTGCTGCGACAGATCATGCCGCGCGTGTTTCGAGTGCAGTACGACTTCGAGGACACGCCCACGTACGAGCGGAAGCTCCGCGACGGTACCTACACCTGCGCTGACGGCAACCGCGTCTATTGGCGCGACTTCCTCTTCCTCGCCCACCTCGTCGTCTCGGCCTCGCTGCACCGTACCTGCCGTCTAGTCGACGCCAGCGTGCGGGAACGCCGGGCGTCCAGCCTTCCCGGTTGGGCATCCTGCACCCGCGCTCTACTCGAGGCCATCGGCGACGCCAACACTACGCTTCGCCCCCTCCTCAGCTTGCTCCCTGAAAAACACCACTCGATACGTCGGTGTCTCGAAGGCAGGGAAGACCAGATCATCATGTTCAGTTCCGAAGTCGAAGACCTGATGACCCACTTCACCCATGCTCGCCGGCTAGCCAAGGGCGAAAAGCAGGATCTTCCCTCCTCCCACCAGGCAAAGCCCGCAACCGAGTACATCCGTGAACTGGCTGCCTACGGGATTTCCGACGTGCCAGAACTCTATAGCGAGCTCTGCGCCTTCTCCCACCCCGCCGCCGACTCCGTGAAGTACCTGTTCGCCAACACCGGCGAAGGTACCGTGTTCCGCATCGACCCGTTCGCGGACCAGCGTGCAATCGACTCCCTCGTGGCGGCGCATCGCGCCGTGTTCGAGAACCTGCTCTTGGTCGCCGCCAATCCCATTCTCTTGATACTCCGCGTCTTTCACGCTTTCCGTCTCTTCCCCAACATTCCAGAGCTGCGGGACGTCAACTTCAGCGCTATTCCCGCCTGGGCGGCAATCGAAAGAGACCTGAAGCGGAGGTGACCCCCCAACCGATTCCCGTGGGCGGCTGATTGCTCCCACGTCCCGTGGTGCGCCACGCCGTGCCCGTTGGCCCACTGCCCCCGACACTCTCTTGACTCGACGGAAACCGACCCCATATCCCTGTGTGAGTTCGGAGCGTCGCCGAGATGTTCCACCATTCACAGAACCAAGGAGCCATCGGAATGGCACGTAAGACTTCGAAATACCACTTCAAGCGTGGGAACAAGATCCTTCACACTGGAATCACGGATGACCTTGAACGTCGGGAGCAGGAGCACAAGCGCGACATCGACTCGGACGGCCACATCTTCCAAGTCGGCCGTCGCACCACTCGCGACGCGGCAAAGGCCTGGGAGGACGATCAGCGAGACAAGGGCAAGCCGACGGGCCCGTGACCTGAACGACGGATTCGATCAGTGCTTGCGCCCAACGACAGGAAGCGCAACCCGTACCTGAGCATCTACTCCTCCGGACTGCCCTGTCGGGCACGTGTGCTCGTCTGCACTGAGGGTTCTCGCCAATCGCGAGCGGCCACCGGAATCTGACGCGTGGCACGCGGTCGCGAGACTTCGCACGGTCTGAGGCACGGTCAAGCCCTCGCGCTCCAGTACGCTGCACAAGTCCTGATCAATCTGGACCGGGATCCTCGGCTCGTCCCGCGCGTCTTGTCGACCGGTCAACTGAACGCCGAGAACGCAGCGGAGACCGCGCTGTTGGGGTGCGACTACGCCGCGCGCATCATTCTGCCCTTCACGGTGGAGGTTGCTCTCAAGGCACTCGTCGCCAAGCACAACGACGGCCGGGTCGAGCCAACGCATCACCTGTGCCAACTGCACGATGCCCTCCCGCGAGACTTGCGCGACGCGCTGAGCGACGACTTTGAAAAGATCAAGTTCTCCGAGATGCCCGAGGAGACTAGATTCCTTGAGCGCGACTTATGTTTACAGTTGGGTTGCATAGTCAAAAATGTCGAGCAAGATCAATATCTTGTAGTCTTGAGCACATGCCTTGTCGGTCTGAGGCGAAGCCTCGCTAGATCGCTACGGCAGGTTCTGATCGACCACGACAACGATTTCCCCGACTGGCGGTACCTTGATGATGCCGAGCGTCTGGTCGCCGCCCCAATCCTCACGCTGCAGTACGTCGCGTCGTCGGTCCTCAATGTCTACAACAGCACCTGAATCCCCTCCGCCATAGCATGACCACCCGCCAAACGCCCGCATACGCGCCGAGTAGTCCGGGTCCAATTCCTTCAGCCGAGGGGCACAGTTCGTCCTGGTTCGCATCGGGCCAGCTTGCGGCTCCGCCAATGGCCTTCCATCACAGCTTGTCCCGACAGGCGCCGCCGCCCGAACGACGTCGCCGGACCTGAGCAGCGACAAGTGCCGAACAAGATCGATTTCAAGGATCCGCTGTGGATCACCGCGTGGCTCGACACCGCCCTGAAGAAGGAACAAGAGAAGTACGAGCGCTGTCCGGTCGTGCCAGACGCAGTTCCAGGACACGAGTCCGCGCAAGGTTGGGGTTTCGTCGTCGCCGGCTACTTTCTCGTCGAGGAGTCGTTCAAGGCCCTGGCCCATGTACGCGGGAAGTCCGTGCCGACCAAGCACTCGCTCACGATGCTGTTCGGCTTGCTGGACGATGCCGACCAGGACATCTTGCGCGAGTACTACCTCGACTTCCGCGCCACCATCGGCGGAAACCTGGCCCGGTTCCCCTTCGCCACCCTCGACGAGTTCCTCTCGAACCTCGACGGCGACCCGAAACCGGGGGGTGACGACTACCTCGGCTCTTTCGATTGGCGCTACTTCCTGATCGAGAACGAGCGCAGCCGCGAGATGCCAACGGTCAGCGTCGAGTACCTCCACGAGGTCGCCTATGGGGCGATCGTGATTCTCGAGCGCGCCGGGGGAGGGGCGGACAATCCCCACAATTGCACACGCAGCTTCCGTCTCAGGTGGTCTCGGGAACGTGCGGTCACGGACTGGCTGCACGCTCGCATGAATGCCGGGGACGAGTGGGATCCCGGACACAAGATCGAAAAGCTGTGGGGACCCGACTACAAGGGACGTTTCGACTACTTCCTCTTTCGGGGCACCGCTCAGATGATCTACGGCTTCGGCCCCATTCCCGAACATTTGGGACTGCCCGTGATCGACATGAGGGCTGAACTCGACCTGCCGGACACCCCATCCCCCTGATCGAAAATCCCCGCGACTGCCTCTCGCCGCTTTGGAAGGGAGGCGTTGCCTTCGGCCCGCGCCCTAGTCGGCTTCGCCGACCCGAGCCCGCAAGCGGTCTCGGCCCATGCGGGTCACGGTCGCTAACGCTTCCGCCCTCCGGGCGGTGAGACCGCGCCGCCTACAACGCTGAGCGCGGACACCCACCCAGTCCCGGCAGCTCCGCCCGATCCACATCCAACACGCCTACGGTTTGTCGACGGTTGCGTTCAAGCATCACCGTTGGCCGTCGGTGATCGCGACGCTCGGGGCCGCGGCGGCCTTGTCGCATCCGGTCGGGCAACGGCAATAAGGCCGTCCGTCGGATACCGGCCCAGCGTGCCATCCGTGCTCGGCCGGTCAACCCTACGGGTTCTCCGCACGCTCCGACCTCGCTGGCGCGAGGTGACCGGCCTGCGCGCGCATGGCCGCCCTGTCCAGGCAACCGACGCGCTTCGCGTCACCCACCCCAGCCTGAACAGGAGAACAACCATGGACCTCGATACCCTCATCGCCCAGTGGAGCGGTCAGCTGCCACCGGGTTTCGTTCCGCACGCGGTCATCCGGCAGCAGCCACCACGATGCTCGCAGCCGAGATGCAAAAGGCCAGCCTCGCTCAAATCCAACGGGGAGTACGCGAAGTCGTGCGAACCATGCAGGATCCGAAGGGCGAAGTCCTGCAAGCGTGCTTTTTCACACCCACCTCGCTATGTTATTGATTCTAATAGGTTCTGCTGACTCGGATCCGGTATTGCGGGGTCGCCGAGGTGCTTTCGAACCCTTCTCAGCACCTTCTTTCCTGCCGATCCTTCCAGATCCGACCGCTTAAATAGCCATGGGCCGTCCGACAACGGGTGCAATGCGCCGATCTCGCCAAGTTTAGCGTAGCGCTTCAGCGTCCTCGGCGACACGCCGAGCAGTGCCGAGCCATTGGTGAGGTTGAGCCACGGTTCGATCCCGTCCGGGGCGGGCTGGAACCGCGGTATGCCGCGATACGAGCGCGCCGACTTGACGCGCTCGCGCGTCCAGTGCTTACCGTTCCCGGTGCGTAACCCGTTCTTGTTGAGGAAAATCGCAATGCAATCGTCGCTGAGAATCAGTGCCAGCTGCCGCATCGCCTCGACCACCTCCACCGACGTGACGTTGCGTCGTGCCCCCCTTCGCGCACGAGCAACCCGCAGTTCGGTATGGGCTCCGCCTTTCCAGTGCAGGACCAGAACGACCTCGCCTACGCCGTCTGCAGCCTCCGCATCGATATCGACAACGACCTCGTGAACGAGTGTCCGAACGATGCGCTTCTTGAGCCGGATGTCCGTGTCCGGCGCGTGCCAGACGGAGTAGAGATCATCCGCCAACGTGGCGAAGGCCCCCGGCTCCGGTTGCGATCGCTCGTCGGCGGCACTCTCATGGGCCGCAAGCTTGTCCTCGACCTCGGTCTGCCGGGCGAGGGCCGCTTCCCAACGCGCTTCCAGTTCCGCCGCCACCAGGCGGTTGGCCGGATCGCTGGCGTCGTATTGCCGGAACGCGCGTTCCGCAGCGTAGCGGGCGGCTTCCAGATCGCGCCGTAGCGCATCGCCGACCTCGTCGCGCCGGTTCGCCGCCTCGGCTTCCGCCTGGACGGCCGCTTCCACGGCGCCGGGAACGACCACCTCGAGCAGGACATTCTCGATGGCTTCATCGACCCCCACGCCACCAAAGGCGATGCACCGGGGCAAACCGAGTTCGAGCGCACCTCTGTCGCATGAGTACCGGGCGTTTTTGTGCCTCTTGCCCGAGTACCGGACCGACATCCGACGCCCGCAACGCCGGCACCGAACCAGACCGGCCAGCAACGCTCGTTTGGAGTTGCCGCTGGACGGCTTGCCAATCAGTGCATTGCTGCTCAACATCCTGCGTATCGCCTCCGCACGCTCCCACTCCACATATCCCTCGTGGGACCCCGGCTTGAGCACCAGCCACTCGTCGCGCGGCTTGTGCTCTGCCCTGACCCGAACGCCGGAACCATCGTACGTCGTCACGGTCTGGCGTTTGCCGAAGGCGTATGCGCCAGCGTACATCGGGTTGGTCACCATGCGATAGATCGTAGAGTAATAGGGTCTGCGCCACACCGTTTCGCGTCCGGATCGCCTTGAGGGCAGATCGAGACCGTGTCCGAGGAACCACAGCAACGCCTGCCGGACGCTGCCCAGTTCCTCGACCTTGTCGAACACCAGGGAGATGGCTTCCTGAATTCTCCGGTCTGGATCCTTTTCCACGCGCCCGCCGTTCTTCACGAAGCCGATCGGAACGGTCGTGAACAACTCGCCGCGCTTGGCCTTCTCATCGCGGGCCGCCATCGAACGCTGGCGCAGCAGATCGATCTCATACTCGTTGAGTTGGCCTTTCAGGCCGAGTAATAGCCGGTCATTGCCGTGCCGCGGCGCGTACACAGCCTCCTGGTCAACGAGAACCGTGTCGACCACCCGGCACATCTCGATGAGCTGTTGCCAATCCCGGCTGTTGCGCGCGAACCTCGATACCTCCCGCGCCGCCACCGCGCCGACCTTGCCCAGGCAGACCTCCGCGACCATGCGGTCGAACCCCACACGCGCCGAACCGCCGGACGCCGACCGGCCGAGATCGTCGTCAATGGTCTCGATCCGCGTGAAGCCCAGCCCCTCAAGCCGTCCCCGCATGGCGTACTGCAGGGCACTGCTCTCCCGGTTGTATTGCACCTGGTAAGACGTCGACTGCCGGACATATACGATCGCCTTGCGTTCCAGATGATGGTTTTGGATCTTCTCAGACATCATCATTCTCCCGGTCGTGATCCGCGTCCGCCCCCGTCTGGAGATGTTCCAGAAACAGCTGGGTCATCAGAGCGGTTGCCCGCTGGCGCACCGTCTCCGGCAGGCCCCCCCAGAGCGGCGTGTCGGGCAGCGGGTCGCCCTCGTCCTGAAGACCGAACAGGTCCATCTGGACGGTCCTTCGGCGGGATCGGTGCATGATCGGCTCCTTGATCTTCTTCGAGAGCCTGAGAGTCTGCACATCCCTCCGATGCCGTCGAGGAAGACGCCGGATCGCCGTTCGCATTGCTTGTGACTTGAGCCAGCAGTTTCCTCAGTGCCTCAAGCGCCTTCAGATCGACCTGGGGACGCTCCAGTCTTGGCATCGACGAGCAGGTCGCCCGATCGAACATCCACATCGGCACGCCGAGCGGAATACTCGACGGGCTGCTGCAAGGCCGGCAACGGGCTGTTCGAACACCCACGACGGTAACCACCTCGTCGACAAAGACGTCCTGCCCACCCCAAGGGTGAAACTCGTAGAGGACCCGCCGCGTAGCGGTACTGTGGGTGTTTGAAAGTCCGGTTGTGCAAGCGTCGCCGTGCCGCGCTGGTCGCCGAAGGCGGCTGCCGCAGGTGCGCGTACCGCAAGAGAGCGGAGGGCGACTTCCTCTGTGAACGGTGCCGCGAGGACCGCGACATCGAGCGCGCGCAGAAGCGCCAGGACGCCCAAGACGCGGCGGTGATCGACGAGTTTGCCGCCAAGCCCGACAGGGCGCGCGAGCCCTCCAATCTGGACTGCGGAGTCTCGCCGTGGAACGCCAGGCCGAAGCCGGAGCCCAGTGCCGCGTACTGGTCGCCGCTGCCCGATCCCGAGCCGAAGGACGACGCTTCATACTGCACCTCGTTCGCATTTTAGATGCTCCGGGCTTGCA
>JAPOYI010000207.1 GCA_026706665.1 Gammaproteobacteria bacterium | reverse complement strand
CCTTGCGGCACGATGCGTAGTCTGTTGTCAGTCACTACTTATCATGACTCGGCAGAGCTAGCGGGCTCGGGTCGGGAAGCACGGGTGTTGATTCTGCGAGACGGTGTATCGGCGGAGCCTGATCGGGCGGGCCTGTCGCCGGCGTGTGGCATTCGGCCCCATCCGATAGGGGAGCAGTCGATATTCACTAGCAAGACCGCGCCTCAGCCTGACGAGGTGTGTTTTGCAACCTTCTGATTACACATGCGATTTCGAAACTTGACTCATGTGCGAACACTATGCCCGCTCAAGGAGTTCAGTTCAGCACAGCCATGAACACAGTCATGAGAATGCTGTACAAGGCGAGAAAGCCGCCGAAGATCAAAGGTAGCCGCGAATTGACGACTTGCTTGAGGCCTTCCACCGAGGAAACCAGAGCTTCCAGCGTCCGCATCATCTCCGTCTGAGACATGTATTCGCGCTCCATCACCTCGCTAATGTCGTCGGGTGCCAGCTGAAGCCGATCCTGATACCTGCCGGAGTAGGGCTTGCTCGCTGGCGCCTGAAGGCGATGGAACTCGACTGAGAGGAAGGTGTCCATGTGCGAAAGCGTGATGGCTTTGGACGACAGGTTGGTCAGTCCGACCGTCAGGCGGCCGTGGTAGCCAGGATCAATTTGCGGTCCGACGGTCGCGATCAGGCCGCGGCGCGCGTGCGCGCTCGTGAGGCCGAAGCGACCGACATGCCGATCATCGAGCTTTAGCGCTTCGTGCACCGTCACGATCACGAAGTCGCCCGGCCGAATTTGCACGAAACCGCGGTTTCGAAGATCGGTGATCCGCTTGGACGCGGCGCTCGCCGCCTGTGCGCCCACGTGCAGGTCGTAGGAAGCTGGCTCGACCGCGCCATCGTCGAACGGGTCGATCTCGATGCTCCCGTTAGTGACGGCTTCCCGGATGCCGGTGTCGTTGAGGATCATGCCAGCCTTTCTTCCGCGTTCCTCACTATACCACGACGCCTGGCCGGCACTCCGCTTGCGACGGAGCACCCTTGTCCAGACCATCGGTCACCTGCGAGGACTGTGCGGCGACGTCAATCCGCTCAAGCCCTCCATTGCAACCGACGCCAATGGCAATGAATACGAGTGGCTGAGCCAACTGGCGACTTGGTCTGCTCGACGAATCGACTCGACTTTTCGGAGGCACTCTCAACTGAGTGGCGGTCGACGAGTCAGAGTGGCCAAGAAGGTCAACCGGAAGACGCGCGTAGCAACTTCTCTCGCCGCCAACCGGCGACCTAGAGTATGTGGTGGTGGTCCGTAAGCACGACGATTGTTTCGCTCCATTCCAATACAGAAGTGAGCCCGAAAGATGGAGGTTTCGAGTGTTGCTGGCGTGGGTAAGGGATATTGATGTCGAGGCGGTCGAGGTTTGCGCATCGGGGTGGTCATTGTCAACGACGGACGCCGATACCGAAGTGAGTGGAGCGGCTGTCAAGGGCGATCGGGACGCCTGGCGGGAGGCGGGAAGCCCAAGCGGTTTTGCTGGGGCGGAGTGTTGAAGGCCGCACGGGTGCCGGAAGCGTCCCGATCGGCGAAGCGAACCCTTGACGGCCGCGTAACGACCCCACGCTGTGGGCGGGGATGGTGCCCGCCCGCGGGTGGAATCGGTCTCCAACGCTCGCGGTCGCGGCACCCGTCGCGCGGACACCGGCCGTGGGCACCATCCCCGCCCGGCGGCGAGCGATTCCTCGGGCGGTGCGGCGTCATCGGACTGGAGCGCCCATGCGCCGCGCCCCGCATCGTGCGTCGGGTCAGGCGGCTCTGGCGTCCCCGAGCGCGGAGCCGATGGCGCGGAACAGCTCGTCGCGGGCGCGCCATGCGTCGGTAGCGCTCGTCGCCGCACACCTCGAACTCCCGCCGCATGATCGCGCGCGTGGCCGGCCCGGCCATCTGGCCAAGCGTCGCGTCCACCTCCGCGAGCAGGCGGATGTCGGCGGCCGTGTAGCGACGCTCAAACGGCCGCCGCGGTCCCCCGCCGCGTCGATCCACGACGCAACCGGTCTTCAGGAACTGCGCCACCAGGCGTGTCACCTGCGCCCGCGACAGCCCCGTCGCCTTGCCCGGGAACCGCTTCAACAGACCTCGGTCGGGTCTGTCGAGGCCAGCATAGCCAAAGCGCGACAGCATCCGCGACACGAAGGCGTGCGCCTCTGACCGAGAAGCCGGTTGGAACACCACCGCGTCGTTCCCGTCCAGGAACGCGCGAACCTGCTCCGGCGTGCGGAGCCCTTCCACGTCCAAGCTCAAAATCATCCTCCGATGATCCCAAACCCATCGCTTCAGGCTCACTTCTCGTTGGAATCAGGCGATCCCCCCAGGCTCACTTCTCATTGGACAAGGCTGCTCCTACCTTTCGCATCCCGGAAGCGTTAATCTGATTGCCAATGGCCGGTCGGATTCCGCAGTCTTTCATCAACGATCTGCTGCAGCGGATCGACATCGTCGACCTTATCGATTCGCGGGTGAAACTGACCAAGGCTGGCAAGTCCTGGAAGGCCTGCTGTCCCTTCCACCAGGAAAAGACCCCTTCGTTCAACGTCAATTCGGAACGGGGGATCTACAAGTGTTTCGGTTGCGGTGCGGGAGGTACGGCGCTGACTTTTCTGATGGAGCACGACCGGATGGAATTCGTCGAGGCGGTCGAGGCGCTGGCGGCCATCGCCCACGTCGAGGTGCCGAGGGAAGGCGGCGGGCGGGTCGAGAAACCCGATACGGGGCTTTATGAACTGCTTGACAAGGCGGCGAAGCTGTACCGCGAAGCCCTGCGCGATCATCCCGAAGCGATTGACTACCTGAAGGGTCGCGGTCTCGATGGCAGGACGGCAGCGAGGTACGGCATCGGGTTTGCGCCGCCGGGATGGGATTTCCTGAAGACGCGCCTGGACGTGGACCCGGACAGGATGGTCGCGGCCGGACTGGTGGCGCGGAACGACGCGGGGCGTACCTATGACCGGTTCAGGCACCGAATCATGTTCCCTATCCGCGACTCGCGGGGCCGAGTGGTGGCTTTCGGCGGGCGCCTGCTGTCCGATGCGGGCGAAGGTCCGAAGTACCTGAACTCGCCGGAGACACCGGTGTTCCACAAGGCCCGCGAGCTCTACGGACTCTACGAGGCCCGGCACTCCGCGCAGCGGGGTAGCGGGCTTGACCGGCTGATCGTGGTCGAAGGGTACATGGACGTGGTCGCCCTGTCCCGGAACGGGATACGCAACGCCGTCGCGACCCTGGGCACCGCTGTCGGTACGGAGCACTTCGAGCGGCTCTATCGAAATGTGTCCGAAGTGGTGTGCTGTTTTGACGGTGACCGGGCGGGCAGGCAGGCGGCGTGGCGTGCGCTGGAGGCGAGTCTTCCGTCGTTGCGCGACGGCCGCCAGTGCAAGTTCGTCTTCCTGCCGGAAGGTGAGGACCCCGACAGCCTTGTCGGGAGCGAGGGCAGGGAACACCTGGAGGACTTGATCACGGCGTCGAAACCCGCAGGGGACTATCTCGTCGATTCCCTGTCCGAGGGACTCGACCTCACATCCATGGACGCCCGCGCCCGGCTTTGCGAACTCGCCAAGCCCTTTGTATCCCGCATCCCGAGAGGGGTCTTGAGGCGCCTGCTGGTCGATCGGCTCGCCCGCATCGCGGAACTGGACCCCGATGCGATCGACCCGCCATCGGCGGACATTGACCAACGGCGCCTGGAAGAACCTCCGCCGCCGGATCCGGGGCCAGCGCCTGCGGCCCGCACAACGGGACTCGACCGGCGGTTGCTGCGGTGCCTGCTGCAAGAGCCGTCGCTTTTCGGAAAGCTGGATACATCACTCGTACGTGCCCTGCTCGGTGAGACCGATGACGATTCGCTGTTCCTTCGGGTTGCGCGGTGGGCAGCGAAGGACGGGGATGCCGATGCCTCGGTCCTGCTGGCGCGCTTTGTCCACGAACCCTTCTACAACGAACTGCGTGACTTGGCCGATACGGAACGGATGCTCGATGCTGACGCGCTTGAAGCGGAGTTTGTCGGTGGTGTCAGACACTACCTGGGCGAGTGCGAGCGACGCCGGCGCCTCGCGCTGGTTGATTCGATCAGGAATGCCCCCACTAAGGAAAACATCGCGCGATACCTGAACGCGTCCCGGGCCGCCCGGAACCGAACAGGCGGCGCTGATGTCGAAACGTCGCCGGAGGCAGAAGGGCTGACCGCAAAATAGCCGGGAAGAAAGTCGCCATCGCTGACGACAGGAGGGGATGGGTGAGAGCCTTCAGCCCCGGGAGCGCGATGGGATGACCCCTCGCAGAAAAGAGCCTTCAGCCCCGGGAGCGCGAGGGTGCCCCTCGCAAGGGAAAGTGCGCGATGGGATGACCCCTCGCAGAAAAGAGCCCTTAGCCGGGGAGCGCGAGGGGGTGACCCCTCGCAGAAAAGAGCCCTCAGCCGGGGAGCGCGAGGGGTGACCCCTCGCAGAAAAGAGCAGCGCGAGGGACGCTTTCGCATCTTGTATAATTGGCGGTTTGCTCGCCAGGGCAAATCTTTCCACATCGAGGGGTTATGGCGACCGAGACAGAAAAACAGCAATCGCGTTTGAAGGACCTGATCGCAAAGGGCAAGGAACAGGGATTCCTGACCTACGCCGAGGTCAACGACCACCTGCCGGAGGACATCTCCGATCCGGACCAGATCGAAGACATCATCCGGATGATCAACGACATGGGGATCACGGTGTACGAAACCGCGCCGGACCCCGACGAGTTGATGAACGCGGAGGAGAACACCGCCGACGAACTCGCCGCCGAGGAAGCCGCCGCGGCCCTTGCGGCTGTCGAGACGGAAGTCGGGCGGACGACGGACCCGGTGCGCATGTACATGCGCGAAATGGGAACGGTCGACCTGTTGACCCGCGAAGGCGAGATCGCCATTGCCAAGCGCATCGAGGAAGGGATCCGCGACGTGCTGTCGTCGCTGGCCTACTTCCCCGGCACCGTGGAATACCTGCTCAAGGCCTATGACCTGGCGGTGGAGAATGACAAGCTGGCCGACGTGCTGGTCGGTTATCTCGACCCGGCCGAAAACGTGCCGCGTGCCGCGCAGGTGGATGCCCGCACACAGGCAAACAACAACAAGAAGGACGATGACAACGACGAAAAGAGGCCCGACCCGGTAGAGGCGGCCAGGCGATTCGGCGTGTTGCGGAGAGCGCGCGACAAGGCGCAGAAGACCGCCGCGTCAGAGGGCCGCCTGTCGAAGGCGGCGAAGCGAGACCGGCAGGCGGTCTCGGTCGCGATGTCGCCGTTCAAACTCGTGCCCAAGCACTACGAGGTGCTCGTCGAGATGCCGCGCGTGGCGCGGGCCCAGGTCCGGCGCTACGAAAACGCGATCATGGAAGTGTGCGTCGACGAGGTGGGCATGGGACGCCGGGCCTTCCTGAAGGAGTTCCAGGGGCATGAGACGTCGATTGCCTGGGTAAACCGGCACATCAAGGCCAGGCACCCCTACAGCAAGGCGCTCGATGCGAACAAGCCGGAAATCATGCGGCTGCAGAAAAAGCTCAAGAACATCGCCAGCCAGACCGGGGTCTCCATCGGCGAAATCAAGGAGATCAATCGTGGCATGGCCGTGGGCGAGGCCAAGGCGCGCCGGGCGAAGAAGGACATGGTCGAGGCGAACCTGCGTTTGGTGATTTCCATCGCCAAGAAATACACGAACCGTGGTTTGCAGTTCCTGGACCTGATCCAGGAGGGCAACATCGGCCTCATGAAGGCGGTGGACAAGTTCGAGTACCGGCGCGGCTACAAGTTCTCGACCTACGCGACCTGGTGGATCCGCCAGGCGATCACGCGCTCGATCGCGGATCAGGCGCGCACGATACGAATTCCGGTTCACATGATCGAGACGATCAACAAGCTCAACCGCATTTCAAGGCAGATGCTTCAGGAAATGGGCCGCGATCCGACGCCGGAAGAACTTGGCGAACGCATGGAAATGCCGGAAGAGAAAGTCCGGCGCGTGCTGAAGATCGCGAAGGAGCCGATCTCCATGGAGACGCCCGTCGGCGACGACGAAGACTCCCATCTCGGCGACTTCATCGAGGACTCCACCGTCGGTTCGCCTGTGGAGTTGGCGACGAGCGAAGGGCTGAAAGAGGCGACCCGTTCTGTACTCGGAGACCTCACCACGCGCGAAGCGAAGGTCTTGCGCATGCGTTTCGGCATCGACATGAATACCGACCATACGCTGGAGGAGGTCGGCAAGCAGTTCGATGTCACGCGTGAACGCATCCGGCAGATCGAGGCGAAGGCGCTGAGAAAGCTGCGCCATCCGAGCCGGTCCGAACACCTGCGCGGATTCCTCGACGAACTCGGCGACACGCGTTAGCCAGGCGGCCTTCGGCTGCAGTACCGGTAGCGGTTAGACTACCGGTCAAGGGCCCATAGCTCAGTTGGTCAGAGCGCTCGACTCATAATCGATCGGTCCCAGGTTCGAGTCCTGGTGGGCCCACCAACTCCCTTCTCCCGGGTCCACTGCCTACAGGTGCGGCTGACGTATGGATTTGCAGGACACTTTCGGCCTCGTTTGTCCATCAGCGGGATTTGATGCTCGCATGTGTCCCACAAACCTGGACCTGGTGCACGCGGTAGACCGGCGAGAACCGGTCATGGCCGTTGCTCAACGGCGTCGTCTCGCAGCTATCCGCCAAGCGTTTCCTTGCGCAAGGCACGGTTGCTCGTAGACTGTCCGGCCAACAGGGTCAGAGGAGCTGCCGAGGCCACCCATGTCTGACGCCAACTGACAGTCGCCGCCTCTCTTGCGCCAACTGCGATCTTCGCGGTCCTGCTGGTCCTGCATGTTGTCATTCCCGCGCTGCGCGTCGACGGCTACGCGTATCGCGGCGCCACCGAAACGCCCCGGTATCGCCTGAACGGCCTTGCCGTCTTTGTCGGCGCCCTCGTCATCTGGTGGCTGGAACTGACGTTCGCACCGCTTGGATGGCTCTGGCAGTTCAAGTGGCATGTCCTCGGCGGTGTCTGGCTGGTGCTACGGGCGCGGGCGGACGACCGGCAGCAGTGGGTTCAGTGGATCGAGGGGCGTTCCCGCAACGCGCAGATTGCGGGGCATGTCGACGTCAAGATGTTCATGTATCGCCCGGGAGCGCATCGACGACCGCCGTTGCGAAGGCAAGTACGGAGAACCGTGGATGCAATACCGGTCGAAAGTTCGCTATCGATTGGTTCCGGGAATCCATTGATCCGCATAGCGGAAGCAGGTCGCGACATGGTCGTTGACGAGGCCCGCCGACTGCATGAAGGCGTAGCAGATCGTCGGACCGACGAAGGAGAATCCGTGGCTCCTCAGTGCTTTGCTCATCGCTTGGGACACCTCGGTCCGGGCGGGTAGTTCGGAGAGGTCGTGGAAGGCGTTCAGCCTCGGCTTGCCGCCCACGAAGCTCCAGAGAAAAGCGTCGAGAGAGCCATGCCTGGCTTGCACGTCCATGGTTGCCCGCGCGTTGGCTATCGCGGCATCGATCTTGGCCCGGTTCCGGATGATGCGCGCGTCGGAGACCAGCCGTTCTCGATCGGATTGTCCATACCCGGCGACGCGGGCAATGTCGAAACCGTCGAAGGCGGCGCGGTAGCCCTCGCGCCGGTGCAGGATCGTGCGCCACGATAGGCCAGCCTGGGCGCCTTCCAGGACAAGCAGTTCGAAGAGGGCGCGGTCGTCGTGCATTGGAACGCCCCACTCCTCGTCGTGATAGCGCTGCATCAGCGGGTCATTCCCCGCCCATGCACACCGAACGGGCACATCGGCCATCAGGGCAGGTCGATGCCGAGATCGGCCAGTTGTTTCTCCACCTGCGGGGCCCAACCGCGATTGGCGGCAGGGCTGGCTGGACTCGGATGCAGGATTTGGCCGATCCGTACCGCATTGCCAAGGACCGAGCGGGCGCGTTGTTCACCAAACCGACCAATGCCCAGGATCAGTTGCGGTTTGAGGAAGTGAACGATGTCTGCCAGACCCTGGTCGCAGGCCTCGTATAGCAGGGCACGCTCATGCTGCGGGAGTTTGTCCGGGGTGCGGTTGCGGCCGGACGCTTCGAGGAACGCGAGAGGGCAGTAGTTCCATACGAAGAACCGCTGAAAGAAGGCTTCCGCGGTTTCGAAGCGGTCCCTGGCCCAGCCCCAAAGGCGTTTTCCGCTCACCTCGCTACGCGTGCAGGAAAACCCTTCGACCGGGCGCTTCGGATGTTGATCCAGGGGCGGATTGACGCCATCGGCGATGCCGAGCCAGTCACGGACCGCGGAGACTTCACCGAACGGAACCCCGGTCTGGACCATGCCGAACGGGCCGGGATTCATGCCGACCAAAAGGATCGTCGCCTCACGGCGGCAATAGCGGTCGAGGTATTGCCTATGCGCTTCGAAAGCGTAGTCCAGCGGGTTGTAGACGTGATGGACGGGCGGTGCGAACGCGCAACGGCCGGCAGCATCGCATAACGCACTGGCGATCTTTGTCGGCGTCAGGAAACGATCCCGGCCGCGCAGGCCTGCGGATGCCATCATCGAGTCCCTGGTACGCGCCCGCCACAGGGCCGAGAGCCGGTCGAAAATGCCCCAAAAACACCGCCGTTTTCTGAGGGTCTCTGTGGATAACTCTCTGTATAACTTATTGACATGGTTCTGAATTCTGCGGGACAGGATAATTCTTCAGATCGGCCAGATAGAGGAAAGAGAATATCAACCCTTTTATTTTCAGTATCTTGAATGACTAATATGAATTGACAGATTGAGACGTTTGCTTAAGTCACGATCTGGCAAGGGGAGACCGCTTGGGTATGGATAAAACCGGCCAAATGTTTGACGGCTCCCGGGATTGCTGGTAGCCGGAGGCCGGCGCATCCAGCTCCCCTAGTGCATGAACGCGAACATGCGGCGGCGGTACTGTTGCGCGAGTTCGGACCCCTTGCCCATGGCCGTCATGACCTTGATCATCGTCTTGCGTCCGATGTCCTCCCGGAACTTGCGGTCAGTTCTCAGGACGGTCATGCAGTACTCCAGTGCGGCCTCGTAGTTTTCGTTTGCCGCTTCACGGACCGCAGCGTCATACAGGGCCTCGAGGTCGTCCGTGCGCGGATCCGGTCCTGCACCCCGAACCTTGCCTGCGATGGCCGTGGCTTCCTCCGCGATCTCAAGACGGGCGGCCGGCCGATCGCGTTCCGGCGTGTCTTCCGCAATCGAACCCAATGCGACGCGCGCATCCTCCAGGTCGCCCTTACGTACCAGCAGGTCGGCCAGTTCCACTCTGAACGCGGGGTTGTTGGGTTCTTCCGCAAGTGCTTGCCGCAGGAGAGCGAGTCCGCCATCCCAGTCCCGCGCGGCGACGAATCGCTCGAGCCCTTCCTTCAGACGCTCGCTGCCGGACATCGTCAGTTCGTCGATCATCTGGCGCAGCACCGCCTCGCCCTGGGGACCGTCGAGCTGGCTCGCAATCTGTCCGTTGACGACGGCCCGGATGCTGGGGATACCCTGAACTCGCAGTTGCTGGGCCAGTTCGGGCGTTTGCGCGACGTCGCAGAGGGCTAGCGCGAACTTGCCCTGGTAAAGGCTCGCAAGCGTTTCGAGATGGCGCTTCGTGTCCGCCGAGGGCGGAATCTGGTCCGTCCAGAACAGCAGGAGGACAGGAGTTTCCTTCGACCGCTCGACGACGTCCGTGGCAAAGGATGGAAGCGCTACGTCAAAGACGGTGGGCTTGGCGTCCATGCATGGGTTCTTGAGAAAACACCGGATTCTATCCCAACCGTTGTAGGTTCGCGTTGCGTCACGGTATGGGTATGGGGGTATGGGTAACCGCTGTCGGGCCGATGCCGTTGCTGCGGTGTTGGTCCATGGGCAAGTGGAGCTCACACTGCCCTGGCAGGCCGCTCCGCGTTGCCGCGACGCGGAGCGGCAGGTGCGGTATGGGCCGCTACTGGGGTTGCGGCACGATGCGGATATACGGTTTCGGTGACTCCCAGCCGTCCGGGTATCGCTCTTTCGCCTCTTCGTCCGACACCGCCGGCACGATGATGACGTTGTCACCGTGTTTCCAGTTCACCGGCGTCGCCACCTGGTGACTGGCAGTGAGCTGGCACGAATCCAGCAATCGCAGCACCTCATCGAAATTCCTGCCCGTGCTCATGGGATAGGTCAGCATCGCCTTGATCGTCTTGTCGGGACCGATGACGAATACGGAACGCACCGTGGCGTTGTCGACGGGGGTTCGGCCCTCCGAAGTGTCGCCGGCGTCCTCCGGCAGCATGTCGTAGAGCTTCGCGACGCTGAGTGTGGGATCGCCGATCATCGGGTAGTTTACGGCATTGCCCTGGGTTTCCTCGATGTCCTTCGCCCATTCGGCGTGGTTGTCGACCGGGTCGACCGACAGCCCGATGACCTTGCAGTCGCGAGCCTTGAATTCGGGCTCCAGGCCCGCCATGTAGCCGAGTTCCGTCGTGCATACCGGCGTGAAATCCTTCGGATGCGAGAAGAGGATCGCCCACCCGTTCCCGATCCATTCGTGAAAGCTGATCTCGCCCTGTGTCGTCTGGGCGACGAAGTCAGGGGCTTCGGAGTTGATTCTCAATGCCATGGCTTCCTCCTTTGGTCCGAACGGGAAAGGCTATCAGCTTGGCGCGCGTGCCGCCTATCACGATCGGCACTATGGATGTTCCAGCAGGCCATCCGCCCGATCCTGTGCGGCTTCCCGCCAGTCGGCCACATCGTCCGGACAGCGCAGTGACTCGACGCGTGGCGCGCTCGTTGCCGTGGACGGATAGCGCGCGGGATTGGCGCCGTGCACTGTCTCGTTGCACCGCTCGGTCATCACGGCGTACGAAATACCCGAGAAGCTCTCGGCTTCGAACGCCAGGGTGCGGCAGAGGCAACTCTCGACGTTCCTGTCGAAGGACTCCTGTCCGGCATCGTCCCGAGCGCAGGCGCCCAGGATGACCAGCGGCAGGATGACTGCTACGGGCCTCGGCGCCACTATGGCGTGTGCGCCTGCAGGAACCCGGTGACCCTGGCGGCGACGCCGTCCTCGGGGGATTTCCAGTTCTCGACCAGTTGCGCATTGGGCGCGGCGGCGGCGATTGCTCTCGATATGGCCTGCGGGTGGTAGACATCGTCGCCCATGAGGACGAGCAGGGGGGTCGAGACGGTCTTGACGAAGTCCTGCCCGACATTGAAGTCGAAATCGCCGTCGTACATGTTGGAGCGAAAACTCCGCCACGCCGCCTCGTCCGCTTCCGGATGCTGGTTCGCTATGGCGTCCGCCCAGCCCTGGAACATGGCGTAGAAGATCTCGCGATCACCGTCGTAGCCTATGGACTGTTGCAGCACGGCCGACGCGACGCGGTCGGGTTCCGCCTGAATGATGCCGAGCACGTACGGTCCGCCGATGCAGGCGCCCATCAGGTGGGCCCGTTCAACGCCGAGGTGATCGAGGAGCCCGATCTGGTCTGCGGTGTAGGTGTGCCAACCGTCGCTCGCCGAGACCGGCGCCGTGGAGCTTCCCGCGTTGCGCTGGTCCATCGCGATGACGCGGAAGCGCTCCGACAGAGTCTCTATGGGATTGAACGGGCCGTCCGCCCAGAACTCGATGGCGGAACGCATGCCGCCGGGCGCTATCAGCAGCACCGGGAAGCCCTCGCCGTGGACCTCGTAGTGGATCGATACATCGCCGCGAGTGAAATACGCCATGGTTTCCTCCGTCTTTTGGCTTGTGCCCGGGCGCGCTCCGACTACGCCAACGCTCTTGCCCGGCTGGTCTGGTTCGCGCGTTGCCGGATGGTATCCCATACGCCGCGTCCGGTGAGGACACCTTGAATCCCTCCGTGGCTGGTGGTTTGGAGAAAGGGGCCGAGTTGAGATACGTTGCACGATCATGTCGACATGCGACGATGATCGCCGTAGTGACGAGGCCAGGTGAAGCGGCGGCTCGCTACGAGTCGGTCGATGCCTCTCGGGTCAACGATTGGCTGCGCGACTTGCTGCCCTCGAGACCCGCTGCCGTGCTTGACGTGGGTGCGGGCAGCGGTCGGGATGCCGCGTGGCTCGCATCGCTTGGCTACGATGTGCTCGCTGTGGAACCCCACCGGGTCATGCGCGAGGAAGTGCGGCGCTGGCACCCGGACTCAAGATTCGAGCTGATTGCGGATCGCCTTCCTGAACTGGGCAGGGTATTTCGGTCCGGCCTGTCGTTCGACTTCATCCTGGTGAACGCGGTCTGGATGTTCATTGCCCCGACGCTGCGGGAACGCGCTTTTCGCAAGGTCGTCACGCTGCTCAAACCCCGGGGTGTGATCGCGCTGACGTTGCGCGAAGGCCCGCTGGACGCCGGTCGCGACATGCACCCGGTCTCGGTCCAGGAGATCGAACAACTGGCGCGCCGCCATGGTGCCTACGTCGAGCGCGTGAGCGAGGACGCCGACTTTCTCGGACGGAAAGAGCTCACCTGGAAACGGATCGCCATCCGGCTGCCGGACGACGGGACCGGCGCCCTGCCGCTCATCCGCCGTGTCGTGTTGAACGACAACAAATCGTCAACCTACAAGCTCGCGCTGTTGCGTGTCCTTTGCCGTATCGCCAATGGCGCGCCGGGACTTGTCAGAGAGACCGGCGGGGATCACGTGGAGGTTCCGCTTGGGATCGCGGCGCTCTATTGGGTCAGGCTCTACCTGCCGCTCTTGAGCCGAAGCCTGCCGCAGAGCCCCATCAATCGACGGCGCTTCGAGCGTTTGGGATTCGCCGTCGAAGAACTTGGAGAACTCACGGGTGCCACGCTGTCCGATCTGCGCGTCGGCATGCGCGTGGGCGCGGACAGGAAGAGGGCGGTGCATCGCGCCCTGCGGGCTGCGAGCGACACGATCGCCCGCATGCCGGCGCGACACATGACGTATGCGGACGGTAGCCCGATCCTTCCGGTGGCACCGAAACCGTCGGCGCCACCACCGGACCTGGTGCTCGACAGGACCTACTTCGCGAGCTTCGGCACGCTTCGTGTCCCGATGCATCTCTGGCGTGCGTTCCAACGGTATACCGTCTGGGTCGAACCCGCGCTGGTGGAGGAGTGGATCGGTCTGACGAACCGCTACGCCCTGCACCAGGGGCGGACGCTGGACGAAGCCGAACTGCGCCAGGCGATGCGCTGGTCGGAGCCTGAGCGGGACGTGGCGGTCGCGCGCAGCCGCGCCCTCGCGCTGCTCGACGATGGACACCTGTTCTGCGTGTGGACAGGCAAGCGGCTGCGTGAGGGAAATCTCGACATCGATCACTGTTTCCCCTGGTCGGCCTGGCCGTGTGACGATCTCTGGAACCTGTTGCCGGCGCAGCGTTCCGTCAACCAGCACAGGAAGCGCGAACTGTTGCCGGACGACTCCACCCTGCGCGGAGCGTCGGATCGCATCATGGGCTGGTGGGACGCTGCTTATCGCCGGCAGTCGGCCCTGGATGAGCGGTTCCGACTCGAGGCGTTGGCACGCCTGCCGACCCTTGACCAGCTCAACTTCGACCTGGCGGATGCCTTTGACGCCATGAGCCTGCAGCGGTTGCGCCTCGCCCGGGACCAGCGGATACCGGAGTGGGGCGGGATGGAGAGTTGAATATCGAGGACGCGGGCCAGGTGCTTCCCCTGTCCCCTCGGGAAAGCAATTCGTCTCCGGCGTCGGCTCCGTCTCTCATCACGCCCCTCGACCCAGCTCTCCGAGCGTCCGGGGTAGTTCAGCCGCTCGACGAGAATGCCCAGGATAGACAGTTCGGCATCGTCCAGATGCGTGTCTTGCCAAGTGGCGACCAACTCCTCGCCCTCTTCAATCCTCGCCCACGTATCGAACACGAGGGTCGTCTTTTCGACCTTCCGGAATCAGGTCGTTGCAGATGCGCCTGTGAAGTTCGAGCAGAAGGTCGTGAACGGACAAGTCCGCCAGCAGCCGGTCGGATGAAGCGGCTGATGTCGATGTCCGCTCCCGACAGGTCGGGCGAGGTATCGAAGAGTTCATCCAATTCGTGACGCAGCAGCAGGTGCATGGGCTCGCATGGATAGAGGCGGGGTACCAAGGCTGGGTTCTCTTCCTCGAAGCGTTCGAGGTGGGCCGGACCCGCATCCCGCAACTCTGCGCATGCGTCGCGTCCCGCGTCGAGCGCATCCTTCGAATACGGAGCGGATTTCCGCTCGCTGTCGTGCCCGAAGTCCGCGACAACCACCTGGCCCGCGCCGCCCCGGCGAGCGCAACGCCCGAATCGTTGCACCAGGCTTGGCCATGGCGCGAGTTCAGTGACCAGCAAGGACGCGGACATATCCACGCCGGCTTCGACCACCTGCGTGGAAACGATGATGCGATTCGTGCCCGAGGCGCAGGCATCCCGACCGAGGAACCCATCGCGCCAGCCGCGTCGTTCGGCGGGACGGAATCGGCTGTGGGCCAGACGGATATCCGTGTCCGCGCGTCCGAGCGCCCTGTCGCGCCGCAACGCCGTCCACACATCCGCGGTCAGACAAGGTATTCGCTTCCTGGGGCGATTGGTCTTTCCATGACCTGAAGCCGAACGCAGATCCGCGAACGGCTCGGTCCCTTCGGTGGAATCGCCGCCTCGGGGTGGCCGCGCTCGAGTCTGCCGGAGCGAACATGCTTGCCTTCGACGGCGTTCAAGTGTCGTCGCCCGGTTCGTCCGGCGGCACGTAGCCAGACGGCATCTCGTAAGGTTCGTTTGCCAGGAACCTCTTCATCTGGTCCGACAGGAACCTGCGGGCATCCGGTTCGAAGAGGCTCAGGTGGCGTTCGTTGATGAGCATGGTCTGCACCGACTGCCACTCGGCCCAGGCCTTGGCCGACACGTTCTCGAAGATGTCCTGGCCCATGGATCCGGGGAGGGGAGGCGCAGGGAGTCCCGGCAGCCGCTCGCCGTATTTTCGGCAGAGAACTTGCCTCATCGCTCCGCCCCTTGCCGTCCGTCGCCGTGCATCCGGTCTGACTCACGCGTGAATCCCGGCAAGTAGTGTAACCGCGACGGCGGACAGGCCGAGTCTTCGGTCGTCGTTGGGCGCGAACCAGACGTGCCGATCGGAATCGGACACGATGTCGGCGCGACGACCTGTACGCATGAGGTGAGGCGTGATGTCCAGGTGAAGGTGCGTGAAGGAGTGCCGGACCGCTGGCAATGTCTCCACGCCGTCGATCGGACCGCCCCATTCACGGCCCATTGCGGCGACATCCGCTTTCCTGGACAGTTCGGGCGGAGACCAGAGGCCGCCCCAGACACCTCCGTCGGGGCGCCGTTCGAGCAGCACCGCGCCCTCGGCGTCCACCAGCAGCAGTACGTGAACGGTGCGCACGGGGAGCGGCTTCTTCCGCCGGGGTTCAGGCAGGACGTGTTGCAGGTTCTTCATTCGGGCGAGGCAACGGTCCGATAACGGACAAGCAGGGCAGAGCGGACTGGACCGGCGACAGTGCGTCGCGCCGAAGTCCATGATGGCCTGCGCGTAGTCCCCGGCGCGTTCGGCCGGCGTGTGCCCGTCCGCATGCTGCCAGAGAGAACTCTCGGAGGCGGAGTCTCCCCGCAGGGCATGCAGCCGCGTGACGACGCGCTTGACGTTCGCGTCGAGTATCACGGCGCGTTGACCGAAACCGATCGCCAGGATGGCGGCGGCCGTGGAACGGCCGATGCCGGGCAATGCCATAAGCCCCGCCGCGGTATCGGGCAAGGACCCGTTTGCGAGCCGGGCCGCGCGATGCAGGTTGCGGGCCCGCGCGTAGTAACCGAGGCCAGACCAGAGATGCAACACCTCGTCGCGGTCTCCCGCCGCCAGCGATTCGATATTCGGAAACCTCTGTACGAAGCGCTCGAAGTAGGGGATCACCGTCGTGACCTGGGTCTGCTGCAGCATGATTTCCGAGACCCAGACGCGGTATGGCGTCGTACGTGTGCGCCACGGAAGGTTCCTGCGTCCGTGGGTTTGGTACCAGGCCAGCAATCTGTCCGCGACCCAGGTGTCGTTGTCCCGGCGCGCGTCCTTCGCTTTCTTCATGATCGGGATCCGGTGTGGAGCGAGCGTCCCCGCGCGAAGCGAATCAAACCGGACCTATACTACCCGCATGGATGACGTGGGAACCTGGGACCCGACGGCTGCCGCCGCGATGGGCGATCGTCATGTCGAACTGATCGCGAAAGCCTGCCGCAATCTTGACGCGGCGGACCTGGGGCTAACGCTCGGCGAGCGGGGCGAACTCCTGCCCTTCATGACGGCGGCCGCCGCGGTCTGGGCCGAGCGGGTCAATTCAACATCTTCGGATGACCTGGTGGCCTGGATTCGGTTCCTGACCCTGGCGGAGACGAGGTTGCCCGGTTTCGAAGCGGGGGCAAGGTCGCCGGTGATTCCCATCGCCCGCGTCCTGCGTGCGCGCGGCGATTACCCGGAAGACCTGAACGCCTGGATCAAGGCCAACAGCGACAACCGTTTTCTTCCCTACGGGAGCCTCGCGGACCGTCTAAAGACTGGTCAGTGATTCTCTTGCCCGTCCAGAAAGCGATCAAGAAACTCGCGCGGCGTCATGATGCACGTCTCCTCCGACGGTGACACTGTTCTCAACCGTTCTACCGGGAAGTGCCGCAAGTTGCCGGTTACGAGGCAATCGGCACCGGCAGCGATTGCCACTTCGACGAACATCGCATCGCTCGTGTCCGGAAGTACGAGTCTGAGAGGATCGGCCAACACGGGCAGACCGTTCGTTTCGACGACTCGCAGAAAGTCGTCGACTCGGTGCCGGTCGAAGCAGAATTTTCCTCGGGTCAGCACGTCCCGGTATTCCGCGAGGATGCGTTCATCGAAACAAGGGACCATGCTGCCCGTCAGGACCGCCCTCAGAATCGCCGCCGGGGGACCGAACGGCGATATGAAGCCAGCTACCAGCACATTGGTGTCGAGGACTATCTTCAACCAATGCGCCGGCGGGTTCGCGACGCTTGGATCTCATCGTCGATTTCGTCCATCGACAACCTGTCGAGACCGCGGTCCGCCGCGTCCCGCTGCAGGGCGCTCAACGCATCGGTGGCCCTGCATCGACGGATTTCTGCTAGAGATTGTTCGAACGAGTCGCTATCCGTCGCCGTCAATATGGCAACGGGTTTCCCGTTGTTCGTGACGACGAGGTCTTTCTCCCGTTCCAAATCCCGCCAGAGCTGGGCGGTCCGGCCACGAAGTTCTCTGACCGAGACAAACTTCATCATGCCCTCAATTGTGCCTACATCTATGTAGAGGATAGTAGACCCTATTGTAGGGACGATTCAAAGGGCGTCAATTCGACCCTTGTGATCCCTGACCCCGACACACACTTCATCCAAGGTACTTTTTGGGTCTGATCATTGTGTCTCATATTGTAGGCGCGGCTGAGGGCGCTTTGCCGAGCGCAGGGCGCGAGGGCGCGTTGCTCGGGAAGGCCGCATCACCCCGGCGCGGACCTCTGACCTACGAGCAGGAATCGAAACTCAGTCGTGGCGGTCGAGTTGCCGTGATCTGTGGTACCCCTGCGGCGAACATCGCCAAGGTGCCCAAGTTCCTCGAATATCGCACCGAAGACAATCGGTGGCGCCCCCTTGAGCATAGGGGCGACAGCAATGCTGCACTTGTCAGAGACGTCAATCGCTTGCGGCCCGAGCGTGACACATATGTCTGCCTGGTGGATGAGCATGATGTGTGGACGAAGCTCTGGATTGAAGGCGTGGCGGACGCACTGCGAACCACCCAGCGCGGTCGCAATCTCCGCGTCGTCTTTCGCGCTGATCCAGACCATCTTTGGCGCTTCATGGAGGATCTCCCGGACGAGTACCTCCCGGACAGGTACCGCCTTGACGGGAACGAACTGTTCGATTGGATGCCCGCGCAACCTTGGAACGCCGCTTTCCTGCGTCGCTGGTGCAGCGACCAGGGGCTGCACGAGGCGAGCTCCAAGATCGAAGATCTGCTCGAACTCACCGGGGGCTGGCCCCTGCTCCTCGAGCGATACGCGGAGTCGGAGGAGAAGACTTGGCGGGGTAGAGCCAGCGAACTGGACCGCTACATCAAGGAACACGTCGACGACCTCCTCGCCGCGGTCGGCCTGGGTGATCTCGCCGCACGACGCGACCTTGCGCCGCTGCGAGCGTGGGGGGAACCGCTCAACGCGGACGATGTCGGCACCTACGCGGCGATCTGGGAGGAGGAAGGACGGACTCCGGTGACGGCGGATGTGCTGCGGCGCCGACTGTACTGGGCAACGCAACTCGGACTCCTGCAGGATGTTGATGGCTCTACCGTCTTCAATCCCCTGGTAGCCCGGATATTGCCTGACGCTACTCAGTGAGGCTTTGGGACCTCCCCGGAGCGAGACGTTTCGTCGACTCGACTTGCGACCTTCTGCGAAGCGGTAGTAGCGTCGTCGTCCGTTTCCCTGGAGCAATTCCGGACGGGTTCGAAGATGCCGTCGGTGCCACGCTCGGCAACGCGCTGCAAATCGGTCGCTTGGCGGTCACGAGCAGGCCTCTCGATGACCTCGCCCGGCAATACAGCGGACATCCAGATCATATTCGCCGCCTGCCCGATCTTTGCGAAGAGGCTGGCTTTCGAGGCCGTCTGGTGATTCCCTATGGATTTGACGGAATCAACTGGCCAATTTGGCGCGACTTCCTCGGGACCTATGCACAGGCGAGTCGCTCACGTTCCTTGCTCGGCCGCAGCCTGTTCCTGGTGATGCTCGACGGCGTACCGCCCCCCGACCCGCCGCTTGCAGATGTCGGCCTTGCCGTCAGCGATTGGGACGGCGTGCTTGACGACGTCGACCTGCTGCTGTTCGCGAGTGAACACATGCGTGATCGGGGGCTTCATCCGTTGCAGCGTTCGCTGTTCGCGACGACGGTCGCGCGCGTCGCGGCTTGGGATTTCGAAACAGCGGCCGCACTTGCCGGGGAAGATGACCGCACAATCATGAATCCGGTGGAACTGTTGCGTGCGGTCGCACATGACCGGTGCTGGACAACCGACACTCCGCTCGATTGGCAACTCGGAACGGCGTCCCGGGCCGGTCTGGCCCATCCCGCACGTGCGGCACTCGATAACCCGTCTTCTGACCTGTGCCGACGGTTATGGAGTGCACAGCTTGCCGTGCTATTGCCCTGGATCGAGGAACGTCGCCACGAAATCGTGTCGAGCAACCTGTTCGAGGTCAAACGCCAGATGCGCGCAGCTGGCGATGGCCAGGGGGACCCGTTTGCGCTGGAACTCGGAGAGTTGTTCACGCTCTTTCTTCGGCGAGGTGCCGACCGCCGCGTTCGAAAGACCGTCGGGCGTCTTCGCGATGTGCGCAACGAACTTGCCCACCGTCGACACCTTCCGTTTCAGAAGGTTGAGAGTCTCATCGAGAAGGTGCTTCTCTGATCCGTTTGTTTCGATTGCCGGGGCCACAGAAAACGCGGGCCGGAAAACGGCGGGCGACTCATCCCTCCACATCGGCGAAGGCCGATTACCTATAATCGCGCGTCATGAACCGAAGTGCATCGGTGTCGCGGGACACCCTGGAAACGCAGATCAAAGTGGCCGTCAACCTCGACGGCGAGGGCAAGTCCAGTCTGGATACAGGATTGCCGTTCTTCGAGCACATGCTCCAGCAGGTGGCCCGGCACGGCCTGGTCGACCTCGAGATCGACGCCAGGGGCGATCTCGAGGTGGACGCCCACCACACCGTGGAAGATGTCGGGATCACGCTTGGCCAGGCCGTTGCCAGGGCGGTGGGCGACAAGAAGGGCATTACCCGCTACGGATATGCCTACGTTCCCCTGGACGAGGCCCTCTCGCGCGTCGTCGTCGACTTTTCCGGCCGTCCCGGACTCACCTACGGGGTGGAGTTCGTCCGTCCGCGCGTGGGCGCGTTCGATGTGGACCTCCTGCACGAGTTCTTCCAGGGCTTCGTCAACCACGCGCAGGTCACCCTGCATATCGACAACCTGAAGGGCAGCAACGCGCACCACCAGGCGGAGACGATATTCAAGGCATTCGGCCGGGCGCTGCGCATGGCGCTGACAGTCGATCCTCGCAGCGGGGCGTTGCCGTCCACCAAGGGCGCGCTTTGATCCTCATTCCCGCCATCGACATCCAGGGCGGGCGTTGCGTACAACTTCGACAGGGCGTCAAGCAATCCGCATCCGTCTACGGGGACGATCCGGTGGCAATGGCGGACCGCTGGGCCGGACTGGGCGCGCGCCGCATTCACGTGGTGGACCTCGACGGCGCGTTTGCCGGACGACGGGTCAGCGCGGAACTGGTGCGGAACATTTCCGTGGCGGCGGGGGACGTGCCGATACAGGTGGGCGGCGGCATTCGCGACCTCGAAGAGATCGAGAACTACCTGGCCGCGGGGGTTTGCCAGGTCATCGTTGGGACCCGCGCCATTGAAGATCCGACGTTCCTTGAAGCCGCCGCAAGGCGTTTTCCTGAACAGGTCATTCTGGGACTGGATGCACGTGCCGGTCGCGCCGCGACGGCTGCGTGGGACGAGACGACCGAAACCAGCGCGCTCGATGTCGCCGCCCGCGCATCTGGACTGAGGCTGTTCGCCATCGTGTTCACCGATATCGAGCGGGACGGCATGCTGACCGGCGTCAATGCCGACGCGACCGCCGCTGTCGCACGCGCCAGCGGCTTGCCGGTCATCGCGTCAGGTGGCGTACGCGATGAGGACGACCTTCGACGGTTGCGGGCGCTGCATCTCGACCTGTTGCTCGGCGTGATCGCGGGTTCGGCGTTGTACGAAGGAACGTTGGACTTCACGGCGGCCCAGGCCTTGTTGGATCGCGCCGACGCCTGACATCGGGGGTACACTCTCACCATGAATTGCGTCCCCTTTGCTGGTGTCTCGTTCGGCGCGGACATCACCGATGTGGACCTGTCAGCTGTCCGCGATTCGGTGTTCTCCGCGATCTGCGCGGCCTGGCTGGAGCGGGCGGTATTGCGTATTCGCGGCCAAAGCCTGGACGACGGCGGCCTGATGCGCTTCGCGCGCCTGTTCGGTCCCCTCGAATACCGGCCGATGGGCTGGATCACGCAAGAAGAACGCGAAAAGGCCCCGAATCCGTATCTCGCAACCATCTCCAACATCGTCGTTGACGGTAGTCCGATCGGCGGACTGGGCGCCGCGGAAGCCGCCTGGCACACGGACATGTCCTACATCGAGCATCCGCCCACGGCCAGCATCCTCCATGCGTTGGAGGTGCCGGAAGGAGGCGGCTCGACCCACTTCTGCAACATGATCGGCGCGCTGCAATCGCTGCCGCCGGACCTTGCGCGCCGGGTGCGGGGCGCGCGCCTGAAACACGACGCCGCGCACGACAGCGTGGGCACGCTCCGCCGCGGCCATCATGACGTGGACGATCCGCGCGACGCGCCTGGCGCCTGCCATCCGATGGTGTTGCGCCACCCGGAAACCGGAATCGACGCGCTGTATCTCGGTCGCCGGCAGGACGCCCATGTCGAAGGCCTGCCGCTAGAGGAGAGCGAAGCGTTCCTCGACACGGTATGGCGCTACGTGGCGTTGGAGGGTGATGTCTGGACGCAGGAGTGGGAGGTCGGCGATGTGCTTGTCTGGGACAATCGGAGCGTCATGCACCGTCGCGCCGCGTTCGATCCCATCGCCCGCCGCCTGATGCGCCGGGCCCAGGTGCGGTCAACGAATCAGGCGTAGTCGCGTGTCAGCAGTTCCAGCAGGTGGCCGCTCGGGTCTCTGAAGTAGACGCCCCGGCCTCCGTTCCAGTGATTGATCTCGCCGTCCTCGGGCGTGAAGGGGCCGCTCCCGTATATGAGCTCGCGATCCTTGATGCGCGCGAAGATCGTGTCGAATTCTTCTTCGCTCACCTTGAAGGCATAGTGGTGGCGTTCGAATGACTCGCGGTTGTCGAAGTCGAGCGTCAGGGCCTGGTTCGTGATGCGCACCGGTTCGAAATGCCCCATGGCGCCGCTGTATTCGAATCCGAACATCTCCTGGTAGAACCGCGCCGAAGCAACCTTGTCGCGGCTCGGAACGATGGTGTGGTTGAGTTCAATCGTCATCGCCTGTTCCTGTGGCGGGATCGTCCACCTATGATGGCGTATGCCCGACGTGAACGAAAGAACCTGCCGGGCACCCGTTCCTTCAGGGTGACCTGATCCGATGGCAAGACGGCAAGTCAGCGTGAGGTGGGCGGTCGGATTCATCTTCGTCACCGTCCTTCTGAATTCGATCGGCTTCGGCATCATCCTGCCGGTCCTGCCGGAACTGATCGTCGACATCACCGGAGACCCGGTGCACGAAGCGGCGCGCTACGGCGGCTGGCTCGCGTTCGCATATGCCTCTATGCAGTTCATCTTCTCGCCGATGGCGGGCAACCTTTCGGACAGGTTCGGCCGGTGCCCGGTGCTGCTCGTGTCGTTGTTCGTGTTCGGCATTGACTACCTGATCATGGGCCTCGCACCCACCCTCGCCTGGCTGTTCGTCGGCCGCCTCATCGCGGGCACCTCAGGGGCGACATACGGCATCGCGAATGCCTGCATCGCCGATCTGTTCCCTCCCGACAAGCGCGCCCAGAACTTCGGCCTGATCGGCGCGGCGTTTGGCGTCGGCTTCATTCTGGGGCCGGTGATCGGTGGTTTCCTTGGGGAGTTCGGGCCGCGCACGCCGTTTTTCGTCACTGCCGGGATCGCCTTCGCCAATGCGCTGTTCGGCTTGCTCGTGATTCCGGAAACCCTGAAGGAAGAGGATCGCCGACCGTTTCGATTCGGGCGCGCCAACCCGCTGGGCGCGTTTCGCCAAATGGGACGGTTCCCGGTGGTCGCCGGGATCCTTGGCGCCTACTTCCTTTACATGATGGCCCATGACTCGCTTCCGGCCGTCTGGGCGTTCTACACCATGGACCGCTACGGTTGGGGGCCGCGTGACGTGGGCTTTTCGCTGGGTGTCGTCGGTGTCTGCATGCTGGTCGTGCAGGGTTTCCTGATTCGCAAGATCATCCCCCTGTGGGGATCGAGACGCACGGCGTATGTCGGGCTCATGCTGGCCGCCGTGGCCTTTTTCGGCTATGCGCTCTCGCCTGTCGGCTGGGCGATGTACATGTGGATCGTCATCGGCGCCGGCTCCGGGCTGATCATCCCGGCGATGAACGGCATCATGTCCAGGCAGATACCCGCCAACGCCCAGGGCGCGTTGCAGGGACTTCTCGGCAGCGTTGCGAGCAGCACGTTCATCTTCAGTCCGGTGATGATGACGCAGCTTTTCGCCTATTTCTCATCGCCGGCTGCGCCGGTCTACTTTCCCGGCGCGGCATTCGCCCTCGCAGGTGTACTCACAGCCGGAAGCGCCTTGGTGATGTTGGTCGCCCTGTCGCGCATTTCCTACAGGGAATAGAGACTCTGCCGCTTGACGGGCGTTCTGGACGACGGAACAATCAAACCAAGTAAATTGGATACGGATGATCAAATATCCGTATGGACATTTCAGGACGCCCAGAGACGCTTCAGCGCAGTCGTCAACGCGGCAATCGAAGGGACGCCACAGTAGGTGACCCGAAGCGGCAAACCCGTCGTTGTGGTGATCGCGTCGGAAGCGTACGAGCGCCTTCTGCATTCGGCAACGGTTGGCAAGGTTGGCAAGGCACGACCTTGCATGGAAGTACGCCTCCGGCGACGGGGGAAACGCCGGCACTTTCTTACGCGTCAGCGGTCGGGGAACATTCCCCGGCTGAGGGCTCCAGGCTTCTCCGAACTACTGTTGGCGATGCCGCAAGACGACGGCGACTTCGAACGGTTCCAGGCTGGCGTGACCGCCCATGATGACGCCATTTGAGATGTCCACCGTTGCCCTCGCCGCCGCGCAGGTCGCCGTCGGCATCGGGCAAATCGCCGTCGTTTGGTACGGCATCCGCGCCATGGTAGCGTCTGGAGCGGATCGCGTCCGCGAGCACGACCAGCGCCACGCGGAATCAATGGTCGCACTGCGGGAATTGATCGCCCGCACCGCCACGCGGCCCGAATGACCGACCTTCCCGCCGCTGGGGCCTGAAGGCGGCGTTTCGGCTTTCGTCCCCGGCGTCCGGACTCACCGCTATACCGAGTAACCCTCTAACGAGATCGGCAACGTCCGGATGCGCTCACCGGTCGCGGCGTAGATCGCGTTGCACACTGCCGGCGCCAGCGGCGGCAAGGCCGGCTCGCCCAGTCCCGTCGGCGGGTAGTCGCTGTCGATGAAGTGAATGTCCACGTTCGGCGTGTGCGGCATTCGAAGCATCGGGTAGCTTTCGAAATTCGACTGCTGCACCACCCCCTCCTCGAACGTGACGGACTGTCCCAGCATGGCGGACAGGCCGTCGACCACCGATCCCTCGACCTGGTTTTCGGCGCCGCTCAGGTTGATGATCGGACCCACGTCGGCCGCCACCGTCACGTTGTGCACGGTGATCTTTCTGTTCGCATCGACGCTGACATCGGCGACTTCCGCGAAATGTCCGGCATGGCTGAAATAGAAGGCGAGACCGAGGCCGCGCCCTTCGGGCATCTTGCGGCCCCATCCGGCCTTTTTCGCCGCGAGCTTGACCACGTCCGCCGCGCGACCGGTGTGTAGCGCGCGGATGTTGCCCTCCTCCATCCACCGCGGTCCCCCGAGCACTTCCAGCAGGACCTCCAGGTGATCGCGGCCGGCAGCCACCGCCAGTTCGTGGAGGAAGCCCTGCACCACGAAGCCGAACACGTTGGATCCGGGCGCGCGCCACGCGCCGCAGGGTGTCTTCCACTCGAGGGCCGTCTGCTCGATCCGACAGTTGGGAAGAAGCCCCGCGGGGAACACACCACGTGACATGTCCCCGCCGCTTACCGGCCGCCCGTTGCCGTGCGTGAACGTGATGAACCGGTCGCGCCAGCCGGAAACCCGGCCCTCGGCGTCCAGGCTTCCCCGCAACTGGTGGAATCCGCCCGCACGGAACAGGTCGTGCGACATGTCGTCCTCGCGGGTCCACTGGAGCTTGATCGGCCCGCCGTAACGCTTCGAGATGGCGGCCGCCTCGGTCATGAAATCGTTGTAGAGCCGGCGACCGAAGCCTCCGCCGATCCGGGTCTGGTGCACGGTCACTTTCGATGGGTCGATGCCCAATACGCCGGCCACCGCCTTTATCCCGCTGTCCGGCGTCTGCGTCGGCGCCCACAACTCGACCGCGCCGTCGCGCCACCACGCGGTGCAGTTCTGCGGTTCGAGCTGGGCGTGGCTGACGAAGCGGTAGGCGTAGTAGGCGTCGAGCGTCGTGTCCGCATCGGCGAAAGCGGCGTCGACGTCACCGTCGTCCGCTACGCGCTTCTCTCCGGGAACATGCCGCAGCGTTTCAGCCTTCCGGGCCGAATCGCTCCAGCTGTCCTTCGCAGCCTGGTCGAGGCTCCATTCGACCTTGAGTTCCCGCTTCGCGCGGATCGCGGCCCAGGTGGAGCCGGCCACGATGGCGATGCCGGGAAGCAGTTCGGCGAACTTGCCATTGCCTTCGAGCGCGAACACATCGCGCACTCCGGGCATTTTCGCGATCGCGTCACGGTTGAATGACGAGACGCCGCCGCCGACAGCCGGACACTTCTGGTACACGGCGTATTTCATCCCGGGCACGGCCTGGTCGATACCGAAGAGCGGTTGGCCGCGTACCAGCGCATCGTTGTCGACACCTGTGACGCGGGTGCCGAGCAGCCGGTAGTAACGCCTGTCCTTGAGTTTGAGCGCGGATGCGTCGGGAACCGGGAACTCTGCCGCAGCATTCGCCAGGTCCTTGTAGGCGATCCGCTTCCCGGAGGCCGCGTGTACGACAAGGCTGTCCCGGGTCGACAGTTCGGCCGGGGGGACGCGCAGCCGTCTCGCGGCGGCTGCGACAAGCATGGTCCGTGCCGCGGCGCCGGCCTGGCGTAGCGTGTCCCAGTTCATCGGCACCGACATGGAGCCGCCGGCGAACTGGGGTCCGAACGCCGCCCCGTCAATGGGTGCCTGCCGAACGACGACGTCATCCCAGGCGGCATCGAGTTCTTCCGCGATGATCATCGGCAGGGACGTCTTGACACCCTGGCCGATCTCGGGGTTCTTGGCGTACAGCAGGATGCCGTCTGCGTCGATGCGAAGGAAGGCGTTCGGTTGCAGCGCGGTGGGCGTCGCGTGCGCGGGTTTCGCCTTGAGCACGAAGCCGAGCATCAGGCCGCCGCCGGCGATGCCGGTGGCCTGCATGAATCGGCGCCGGGAGAACTTCGCCAACCCGGGACCAGGCACTTGTGCCGGGTGCGCGATGGCATCGAAAACGGCTTCCATGGCCGCGTAACGGGAGCCTTCAGCCGGGGAGCGCGAGGGGATACCCCTCGCAAGAGAGCCTTCAGCCGGGGAGCGCGAGGGGATACCCCTCGCAAGAATAGAGCTGCTCATGCGGACTCTCCCATGTTCCCGGCGGCCTGTTTGATCGCCTTGCGGATTCGCAGGTACGTGCCGCAGCGACAGATGTTGCCTGCCATGGCGGCGTCGATCTCGTCGTCGCTCGGTTTGGGATTGGACTGGAGGAGCGCGGTGGCGCCCATGATCTGTCCGGTCTGGCAATAGCCGCACTGGGCGACGTCCAGGTCGATCCACGCCTGTTGCACCGGCGTCAGTTCGCCGTCCTCGGATGCCAGCCCTTCTATGGTCGTGACATCCCGGCCGGAGGCGGCGGATGCGGGCATCGAGCAGGAGCGGATCGGTTCACCGTCCAGCAGCACGGTGCACGCGCCGCATATCGACACGCCGCAGCCGAACTTCGTGCCGGTGAGTCCCAGCGCGTCGCGCAGCACCCACAGAAGCGGTGTCGACGCCTCATCATCGCTTAGCTCGCGGACCTTGCCATTCACATTGAGACGCAGCACGGATTGCCCCCTGATTGTCAGTTATCCATTTCCATCCCCCGCGGGATGCGGGGACTATCGACGGCCTGCAACCGCCGCAATATGTCCTGAAACCGTTCTTCCTGTCCAGGTGTCTCCCTTGGCATGTCAAAGGAGATTCGAGACGCGTATTCCCGGTGCGCGCGCAGGAAATCGGGGAGCGCGTCGTAGGTGCAAGTCTGCGCGAGTTCCAGTACGTCATCCGGCTTGACGGTATCCCGCATTTCCTCCCACCTGCCCTGGCGCGAAAGCACGTGCAGTTTCTGCCCGAGTTCGGTGAGCCCGTGCAGGTCGAGCACCTTGTGGTAGGTGCGTGTGGAGCCATAGAACGACAACGGCCGGCGCATTTCCTCGACCTGCTGCTCGATCTCGCCGTCGCTGTCGCCGAGGATCAGGTAACCGGTTGCGCCGATCTCCACGTCATCCCATGACCGGCCCGATCGCATCAGGCCGGTTCGAATCGCAGGCAGGAGCGTCGTGCGCATGTACTTGTCCGACATGATCCCGCCGTGGGGCATGACCACGTCGGCCACTTCACCCGCCACCCGGGCCATTCCCGGACCGACGACCGCAACTCCCACGGGAGGCCGCTTGTAGTCGATGGGTCCGGGATTGAAATTGGGTGTCATCAGCGTGAACGTGTAGTGCTTGCCCAGGAACTCCGGCGGCGTTCCGTGCTGCCAGGAGTCCCAGACCGCGTGCATCATCTGGATGTATTCGCGCATGCGCGGCGCGGGCGCGGTCCAGGTTCCGCCGAAGCGGCGTTCGTTGTGTCCCTTGACCTGGCTGCCGAGGCCGAGGGTGAACCTTCCCCCGGACAGGTGCTGAATGTCCCAGGCCTGCATCGCGAGCACGAGCGGGCTGCGCGGAAAGGCGATGGTGACCGAAGTCTGGAGCCGGATTCGCTCGGTGGCGGTTGCCGCGAGCGCCATGGTCAGCATGGAGTCGTGCGCGAGTTCGCCGCAGGTTATGCAGTCAAATCCTGTCGATTCGGCCGCGCGTGCCTGCGCCGGCACGTCGCCGGGCCAACCACGTCCGACGCCGGTGATCACTTCCATGGTCGACGAGCGGGGCCGGGCCGCGGGCGGCGCCGAAGGCGACGGCTGTGGGGCACTTCCATGGAACTAAGATGCCATGTTCCGCTTCAGCCCTGCAATGTCCGAGTTCCGCAGACATTGAGTCGGACAGGATCCAGCGGAGGTGTTCTAAGCGAACTTACTCTTTGAGAGGACATCGCGCCCCGCCGGACGACGTGTTCGACGCGCCCCGACAAGATGCCGGAGCGCATCGATAGACCGATCAGCTGGCGGTCTTGACCTCGATGGATCGCGCCCGCGCGTTCTCCCGCTTGGCGACGGAGATGGTGACGACACCATGTGCCGCCGTGGCGTCGATGGAGTCCTGGTCGGCGTCGTCCGGAAGCCGGAAGCTGCGGGCGAAACGGCCGTACAGGCGTTCCGAGCGATGCATCCGCTCGTCGTCGTTCTCGCGCTCGTACTTGCGCTCGCCCGAGATGGTCAGCAAGCCGTCCTTGCAGTTCACCTCCACGTCTTCCGGCGCGACCGCCGGCAGTTCCACGTCGACGCGATAGGCGTCGTTCAGTTCCCGCACGTCGATGGCGGGCGTCCAGTTCGAGCCGCGCTCGCGGATTGCTGGCAGAACCGCACCGGGGCGGAACAGGTTTTCGAAGTCTCGAATCGGATCCCAGTGAACCAAGTTCATGACATTTACTCCCGTGATGGTTTTCGTTGAACACGGATTTGGGGGCGCTGAGTCGGATTCCAAGTACTTGAAAACGGGACAAGAGTCCCCAAGGGACACCCTAAGCTCAAGTCCGGGGACAATCGGACTGACAACAAGAGTCCCCAAGGGACACGAATTTTGTCGTATTTCAAGTCTTTGGCGTCAGATTCCCGCCGCGGCACCGGGGGCGCGGGGGTCAGCGAAACCCCAGAGTGCGCCGCGTATGCGCATGACCGAGTTCGCCTTGCCAAGACGCGCGGTGGGCAGGATGACGACTTCGCGGTGGCGCATGGATCTCAGCGCAGAGACCGTTTCCTCGGAAACGCCGGGCTCGAACAGGATCCGGTCCGGCTGCCATTGGTGGTGAAAGCGGGGTTGGCTGACCGCTTGCACCAGGCCCATGCGATGGTCCACGCCGTTAACGATTACCTGCAGCACGGCGGTGATGATGGTGCTGCCTCCAGGTGAACCCGTGACGAAGAATGGCCGGCCGTCCCAGAGCAGTATGGTGGGCGTCATCGAACTCAGCATGCGCTTGCCGGGCGCGATGGAATTGGCTTCGCCGCCGAGCAGTCCATAGGCGTTCGGCGCGTTTTCCCGAGCCGAGAAGTCGTCCATCTCGTTGTTCAGAAGGAATCCGGTGCCAGGGACCACGATCTTGGAGCCGTAGGAGAAGTTGAGCGTCGTCGTATAGGCCACCGCATTGCCAGCGGCGTCCATGACGGAGACGTGGGTGGTCTCTCCGCCTGCTTCTTTCCAGTGGCCGGCACCGACATCGGCGGACGCGGAAGCGCGCCGGGGGTCGAAGTCGCCAAGGCGTACGACCGCGTACGCCTTGTCGATCAGCCGGTCGACGGGCACGGGATAGAAGTCGGCATCTCCAAGGTGCATCGCGCGGTCAGCGTATGCGCGCCGCGCGGCCTCCACCATGTGATGTATCGCCCTTGCGCTCCCTGCGCCCATGGCGCGGAGGTTGTAGCGTTCCAGCATGTTCAGCATCTGCACCAGCAAGATGCCTCCGGAAGACGGCGGCGGCATCGAAACAACGTCGAATCCGCGGTAGGTGCCGATGATCGGATCCCGCCAGACCGAACGGTAGTCGTCCAGGTCCGCCTGGGTAATGCGCCCGCCACCGCGCTGCATCTCGGCCACCAGCAGCTCGGCGGTCTTGCCCTTGTAGAAGCCGTCCCGTCCTTCATCCCTGATTCGTGCGAGTGTGTCGGCGAGGTCTTCCTGCATGAAGAGGTCGCCCGGCTCGTGGGGCGTCCCGTCCGCCCTGGAAAACACGGCCTCGGAGGCGGCGTGCCTTGCGAAGTAGGACTGATGACTCGCGAAGTCACTGGCGAGATCTGCCGGCAGCGGGAAACCGTCGCGCGCCAGGGAGATGGCGGGATCGATCACGTCCGAAAGCGTGAGGACGCCGTATCGTTCATGGATGTCGAGCAGGCCGGCAACAGTGCCGGGGACGCCTGCGGCGAGGTGGGAGTCCGTCGACAGTCCATCCACGACATTGCCGCCGGCATCCACGAACATGTCCCGGTGGGCGGCAGCTGGCGCCCGTTCCCGGTGGTCGTTTGCTACGAGTTCTCCATCGGCGAGGCGGATCACCATGAACCCGCCGCCGCCGAGGTTACCCGCCGACGGATGCGCCACGGCCAGCGCGAAACCGACCGCCACCGCCGCATCGACGGCATTGCCTCCGGCGCCGATCACGTCCGCGCCGACGCTCGACGCGATTTCCGAACGCGAGACGACCATGCCCTGCTCGCCGCGAACCGGTTCCGACATCTCGGCCGCAGCCACTGGCAGGGTTGCGATGACCGCAGCCATCGCTAGCAACAAGCTGGGATACATGCCTCTTCCTCGCGGCCTGGCGCGCCATGAAATCTGTCGGAACCGATGGCGCACGTCCCATTTGACCCACGCACAAGGCCCTTCTATCACCCTGTCGGTCTCGCCGCTACCGCGGCAAGCGCGACAGTCTGCTGCGCGACCGAATCGATACTGAACGATAGCGGGCGAGTGGGCAACACACCGAATGTGATCCGGATCAACCCGTGTTGCCGAACAACCGCTTGTCTGTCAATCTCGGGTTCATTCCGAGATCGCGCGCCGGTGCGAGGCGCACCGCGAGCGGTCGGGAACAAAAGGAATTCAAAGGGGACATTGATGGGACGATTGGACGACAAGACCGCGGTGGTAACAGGTGCGGGCCGGGGTATCGGACGCGAGATTGCGGTGCTTCTGGCATCCGAGGGTGCGCAGGTGGTGGTGAACGATCTCGGCGGCGCTACGGATGGCACCGGCGGCAGCAACATCGCGGGTGACGTCGTCCGGGAGATTGAGGCCGCGGGTGGAAAGGCCGTTGCGAATACGCAGAGCGTGGCGACGGTGGAAGGTGGCGAATCCCTGCTCGCCTCCGCCCTGGACAGCTTTGGCGGCTTGGACATCTTGGTCAACAATGCGGGCATTCTGCGGGACAGGTCCATCTTCAACCTGGAAGAGGCGGACTGGGATGCCGTGATCGACGTACATCTTCGAGGTCACTACTGCTGCTCGCGCCCGTTCGCCAGGTACGTGCGGGAGACGGGCCGAACGGGTTGCCGGATCATCAACTTCTCCAGCGTCTCGGGCCTGTTCGGGAACTTCGGCCAATCCAACTACGGTGCGGCGAAGGCCGGGATTGCAGGCTTTTCGCGCGTGCTCGCGCTGGAACTCGCCAAGTACGGCTGCACGGTGAACACTATCTCGCCGGGCGCGATGACGCGCATGACGATCCCCCTGCGCGAGGCGCGGGGCGAGAAGGTGACGGAACAGGAGATGGAGACGGGCGGGCCGCAGCACATCGCGCCGGTGGTCGCATGGCTGTGCGCCGAGGAGGCGGCCGGCATCTCCGGCGAGATCGTCCAATGCGGTCGCGGACTTGTCGGAATCATGCAGCAGCCAGCGGTTATCAGGAGTTTCGAGAAACGTGGCAGCGGTCTCTGGACCGTCGACGAACTCGACGACTACATGCCGCAACTGCTCGAGGCGAAGCGCGCCAACGTCGAGACCGCGCTGAAGTCCGGCGCGCCGGATGTGGTGGGCTAGGGCTGCCGTGTCATGAGAAAGAAGGCTGGACAACGGGCATTTGCCATTGTAGCCTGT
>JAPOYI010000233.1 GCA_026706665.1 Gammaproteobacteria bacterium | reverse complement strand
GTTACCAGGAGCTGCCGCGGTGTCCCGCCGCGAGTCGCAGTGGCCAACGTTGCGGCGACAGCGTGGCGCAATTGGGGGTCGAGATGTTCAAGCGGTTCGTCGAACCACGCGAATGGAAGTGACGTGGTCGTGCCCATGACGATCAAGTGGGTGACGATCCTGGCCCACGTCCGTTCGCCCCCACTCAGCGTATCCCATCCCAACTCCACGCCGTCGCGAGACCTTGTGATCGACCCGTCCGATTTGAATACGAGACCGTTGTTCGTAAAGAGGTGCTTCCACCGTCCTCGCACTTCTTCCGCCATCGGCTGGATGCACGACTCAATCACTTGGTCAGCGGCTCTTCGCAGCACTTTTGCGCCGGCAAGTGCGGCGGCCTCCCGTCTGTAGGCAAGCCGAAGGCTCCGCTCCGCCTCCCTGACCTCGTCATCCGACGCGAGCTCAGCCCTGAGAGATGCTAGACGAGACTGCACTCCTCCCAGCTTCCGGTTGTGCTCATCAAGATCACCCCGTACTTGCCGGTACGCTTCGTCCGCCTTCGCCAGGGTGGGAATGTCAGTATCCTCCACATCGACACTTGGCATTGGCAACGCTTCGAGTTGCGCGAGCAACCTGCCAATCGCCTGAGCGCGCGTTTCCTCCGTCTTGTGAGCCTCTTCCAAACGGGCGACCTCCGCTTCCGCTTCCGCCTGACTGGTGTCGTGCGCAGACATCGCCGATTCCCGCTCGTGTTGCGCAAGAGGACGCATACAAGTCGGGCACGTCGCGTGATCCCCATCCAGCAGGCCGAGCGCCTGTTGCGCGGCTGCGAATGCGGAGCGGGCACTGACAACGCCGTCCCCGCTTTCACGAATTGCGCGCTCGGCCGCCGCCAGCTCGGTCCGCAGTCTGGAGCCGATCACGTCGTTGCTCTCATCCGACACTGATCGCCCGAACAGACTCTCGATCATGCCGATCAGTTCTGACCGCTGTCTTTCGTAACGTTCCCGTTCGCCGGCGAGCACCAAGTGGCGTTCGACCAACGCCCTTTGCCCTACGGCGACTTCCCTAGCGCGCTCGAGTTCTACCCCTCGGCGTTTGAGTTCGTCCAGCTCTGCTTCGAGTCTCGCGATCTCGCTCTCCAGCGCCGCGCGGTCCTCCATACGCGCCTTCGTTGTCAACCGCAGGGACGCCCGCGCCTTCTCCGCTTCTTTGGCAAATGCCTCGGCGTTCTCGGCCGAGCCCAGAAGATGGGCGACGCCGAAGGCGTCATGCAGATGGCTCTCAAGGTTGAGTGCATCGCGAGCCGCGAAGTGGCCGCCGCCCAACATCATCGACAAGCGACCGGCCACTCCGAGATCTATTCCCAGCGCTCGCTCCATTTCCGCCACGGCAGAACCCTCGGCTACCTTTGCGCCATTCATCTCGTAGACAACGGCGGGAGCACCGCGCCGCTTCGCAGTTCGCCTGATGGCAAGCTCTCGCCCGCCGCCGAGATCGAAGTCCACATGGACCTCCGCACTTTCTGCCCCTGCTCTTATGCACTCCTTCGGATCCACTCTGCTACGTTGCCCGAACACCCCCCACGCGAGGCCGTAAACCAACGATGTCTTCCCCACCCCGTTTGGAGCGACGATAAAGGTCGTTCCCGGCCCAAGTTCCAGGTCAAGGTCCTCATAGGACCGCCAGTTGTGCAGGGCGAGCCTGCGGATCATGCGGCCATCTCACTAAGCTGATCCACACGTGACGCGTACTTCTCTGCCGACAATCCTCCGCTTGAGGCTTCCTCAACGATCGTCGCCAGGTGCTGTATCTCCCGATCGCCAAACTCGCTCCACGTTTCCCGCTTGGCTTCTATCTTCGCTCGACCGCCGGAGGCAGACACCTCGGCAACGACCTCGCTAGCCAGTTCAACTGCGTCAAGCGACAAACCGGAACCAGTCGCACTCTCAAGCAGATCCGTGCCCAAGGGTTCGAACTCGGGAATCAGGCCCTTTAGCCACACCTCGCACGCCGTCGCAGCAGCTTCCACAGAGCGGGGCAGTCGTGCCGAGTGCGTGTCTCCAGTGGGTGTCTCGATGGCCACATGCACGTCACCTCGGGCCAACACGACGCCGCGCGGGCCCTCTCCGCTCGTCGTGTAGAGCACTGCGTGACAGTCCGGAAAAGCTCGGAATACTCTCCCGATGTCGTCGGCCCTGCGAACGAGCGCGTCGCCGAGATCGTCAGAGCCCGTCTCCTCCACTACCCGCATCCGCATGCCTCGGGCCTGAATCACCAACTCCGAATCCAGTCCAGCCGCCGCCGACGCGGCGTCAACGGTCACCACGGACCCCGGGTCAACCGTTTGACGCAGGTGTTCCTCCAGTCCTTTGCCGAGATCCCTGCTCGCGGCGCTCGTCTCGAACCCGGACTTCAGAAGCTCTTCCAGTGGTGGTCTCGATGCGTAAGGGTCGATACCCCGCGCTGCCCTGATTGTCTCGACGAACGCTTCAGCAGCCCGACGTTGTTCGCCTGCTAGGCCATCCAGCCGCGGCGGTGCGTCGCGTTCACCTTCCAAGTAGTCCAGGTAGGCCTCCTGGAACGTCCTAAGAGCATCATGTTCGGTCGTCACTGGTCACCTCCTTCTTGCGTTTCCTCCGACGTGAACGGGTTGTTCGGATCCGTCGCCAGTCGATTCATGGCGTCAAGAAAAATCTGGCCGACTCGCTGGCTCGTCAATCCCAGTTCTTCGCCGACCTCCTTGCGACTGTAGCCTTTGAGAATCGCAAACACTATCTCCCGTTCGCGCTCGTCCAGAACCTGCCGAGCCAGAGCGTGAAACACGCGCGTTCTTTCCACCCGCTCGCACTCTGTCTCCGGGCCGTCCCAGTCGCCGGGCAGCACCTCGAGGAGTGGCGGTTGCGCCTCACCCCCCGAGCCTTCCCTCTGGGCGTCGCCGGATACGAGGTACAGGCGGTCGCGATGCTCGGTCGCGCCTAGGCTCTTTTGCGACGCCCTGTATGCGTCCACTGCCTTGTTACGGGCGATTCGTACCGCCAACGCCTCCCATGTCTCCTTTACGCGCCCAGGCGGGTACCGCTGAAGCGCCATAAGCGCTTCCCGGAGAACGTCCTCCGGAGTGGCCGCTCCTCCTTCGAGAAGCTCCTCCCGTGTCAAGACCCGTCCGCCGCGCGCTGCGAAGAGCGTCTTCTGGATCGTCCCGTACATGTTGTCAGCGATCTGGCCAAGGCGCTCTCGATCGCCCGCCAACGGGTGCGTAGGGTCGAAAAACACGCCGGACACAGACTCCATAGCTTTATTGTCGCAAACGACGTCGGCGGTGAAAGCGAGCCGGGCCATTTTCGCCACTTCGCTGGATTCCGACATACAGGGTGAGCAACAGAAATGGAGCCTCACATGGCCGACAAACCCTCCAACGTCAAGCCAATCGGTCGCCGAATCCCGTTCACGATCGATGGCAAGGCCTACACGACGGACAAGCCGACTCAGCGTGCCTCTGCGCTGTTGCAGCTTGCCGGTCTGGATCCCAAGACGTTTGATCTCGGTGAGCTGGTGGGCAAGGAGCGCCCCTCCACAAAGCGTTTTGTCGATGAGGAGCTGGTCGAGATCCACAAGGACGCACGCTTTATCTCGATCCGCGAAAGCGCCCCGGTCGCCTAGGCGGATGGGCGTCGACGTTTTCATCGACGACATGACGGCGCTCGGTTTCGAGGCAAGACTCGAGGCCGAGCTCGTCGTCTACCGGGTTGTGCCCGTCGATGGCGCACACGCTGGGAAACCTGTCGACACCGGAGTAGCCGTTGCCGAACTCCAATCCTGGCCGCAGGTACCCCCTCACTGGCTTCACTTTCCGGCCGCCGTCGAGTTCTCGGCCACCAACGTCGGTGCGTCCCCTAGGCCCGGCTGGACCGGCCACAGCCGTCAGATCTCCGGCTGGGGCGACGCTCCCGCAGGCGTTGCTTGGGCGAGCCACGTCCGCGCGGTCTTGAGCGAGGCAGTCGCGTGATTCATCGAACCTCAGTGGCTATGACAGTGGCGAACGAGGACGCACTCGCCCGTCGACTGGTGCGGGACGACGGGCAGGAGGACATCTGTCTTGCCACGTACCGACCCTCTACCGGCCTGACCCGTCGCACTGCGCTGATCCGGACAGTTGTACCGCCAGAGCCAGGCGATCGGCTCGTCCACGGCAATGCCACCGTGACGGCCGACTACATCCTACGGGGTGCCGAGGTGGCCCAACGAGACGGCAGCGGCCTGATTCTGCTTCACAGCCACCCCGGCGCCACCCGCTGGCAGCCGATGAGTCCACCCGACCGCGAATGCGAGGCCAGCTATGCCAACCTCGTGCGGGAACTCACCGGACTACCCTTGGTCGGCATGACCCTCGCCACGCGCGATCGCACATGGTCCGCCCGACATTGGAACATCGGCGTCGGGCGCGCCGTCGATTGCACCCATTCCACCAACGTCCGAGTCATCAGCGACGTCCTCGCTATGTCTTGGAACGACGCCCTCCAGCCGCCTCCACCGTCGGAAAGAAGCCAGACACGAACGGTCAGTGCCTGGGGAGAGGAACGCCAGTCCGATCTCGTGCGGCGGAAAGTCCTCGTCGTGGGGGCGGGCAGCGTGGGGCTCGATGTCCTCGTGCGCCTTGCCGCGTCCGGCCTGTGCCAGTTGACCGTCATGGACTTCGACCTGGTCGAACTCCACAATCTGGACCGCCTGATCGGCGCCGCACGCCGCGACGCACACCTGAAGCGTTCCAAGATCCATGTCGCCCGTAGGGAAGCAATGGCGGCGGCTACCTCTCACGCTGCCGTCATTAGCGTCTCTGACCTTTCCGTCTGTGAGCCTGAAGGACTCGCACTAGCCCTCGATCACGACCTCGTGTTCTCGTGCGTCGACCGTGCCTGGCCGCGCGCCGTGCTCAATTCGATGGCCTACTCAGACCTCATCCCCGTCGTTGACGGCGGAATCGCGATCGATACTTTCGATACCGGTGACATGCGCAATGCCACTTGGCGTTCTCACGTTGTCAGGCCGGGACGACCATGCATGAGCTGTAACCGCCAACTCGACCTTGGCTCGGTCGCCCTCGAACAGCAAGGCCTCCTTGAGGATCCGGCCTACATCAACGGCATGGGACAAGGTCGTACGCCAGTCAATCCGAACGTCGCACCCCTATCCGTTAACGTCGTGGCGAGCCTCCTTGCCCAATACGTCAGCTTCAGCGTGGCACCTTCCTGTCTCGGAGATCCTGGCGCGCTCCAATACGTTCTCAGCACCCATCACCTCGAACGCCGCAACGACACGACGAGCCCGCACTGTCCCATTGAGGCGGCCGAGGCCGTGGGAGATGATCGGGTCTGCCTCACGGGCGTCCACCAAGACGCCGAGCAACAGCGCCGTCTCTCACTCGCGGTCAGCGCGCGCATTCACCTCCTTCGCTGGCTGGACGACCGCGCCGAGCAGTTCACACGCTGGTTGGATCAGCTCTAGCACCGCCGGCACCATCCGCGCCGCCGCCGAGCGGGTGCCGATAGCACTAGCAACTCAAGCCCCAGCTTTCGATGAACGAGTCGCGCACTTGTTGGCCTTCTCCTTGGCGATGTAGTCCGCGAACTCGTCTTACGGAAGCGCCGGCTCCGCCAATGCAGGCTGCAGCGTCGCGTCGCCGCGTCGATGACCGCCCCACGGTACCGCTGTACTTAGTACTTAGAAACCAAGAAATCGAAGCTGCGCGCGTCAGTGACCCCGCAAGAATCTGATACGCTTTCTGATAACCATGAAGCCGCAATCTGATTTAATTGAATTAAATCAGATAGTTAATCGGTTGTAGTGGTGGAGGCGGCGGGAGTCGAACCCGCGTCCGTCAGCACTCGGCCGTCGGCTCTACATGCATAGTTGCGTCTATTGCTTTAGCCCCTTTGACGACCCGACGAACAGGGTGTCGATGGGCGAGCCCCTAAGGTTTAGCGACCTGCACCGGGGCGATTGCCGGCCGCGATCCTGTGTACGAGCCCCCGATGTCACACCACAGGCAACGGGACATCGGGGTTAGCCGTCAGGCGGCTAGTGCGTAGTTTTCGTCGTTGGCAACTATAAAAAGTTGCAGCGATTGATTAACGAGAGTCACTACCCTCTCGGCATGCACCTTCGGCGTCATTACCGCCGTCGAAACCACATCGCCCCCAAATTGCTGTTCCACTGCTCCCGCAGGAAAAAGGGCGCCGAGTATAGCAGGGCCGAAATCGCCCCGCGCCGCCTGATTTCAGCGTCTAAGATAGACATCACCGCCGTGGAGATGGGGCAATGGCAAGTCCGCAGCGAATGAACCCGCAGATCGTCACGCTCGAGCGTCCGGAACACCACTACATCCTGATGGTTGCAGCCGACGGCCGCATGCTCGGTCTTGACGGCAACGGTGGTCCCGCGTTGTTCGATGAAGCCGGCGACCGCGTCATCTGGGATCGATCGCCAGGAGGCGCGCGCCACGTGGCGACCGGCAGCGACCTCCGGGTCGACATGGACAATGGCACATGCACGTTGCGGGTGGGCGCCGACGACACGCGCTTTCAGGTCAGCCACGGTCCGGAAAGACTGCCTTCCGAGTACCTGGAAGACCTGCGGCGGGACGGTTGGGTGTGTATCAACTCCATTCTTCCGCCGGAGATCGTCGAACGGCTGGAACGGGTCGCATGCACGGGCCGCTACGAGCATCTCGAGCAGAGGAACGACAAGCCGAAGATCTGCCAGGACGCCGCCGTCGGCAAGGCGGTGGCGGAACCGGTATCGCTCTGGGTGCTTCGGGCGTTCCTTCAGACCCGGGACATTCATCTGGGCCATCCGCCCGGTTTCAACGTCCTGCCTCCCGACACGCTGGCGCAGGCCGGCCGGCGCTGGCATTCCGACATCCCGTACACGCCTTCCTCGAGTCCCCAGCCCGTATTCCCCCGCAAGGGACCGCCCAAGGCGTGCAATCGCAATACCTTCGTGTCGGACTTCAGCCACCTGAACGGCGCGACGATGTTCACGCCGGGCTCGCACCTCGTTGATTCGGGACCGCCGGAGGAATGGAACGCCCCGCTTGAGAAGGGCGAGCTGCCCTATAGCGGACCGGAGGCCACGGTTCTCGAAGCTCCCGGCGGCAGCATGATCCTGTACGACGCGAGGACCTGGCACCGGGCCGGCTACAACCGCAGCGGCCACAAACGGGGCATGATGGCCACGAACTACGCGACGCCGGATGTTGTACCCAAGCGGGATACCAGGCCCGCCTGTCAACGGCTCCACCAGGCGCCCGTCTACCAGGAACTGAATGCGAGGGAACAGCGCGACGTCACGGACCTGCTGACGAAAGTGCCGGAATTCGCCGCAGGTCCTTGAGCGAACTCGGATCGTCACTGCCCCGAGCGGAAACATGCGAAAGAGCCTGCTCAACCTGTTGATCCTGCTGGCGTCCCTCAGCGCCAGCGGCGCCCCGTCCGGGAACCCGCCGGAGCGCATGCAGCACTACCTCACGCGCGCGGCCGAATACGCGGAGGCGCGGAACTACAGCCTGGCGCGCACATACCTTGAGCCGGTGCTGATCAGTCCGTGGATCACCTCCGAGCAGCGGGCGCAGGCCTACGTCATGCAGGCGTTCACATACCAGGCCGAGGGTCTTTTCGTATCGGCGGCGCTCAACTACCTGCGGGCGCTGGAGTTCGACGCCGACGAGACGACCGCGTACGCATCGCTTTCCTACCTGTACGCCCATGGACTCGGCGTCGCGCGGGACGAAGGCGAAGCGCTGCGGCTCGCCCTCGAAGCGGCGCAGCGCGGCGACGGGTATTCGCGCGTCTACGCCGGCATGGCACTCATGGACGAGGATATCGACGAAGCGAGAGCCTGGCTGCTGAAGCCGGCGTACGTGCACCTGGCGCATACGTTCCGGAGCGGGGTCGCCGGCGACCCGGACCCGGAGGAGGCGAGGCGCTGGTTTGAGGCCGCCGCCGAGAAAGGCAGCGTCGCGGCGTCGCTCGCGATCGCGTACATGTACCGGGACGGGGAGTTCGGCGAACCGGACATCAAGGAGGCCGCGCGCCGCTTCTCGATCCTCGCAGACAACGGTTCGCCGCATGCAAAGGCGGCGCTGGCACACCTGTATATCCTCGGCGACGACATGGACCGGGACGAGGCCCGAGCGTTTGCGCTGTACTACGAGGCCGCGGAACAGGGCATTATCGACGCCTACATCGGCCTCGGCTATCTCTACGAAACGGGACCCGGCACGGCTACCGATCTCGACGCCGCCGAGACGTGGTACCGGCGCGCTGCCGAAGCGGACGATCCTGCGGCACAGTTCCGGCTTGGAAGCCTGATGTTCCAGGCCGATCTCGAAGAAAGGACCGCGACGGCGCTCTACTGGTTCGAGCGAGCTGCGAGCGCGGGTCACGCCGGGGCGGAAAACAACGCGGCCTGGATCCTCGCGACCTCAAGGCACGATCCGATCCGCAACGGCGTGCTGGCGTTGCACCTCGCGCAACGCGCGGTCGCCCAGGACGAGACTCCCGGCACGCTCGATACGCTGGCGGCGGCCTACGCGGAGAACGGCGACTTCGCGCGGGCCATCGCCACCCAGACCAGCGCCATCGCGGCCCTTTCCCTGGAGACGGAGAGCCTGCGCGGCGAACTGGTGGACAGGCTCGCACGATATGAAGCCGGCGAACCCTGGCGCGAATGACAACAGGCAGCGGAACCCGGAGGGACTGACGGGAGACTATTGCATCAGTTCCTTCCGCTATTGCCAGCCTCTTCGGTGAGTCGTTACATCTGAAGTACGTCTTGCAGACGGCCAAGCGCCTTCTTGTGACGGCGCGGACTCATCCGTCGAATGTTGTACAGCTTCCACTGGATAGCTGGCCACCGATCCAACCCTTTGAACGGAAGCCGAGTCCAATCTGGCTCGCCTTGCTTGATTGACAGCAGGAATCGTCGCTCACCTTCAGTGAGGGCGGTCGCTACCCAGTCGAACAATCGGGTTCTGGCAGCCTCAAGTTCCGCCAGCTCGATTGGCGGGTCAGTCATACCAGCAAATGCACGGATACCCATCAGCGCCGTGTTGCGATCCGAAATCGGCAGGTACGTGAGATCGATGTCGACGGACAACCGGGGCATGTTCCGAAGAAACAGGTTTATGGCGGTGCCTCCCTTGAGCGCGAAGTCCGGCGCGCTGGCGACGGCTGGCAGGCAGCGAATCAATAGTTCGGCCTGAGTTCTGTATTCGGCTCGCGGTGCCATTCGGGTTGCTCAGGCTTGCACCGGGTCATCGACAACCAGGTCGTATTTGCTGTCGAGGCGTCCTCCCGGGTGGATGGTGCGGCGGCCTGACCCGAAATCGACCTTCGACAGGTCCAGACGTTTCAACCATGGATGCTTCGAACGCTCGGCAGCATGCATGAACAGCCGCTTGGTCTTCACTGAACTGCAGTTCTCAAGTAGCCGTTGTATCAACTGCGGGCGCGGCGACGTTATCGACTCGACAACCTGGACAGCTTCTTCGTACGATTGGCGCTTCGGAAGCAGGTACACCATCTCGAAGGCTGCCTGCTCGAGGGTCGCGACATCCAACTCGACCTGGTCAACCTGAAGCAATGACGTGGTCCTGGCGTTGCCCGAAAAGACACCCGTTGTCACCAGCGTCACCGGTCGGGACCAGCGGTGGCCCTCGAACCAGGCTGGCAACCTCGTGCCGGGTCCCCCGAACAGAAAGACCTGGCGCTGGCCGAACGCCAGGTAGTGCGCGTATCCGCGCAGCTCAATGGCGGTCATTCCACCGGGGTGAAGGTCGAGATCGAGCTGATTCTGCAGCGCATAGACTGCTCCCGCCCAGTCAACTGTATCGCCTGCTCGCTTGTAGGCACCGTGACCAAACCGTTCCAGCCAACCTGACCGGAGATACTTATCCGCAAGCCGTCGATCAACGCCTCTGCGTTGCATCCATCTCAGCGTGCCGACCGTTCCGGGTCGCCACTGCTGCAACAACTGGTTTATTTTCGAACTCATGCGACAACCAAAGGGAGACGATCACGCTTTAAAATAAACTATACCAAGCTGACACGAAGTTCAAAAAAATGCTCAATTGTCCCCTAAAAAGCGACTTTTCCGTATAACTCTGAACCAACGAAACTATCCGGATCGCCATACTTCGACCATTTCTCAGTCCGTCCTGCCTTTTTCTTCTGCTTCAAAGTCCCGCACCAACCTGCCCAGCCGTTCCAGTTCTTCACCCGGCATGGCCGGATCGAAGGGAATGTAGAGCGCGTTGGCGAGCCGTTCGGCGCCGGGCGTGGGTGTGTTGCCGTCGGAGACAACGGCCAGGCGCCCCGACATGGCGTCGAAACCGCTCTCACGGAGCGCGGCAGACAGCGCATCGGGATTCCGCGTCAGCACGGGAAACATCCAGTACCCGTGCGGGTCGGCGGCGCGCGCCGGAACTTCGACATCCGGCCCCAGCGCCGCCATCAACGTCCGGCCGGGCTCCACGCGGCGGGAGACCGGCGCTGTCCCCTGCGCCAGCCTGCGCTCCAGCACTCCGAGCAGCGCGGCGCACGGACGCCGGCGCATGCTCGGGATGAACGACTCGTCGGGCACGTTGCGGGTCAGGCTGTGAATCCACTGGTTCGCGTCCGCCCCCAGGGCGTCTGCGGCGGCCATGACGATGCCCAACGCGCGCGGACGCGATGCGGCTTTCAGGGCGCCGTAGAGCAGGACGCGGCGCAGGTATTCGCCCGTCGGCTGGACGCCGTCCTGCGCATGGATGCGCTTCATCCGGGCGCATGTATCCGGATCGCGCACGCGGGCCAGCGCGCCGCCGAGGGCGGTGGCGGTCTTGATGGGGCCGAAGGAAAAGAGCGACAGGTCCGCCTGGGCGTGACCGGTCCAGTGCGGACCCGCATACGCCTCCGCGCAGTCCTCCACCACGGCGATGCCACGCCGTCTCGCGAAGGCGAGCGCGGGATTCAGATCGACACGTCCGCCGAACAGGTGTGCGAGCACCATGGCCCGGGTGCGTTCGCCGACACATCGATCGAGCGCGGCCTCGTCCCACGCCGCCGTCCCGGGATCCAGGTCGAGCGGCACCGGGCGCAATCCGTGATGCCGGGCGATGCGAGGCATATCCGGCACGGTCAGCGCGGAAAAGACGACCTCCGAACGCGGTTCCCAGCGCTGCGCCCGCAGGTAGAGGTCGAATGCAGAACGCACCGTAATGCAGGCGAGCGTGTCCGACTCCGAAGACCAGCGCCGCTCCACGCGGCCGGCGACATCCTGGATCGGCGACGGCGACAGGCACTCCCGCAGCACGAAAGCCCAGTCGGACCAGTCCAGGTCGATTCCCTTGCAGGGCCACATCGCGACCATGCTCAGGCCTCCGATGTCCGGAGATGTCTCGGCACGAGCGCCCTTTCGATTCCCTCGAACATGAGTTCCGTCGCCACCGCGAGAAGCGCCGCCGGCACGGCACCCTGCATGATCAGACCCGTGTCGTTCAGACTCAAGCCCGTGACGATGGGGTCGCCAAGGCCGCCGGCGCCGATGAACGCCGCCAGCGTCGCGGTGCCGATGCAGATCACGGCCGCGGTCCGAACGCCTGCCAGCATGCTCGGCATCGACAGCGGGACAAATACGTAGCGCAGCTCCTGGCCTCGCGTGAGCCCCATCGCCCTGGAGACGCGTCTCAGTACCGGATCGACGATGACGAGCGCGGTGACGGTGTTGCGGACGACGGGCAGCAGCGAGTAGAGGAACAGCGCCGCGATGGCGGGCACGACGCCGATACCGAACAGCGGAATCATGAGCGCCAGGAGCGCGATCGAAGGGATCGTCTGCATCAGTCCGGTCATGTAGACCACCGCGCGCGACAGCCAGCCAACGCGGAACACGACGAGGCCAAGGGCAATGCCGACGCACGTCGCGGCGGCGAGCGCGATGGCGGTCAACAGGATGTGCCGGGCCGTGTTCCGGCGCAGTTGCTCCCAGAAGCCGGATCGGGCCGTGTCGCTCTCGATACCGATGCCGTTCAGGTAGCCGGCCGCCGCCTCGGCAAAGTCGGCCCCGCCGAACATCACGGACGCATTGATCGCCTGCATGCCCGCATCGTCCAGGGTGTTCGCCAGGAGACCGAGCCGTGCTTTCGCGGTCGCCGGAAGGGCCGCGCGCACCAGCGGAACGGCAAGGTACTTCGGGAAGAAGTCCCTGTCGTCGGTCAGGACCCTGAGATCGTAGCGAGTCAGCTCGCCGTCCGTGGAATAGGCGTCCGTGACATGAATGGCGCCATCCGCCAGCGCCTGGTAGGCCAGCGCATGTTCGATTCCCTGCGGGACCCGCTCGAATCCATACACGCGGGAGAGGCCCGGCCAGCCGTCCTCGCGTTCGAGAAACTCATGGCTGACGGCGATCTTGAGACCGCTGCGCGGCGCAAGGTCGGAGATGGTGTTCAGCCCGAGGTCCTCCGCCAGCGCGCGCGGCACCGCCAGTGCGTAGGTGTTGTTGAAGCCGAACGGCGGCAGCAGTTGCAGCCCAAGGGGTGCGATGGCTGCGTTCAGACCGTCGAAGCCGAGCTGCGATTCGGACTTCAGGATCGCCTGCGACAGGGTGCCCGTGTATTCGACGTAGACGTCGATCTCTCCCGCGACGAGCGCCTCGTAGCAGATCAGGGTGCCGCCGAGGCCCATGCGGCGCTCCACCTCGAACCCGCCCGATTCCAGCAGTTGCGCCACCGCCTCTCCCAGGATGTAGGACTCGTTGAAATTCTTGCTCGCGACGACGACCGGCTCCGCCGACATGAGCACCGGACACAGCGCCAGGAGGACGATGGCGGCGACGCGCGTCACAGTTGCGTCTCGACCAGGCGGGCGACGTAGCCTGGCATCGGTGCGGCCAGCACCGCCGCAGTCTCGCCCGCCTGCAGGACTTCACCGGATCCGACGATGACCAGGTGCTGCGCCAGCTTCACTGCCTCGCGCATGTCGTGGGTGACGAGCAGCGCGCTGACCCCTTCGTGGCGTTGCGCGTGAATGAACTGCTCGTAGAGTTCCATCCGCGTGATGGGATCCACCGCCGAGAACGGCTCGTCGAGAAGCAGCAGGCCCGGTTTCAGCATGAGCGCCCGGCAGAGCCCCACCCGCTGCTGCTGGCCGCCGGAAAGCTGATGCGGATAGCGGTCGGAAAGGGAGGCGTCGAGGCCCATCTCCTCCAGCAATTCGGCGAAACGGGCGTCGATGGCGTCGACCGGCCAATGTTCCAGCCTCGCAAGCAGATCGACGTTCTGCCGCACCGTCATGTGGGGGAACAGGCCCGCGCCTTGCACGGCGTAGCCGATGCGTCGCCGAAACGCCTCCACGCCCTCTTCCGGCACCGATTCGCCGAGGACTTCGACCGTACCCTGGTTCGGCCGCAGGACACCGTTGACGAGTTGCAGCAGGGTCGTCTTGCCGCTGCCGCTCTCACCGACGATGGCGGTCGTCTGCCCGGTCGGGCACGAGAAGCTGATATCGCGAAATACCCAGTTGCCCGCGAAGTGCTTGCCTACCGACGAGAAAGTGACACAGGATCCTTCGGCAGGGGGCGTTCCCTCCGTCAGCGAAGCCGTACCCTCAGGGGAGCCCGTCATGCCCGTGTGCGGCGCTCGAGTTCCAGGCCGTACGCATGCAGTGCGTCCAGCATCTCGGAGTCGCCAGCGCTGTCGGCCAATCGTTGCTCCACGTCGCGCCGATACTCGGCAACGGTCAGGCACCTGGGGTGCTCGCCGGTCAGGCGGTCGACCACGTGCCGATTCCAGGCCTGGCGCGCCGAGCCGTCGAGGGACTCCGGGCGCATTCGAGCGCACAGCCGGCTGGCAAGTGCCATCAGTCGGGAATCCGAGAAGGAGACATCCGGCCAGGGCGACCCGGCGCGCAGCTCACGCTGAAGGCTCTCGCACACCGTACGATCCGCATCCGGAATGAAATCCTCGTAGAGCCTTTCTTCCACGTCGCGGAGTCCGTCGCGGCCTTCGCTGTCGCGTCTTCCGTAGACCTGCGCGATCTTGCTGTCGAGATCCGCCGTTGCTGCAAGTGCGGCCTGCCGCTCGAGTACCAGGTCACGGTCGACGCCGATGCGCTGGGCGTCCGCTGGCCGCAGCACCCCCAGGGGTGCAAGAAACGGGCATCGGTTGAGGCGAACCTGGTGCAGCGGCGGCCGTTCTTCCGCACCTTTCGCGAACAGCGCTTCCGCGAGGTCTTCCGCCGAGTCCTCGATGAGCGCGGAAATGTCCCGGCCAAGGTCCGCAACGATGATGCTGGCGTCGATCTCCGGGTGCTGCGCGATCGACAGCACGGGCGCGGTCCCGTAGCGCTCCCTCCCGAATGACCTCGCTGCATGGATGCAGATCTCGCGCCCGAACGGCACCAGCATTCGTCGCGCGGCATCTTTCGACCGCAAGCTGAGGCCGTACCGGTATAGCCTCGGCTGCCGCGTCCGGATCAGTCCGGCGAGACCGATGGTGGCGTGCACGTCGGACAGGGCATCGTGGGGTATCTCGTGCGCCAGGCCGTTCACCTCGGCGATCGCCTGCAGGCCGAACGACGGCTTGCCCTCGACTGCCGGCCACTCGATGCCCTCCGGCCGCAACGCCCCCGCGGCGCGAACCAGGTCCATGATGTCCCACCGGGAATTGCCGTCGCGCCACTCCCTCGCGTAGGGGTCGAGCAGGTTTCTGTACAGCGAATAGCGGATGAACTCGTCGTCGAAGAGCAGGTTGTTGTAGCCCACGACGCAGGTTCGCGGCGTCTCGAAGATGCGGAGAATCTCCGTCATCGCCTGCCACTCCGGCAGCCCTGCCGCCAGCTTTTGCGGAGCGATCCCCGTCACCAGCAGCGACTCCGGCCACGGCACGACTTCGGGACCCAACTCGACGTACGTGGAGAAAGGCGGTTCGACGGGGTTCAGGTCGGCGTCCGTCCGCAGACTGGCGAACTGCACGATCCGGTCATGCGCGGGCGATGTGCCCGAGGTTTCGAGGTCGTACCAGAGGAAGGTTTCGGCGGGTTCTTCCATGCGGGAGCCATGGTACGCGCTTTGGGCAGCCCTATCAGCCGGGCGTATAACCGGTCAGATGGGTGTCCACGGTCCGTGGCGCGCTACCTGATGGTGTGCTAAAGATGCGGCATGGGAACGTTGCGCGGCGCCATCTCCATGGCCTGGATTTCGATCCACACCACGCTCTGGTGCGTGCCGCTCTACCTGTTGGGCGGCGTTCGCCTCGCGATGCCCAACGGAAGGGTGCGAATCGGGATTGGCAGCCTGATGGATCGCATCATCGACGGCTGGGTGGCGAGCAACCGACTGCTCGTGTGGGCGCTTCGGCTGTCTGTCATCGACGCGCGATTCAGCGATGCGGGCGGACCCGGGCGGGATGGCTGGTACCTCGTCGTCAGCAATCACCAGTCGTGGGTCGACATCATCGTCCTTCAGAACACGCTTCTCGGGCGCATTCCACCGCTCAAGTTCTTCACCAAGCGGGAGCTGATCTGGGTACCGCTAGTGGGGGTCGCGATGTGGTTCCTGGGGTTTCCCTACGTCCGGCGCTACGGCCGCGAACGGCTCGCGCAGAACCCTGAACTTGCCGAGCACGACAGGAATGCGACGCTCAAGGCCTCCCAGGGCTTCGCCGAGCGTCCGACTTCCGTGCTGAGCTTTCTCGAAGGCACGCGGTTCACGGAGGCAAAACATGCTGCCCAGGCCTCTCCGTACCGCCATCTCCTGAGGCCAAGACCGGGTGGCCTCAGCTACGTCGCGACGGCGCTTGGCGATCACGCGACCGCCCTCGTGGACGTGACCATCCACTATCACGGGGGCGTGCCGGGATTCTGGGATTTCCTCTGCGGACGCTGTCGCCGAATCGATGTGACGGTCGATGCGCTCGACGTGCCGGAAGCGCTGACCCACACGGGGAGCGACAGGCGCGAGGTTCTCAACCAATGGGTGGACAGCCTGTGGCGGGCCAAGGATCGCCGTGTCGCCGAAACCCGCGCCGCCGAGTAGGTTCCCGGACCGGCTACTGGAGAACCGGCCCGGGGGCGCTTTCCTCCAGTTGACGTTCCAGCGCGTCGAGGCGCGCCCGCAAGCGGCTGTACTGCACGCCCGATTGCTGCCGGGAGCCATCGATCGCGTCGATCGCCTCCTCAAGCTGTGCAATGCGCGGCTCCAGGGAGGCCCTCAACGTGGCGACCACCTGGGTCGACGTGTTGACCTTGTCCACCAGGTCCCGTTGCTGGCGAACGAGCGTTCGGACCTGCTGCTGCACATCAGCCAGCCGATCTATGATCTCCCCCTGCTGCTGCAGCTTGTCGTCGTTTCGGGACACGGCGCTCCTGAGATCCGCGAGGCTTGACTCCACGCTGTTCAACGTCGACTGATGCCTGGTGACCGCCGCCTGGTTGTCCTGGATCCACTTCTTGTTGCGCTTGTTCGCGATGTCCCAGACCTTGCGGATTTCGGACTCCCAGAAACTCAACTGTTCGTTGGTCTCTTCGCCCGTTTCCATCATGTTCTCGTCCGTCGCTCGGGCACGCGCCTCGAGTTGCGCGAGCCTCGCTTCGGCGTCCGCCCGTTCGCGTTCGCTTGCCAGGAGTTGTTGCTGCTGGTTGAAGACAAACCATCCGCCAATGCCGAAGCCCGCGATCATCAACGCAATCACCACGCCCATGCCGACACCCCGCCCGGCGCCTCCTCCGCCGGCAGGTCGACTGCGCGGACGCCTCGGCACATCACTCGGCGTCGCAGAAATCGGGGGGTCTGACGGGGGTCGAACCGGCTCGCTCAAGGTACGGGGCTCCAGCGTTGCAAAGACAACGAGAGTTTAGGCAGAACGAGGCCGCTGGGGAAGCGGGGTCGGCGTTCGCTGCCTCCAGCGAACGCCGAAAAGCATGCCGTTACAGCAGTTCCACGATGGCCCAGAACACGCCGGTCAGCACAAGGCTGCTGACAATCACGCCACGCACCGTCGTGATCGGACCCTGCTTGCCGAAGATGGCATTGATTTCCAACGCCGCGATGATCACGAGGCCCACGACAAGAGCGGTCATGTTGTCGCTGAAGCCGCCGTGCCCGAAGTGCGCGCTCGAGCCCATGAAGAACAGCATGGGCAACGAAAAGAGAGTATTGGTTCGCGATGCCAGCGCCGCTTTCGGCGCGGCCGCCGCCGCTTCGGGCAGCGCTTCGCCGCCACCCTTGATCTGTTCGTTGGAAGCGATGACGATCTTCTGGTTCGGCCAGATGATGAGCCAGACGTTGAGGAACATCAGGGTTGCCATCGCGGCGCCGAGAACGATGTCCACGCTGAGGCTTCGCATGATGAAGTAGAGAAGTACCAGGCCGGTCAGGAAAGTCAGCGCCGCCGCCCAGCGGAACCACCACAGCGCGCGCGGGGCGAGCTTGGTGAAGGCATCCACCCGGGCGTCGTCATCGGCCTCCTTGAAGTACTCCGTCTGCACGAAGTTGAAGTAGTAGAGCAGCCCTATCCAGGCAACGCCCGCCACCATGTGACCCCACCGCGCCAGGTAGTTGATGACTTCTTCCATGGTCCGACCCCCAAGTTGTGGTGCGCCTGATCATACTAGCGGGCCGCCGCGCGGCGCAATGCGACGGCACCCCGCAGAACCCCGCAGCGGCTGTCCTTCAACGGGCTTCGACGCAAAACAGGCGCGCAGAAAAAACCCCGCCAAAGGGCGGGGCTTTTTCTGTTGGGCCGTGAGGCACTACATCATGCCGCCCATGTCCGGCATGCCACCGCCGCCGCCCGGCATCGGGGGAGGATTGTCCTCCGGCGCTTCCGCAACCATGGCTTCGGTCGTGATCATGAGACCGGCGACCGACGCGGCCGATTGCAGCGCGGTGCGAACCACCTTGGCCGGATCGGGAATACCCATCTCGATCATGTCGCCGTATTCGCCGGTGGCGCCGTTGAACCCGTGGTTGTCGGGGAGGCCGCGAACCTTGTCGAGTACCACGGCACCCTCGTCACCCGAGTTTGTCGCGATCTGACGCAGCGGAGCGGTCATCGCGCGCCTGGCGATGTTGATGCCCACGTTCTGGTCCTCGTTGTCGCCCGTGAGGTCCTCGATGTTCTGCAATGCGCGGACCAGGGCAACGCCGCCGCCCGCCACGATGCCTTCTTCCACCGCGGCGCGCGTCGAGTGCAGCGCGTCTTCCACGCGTGCCTTCTTCTCTTTCATTTCGACTTCCGTCGGCGCGCCGACCTTGATCACCGCAACGCCGCCGGCGAGCTTCGCCAGCCGCTCCTGCAGCTTCTCGCGGTCATAGTCGGACGAGGTGTCCTCGATCTCCTGGCGGATCTGCTTGATGCGCCCTTCGATGTCGACCTTGGTGCCCGCGCCATCGACGATGGTGGTGTTTTCCTTGGTGCAGGAAATGCGCTTGGCGGTGCCGAGATCGTCGAGACCCGCGCCTTCGAGGGTCAGGCCGACTTCCTCGGAAATGACCGTAGCGCCCGTCAGGATCGCGATGTCCTGCAACATGGCCTTGCGGCGATCGCCGAAACCCGGCGCCTTGGCGGCGGCGATCTTCACGATGCCGCGCATGTTGTTGACCACCAGCGTCGCCAGCGCTTCGCCTTCGATGTCCTCGGCGATCACCATCAGCGGCTTGCCCGCCTTGGCGACATTCTCGAGCACCGGCAGCATGTCGCGGATGTTGGAGATCTTCTTGTCGCAGAGCAGGACGAAGGGATCTTCGAGCTCGGCCGACATGGATTCCTGGTTGTTGATGAAGTACGGCGAGAGATAGCCGCGGTCGAACTGCATGCCTTCGACCACCTCGAGCTCGTTCTCGAGTCCGCTGCCCTCTTCCACCGTGATGACGCCTTCCTTGCCGACCTTCTCCATCGCCTCGGCGATGATCGCGCCAACTGCCGTGTCGTTGTTCGCGGACACCGTTCCCACCTGGGCGATGGACGTCGAGTCCTCGCACGGGGTCGAGCTGTTGCCGATGTGCTGGACGGCGGCGATGACCGCCTTGTCGATCCCGCGCTTCAGGTCCATCGGGTTCATGCCCGCGGCAACCGACTTCAATCCTTCGGTCAGGATCGACTGCGCCAGCACGGTCGCGGTGGTCGTGCCGTCGCCGGCCTCGTCGGATGTCTGGCTCGCGACTTCCTTGACCATCTGTGCGCCCATGTTCTCGAACTTGTCCTTGAGTTCGATTTCCTTGGCCACGGAAACGCCGTCCTTGGTGACGGTGGGTGCGCCGAACGACTTGTCGAGTACGACGTTGCGACCCTTCGGTCCAAGCGTCACTTTCACCGCATTGGAAAGGGTATTCACGCCTTCCAGCATGCGGCCCCGCGCATCGTCTGCAAAATGAACTTCCTTCGCGCTCATCGTTTTCTCCTAGGTTCCTTTGTTCTGTTTACAGTACGTCTTACCGTACGTCTCAGTCCGTCGTGCGTGGGTTCAGTCTTCCAGCACGCCGAAGATTTCGTTTTCGGAGAGGATGAGGAGTTCCTCCCCATCCACCTTTATGGTGTTTCCGCCGTACTGGCCGAAGACCACCCTGTCCCCAACGTTCAGGCCGACTTCACGCACGCTACCGTCGTCGAGGACCTTGCCCGGTCCCACGGCGAGCACATCGCCCTGCGAAGGTTTTTCCGACGCCGTGTCCGGCAGCACGATTCCACCGGCGGATGTCGTGTCTTCTTCCACGCGGCGCACGACCACACGATCATGGAGGGGTCGAATGTTCATGTCCTGATTCTCCCGAGATGTTGTTCGACGCGCTTGGCCGCGCCTTCACCCAAGTCTGTTGTCCGTCGCCCAACTAAAGAAGGGCTCACCCCCGATTGGCACTCTCCTCTTGAGAGTGCCAAGTCCGAGGCGTGCATATGATAGGGACGGTTCGTCGATATTCAACCCCGATTTGCGGATAATTTTCGGTGCGGGGCTCGAGATCGACGTCAGTGGCGCCTGAAACGGCCTTCCATGGTGCGCCCTCCCTCCCCCGCGTCCACCCCTCCCGCGGCGGCAAGTCGCCGCAACAGTTCCATCGTCAGGCGTCTGCGCAGGGGCGGAGTCAACAGGACAAAGCCGACCGCATCCGTCACGAAGCCGGGCGTCACCATGAGAGCGCCCGCCAGGGCCAGCATCACGCCCTCGACCATCTCCCTCGCCGGCATTTCGCCGGCGTCAAGGCGCGCGATTCCGCGCGTCAATGTCGCAAACCCCTGCGCGCGGATCAGACCGACGCCGATCACGGCCGTGAGCACCACGAGGCCGATGGCGGGCCACGCCCCGATGATTCCCCCGACCTCGATCAAGATGTACATTTCGATCAGAGGCGTCGCGATGAAGACCAGTAACCACTTGCCCATGGACACTCCCGGCAGGCAGCCAACGGAAGCAAGCGTAAACCTTCGCCAGCGTATCTGGCAGGTCACTGCAGAAATTCCGCGTGGCGCCGTAGCGACTTATGGCCAGGTCGCCGAACTCGCCGGCCTCCCGGGAGGTGCCCGCCAGGTCGGGCTGACGCTGTCGCAACTTCCGCCGGGAACGAAGCTGCCGTGGCATAGGGTCATCAACGCAGCAGGCCGCATCTCCATCGCCGACGCATCCCGCCAGCAGGCCCTGCTCGAATCGGAAGGCGTGGTATTCGAAGACGGACGCGTGAACCTGAAGCGTTTTCGCTGGCGCATGGGCTGACATACCATGCCACCACATACCACATTCGCTGTAACCCGCACGGACTTAGTGGAACATTCCGTAGAGTCAAAGGCGCTCGGCGTCCGGGACTTTCTGCAGCCGAGGGTTGCCGCGCTCCTGTTCCTCGGCTTTTCGGCCGGCCTGCCGCTGCTGCTCATCTTCTCCACCCTTTCGATCTGGCTGCGGGAAGTCGGCCTCGAACGCGCCACGGTGACCTATTTCAGTTGGGCCGCGCTTGGCTATTCCTTCAAGTACGTCTGGGCGCCGCTGGTCGACAAGCTGCCGCTACCGGCCCTGAGCGGTCGCCTCGGGCAACGCCGGGCATGGATGCTGGTCGCGCAGTGCGCGGTCATCGGCGCCATCGTCTTGATGGCGCATAGCGATCCCGCCACGCCGCAGGGGCTCCAGGTGATGGCTCTGGGTGCCGTAGCGCTGGGTTTCTCTTCCGCCACCCAGGACATCGTCATCGACGCCTATCGTATCGAGGCCGCGGAGGCGTCCGACTCGATGCTCGGGGTACTTTCCGGTGCGTACATGGCCGGCTTCCGTTGCGGCATGGTGGTCGCAGGCGCCGCGGCGCTGTTTCTCGCTACCGCTTTCGGGACGACTGCGGAGAACTATCTCCACGATGCCTGGAAGTGGACGTATCTCTGCATGGCCACCGCGATGCTGGTGGGCGTCGCGACGACGCTGACCATCACCGAGCCGGTTCGCAGGAACCCGTCACACTACTTCCACGACACCTCCGACTACGCGCGCTTTCTGCTGCTCTTCGCCATCGTGGTCGTTACGATCATCGCCACGTTCGTGGCCTCGTCCGACACTGTGGCTGCCGTCGATGCGTGGTTGTCCGACACGGCGGGGCTGAACGGCGCGCTCGCCGGATTCCTCGCCGAAACGATGCGCCTTGGCACCGCGCTAGGGCTCGCGCTACTGGTAGCGAGGCTGTCGGTCTCGGTGGGCGTCGTTCGCCAACAGATGATGCACGATACCTATATCGCGCCCGTCGCAGATTTCTTCGCGCGCTACGGCCGCATCGCCGTGCCTATACTGCTGGTCGTCGGCTTCTATCGCGTGTCCGATATCGTCCTGGGAGCGCTCGCCAACGTCTTCTACGTCGACATGGGTTACACCAAGATCGAGATCGGCACCGCGAGCGGGCTGTTCGGCATCGGGATGACCATACTTGGCGCCTTGTTGGGCGGCTATCTGGCCCTCAAGTTCCGGGTGATTCGAGTGCTGCTGCTCGGCGGGACGCTCGCCATGGGCACCAACCTGCTGTTCATCGCCCTCGCCGCCTCCCCGGGAGACCTGCAACTCCTGTACATCGTCGTCGCGATCGACAACCTGAGCGCGGGACTCGCGACCGCGGCGTTCGTCGCCTACCTTTCGAGCCTCACGAGCCTGTCGTTCACCGCTACGCAATACGCCATATTCAGTTCCCTCATGACCCTGTTTCCCAAGGTGCTGGCCGGCTATTCCGGACAAATCAGTGAGGCCGTCGGCTATCCCACCTTCTTCGCCATCACGGCGGCGATCGGGATTCCGGTGCTGTTGCTGATATATTGGCTGATGCGCCGCATGGCCGAAGCGAAGGAGTCCAGTGCGTAACCGAATCAGCCGCGTCGTGACGAGGACCGGCGACCGCGGCGAGACCTCGCTGGCAGGGCCGGAACGCTTCCCCAAGCATCACCCGCGCCTCGCGCTCATCGGTGCCCTGGACGAGGCGAACAGTTTCGTCGGACTGCTGGCCGCCCGCATCTCCGAACACCACAGACCCGCGCTGACTCGGATCCAGTCCCGGCTGTTCGATATCGGCGGCGCGGTCGCCACCGGTGAGACCGCCGTGGACTGGCAACCGCTCCTGGCGGAAATCGAGGCCGGGACCAAGGAACTTAACAAGGAGTTGCCTCCCTTGAGGGAGTTCGTGCTGCCAGGCGGCGACGAGACCGTGGCCTGCGCCCACGTGGCGCGCAGCGCCGTGCGCCGGGCGGAGCGCGCGTTCTGGGGCGAGGCGGAGAACCTGTCTGCGCTGGTCGAGGCCGGGGCCGGCGCGTACCTGAACCGGCTGTCCGACTATTTCTTCGTCCTTGCGCGGACGGCGGCACGCGAAAACGGCGTCGCCGAAGTCGTGTGGGCGCCGCTGGGCCGAGAGTAGCCCCCGGCTCGCCGGTCGAGACGACTTTCGTCATTAGCACAAGTTATTCTTCGTGCGTCTCCAATAAGAAGGACGCGCATGAAGAACATCGCGATATGCTGCGACGGCACCGGTAACGAGTTCGGCCAGAACAACACCAACGTGGTCGAGACCTATCTCGCGCTCGACAAGGACGACGATCAGATCGCCTACTACGATCCTGGCGTCGGCACGGGCGGCTGGGAGTACCAGGAGGAGCGCGGGGAACTGCGTGCAATGGGCGACAAGGCCACTGGGTACGGCCTGCAGAAGAACGTGGAGGACGCCTGCCGCTTCCTCGCCGACAATTTCGAAGAGGGTGATCGCGTTTACCTGTTCGGGTTCAGCCGCGGGGCCTTCACCGTGCGCTCTCTGGCCGGGATGATCTTCAAGTGCGGACTGTTGCGCCCGGGACATGACAACCTGGTCGAATACGCGTCGAGGATTTACAACACCGAAGACAACGCTGCAGTCGCCGCAGGTTTTCTCGAAGCGTTCGGCCGGTCGTGCCCGATCCATTTCATCGGCGTCTGGGACACGGTCGAGTCGCTGGTGATGCACGCCGGCAAGCGCTTTCACGACGCTACGCTCAACCCCGATGTCAGCTTCGGATACCACGCCCTCGCCATCGACGAGCGGCGCGAGGACTTCCTGCCGAGCCCCTGGGACGAGTCACGGGCAGTCGAAGGACAGACCATCGAACAGGTCTGGTTCGCCGGCGTCCATTCCGATGTCGGCGGCTGGTATGACGACCGCGGATTGTCGAACATCTCCCTGCACTGGATGCTCGGCAAGGCAGCAGGCTGCGGACTTCGCCTCACCATGCCGACGGAGGAAAGACTGAAGCCCAACCCGCACGGCGAGGGTCATCACTCCGATACGGGGTTCTGGCGAATACGCGGCCGCAGCGCTCGGAAGATCCCTGATAGCGCGCGGATACACCGAAGCGTGATTGCACGGATGGACAATCCCGCCAACAGGTATCAACCGAACAACCTGCCCGAGGAACCCACCTTGGTCGACTAGTGGGGCGTCTAGCGGATAGCGCTGCCCAGCACCTGCGACTTTTCGGCTCGCCGAACTCCATTGGTATGAAGCCCACGGAATCGGGCGCAGGGAGTTCAAGCGCAAGCGTCATCTGGATTGAAATGGAAGCACAGCCAGAACAACCGCTGGAGTACGTGGTATGCGTCAACAATGACGGCTATCCCGCCTCATTGGAACTGCACAAGACATATAGGGTTCTTGCGGATGACGACGCAGGCAAACACGGAGACTTGCGGGTCATAGACGAAAGCGGCGAAGACTACTTGTACCCCGCGAACTGCTTTGCATTCATTACCGTGCCGGAAAACGTCAAGGCATCATTGCTCAAGGCCCGCCAACCCCTCGCCGCCCGGCACCTCGACACAATCTCACAACGCGAGAGCTCTTCACGCCAGCAACGGATTCCGCCGGTGAAACCCGTCGCCCCGATCAGAGCGCCTGTCTTATCATCTCCGTGGAGAGACTCGAACAGACCCACCATGACCGACTGGTATCCAAAGCGCAGGTTCGGCGATCTCCCTCGGGAGATGGCCGAACGCTTCGGTGACCGGGAAGCCCTGGTCTTCCGCGATGCGCGCTACACGTTCTCCGAAGTTGACAAGGAAGTAGACCGTGCCGGCAAGGCCTTGATGGCACTTGGCGTCGAGGCCGGCGACCACGTCTCCCTGTGGCTCAACAACCGCGCCGAATGGCTCTTCTTCATGTTCGGCCTGGCCAGGGTCGGCGCGGTGCAGGTGCCGGTCAACACGCGGTTCCGCACCAACGATCTCGAGTACGTCCTGCGCCAGTCGGACAGCGTCATGCTGATCACACACGATGTCTCCGGACCCATCGACTACCTGGCAATGGTGCGCGAGGTCGTCTCGCTCCCCGGAACCGGCGACAGCATAGAGGACAGCGATTTCCCGGTGCTGAAGCGCGTCGTCATCGTCGGCGATGGCGACTATCCGGGAACCGTCGGCTGGGGCACCGCGCTTGCCGGCGCCGGCCGCGTCACGAACGAGGAACTCAAGGCCAGGGCAGACGCGGTGGACCCGGACGATCCCGTCTTCATCATGTACACCTCCGGCACGACCGGGTTCCCCAAGGGCGTGCTGCACAACCACAACCTGATCCGCAATACCGAAGAACGGGCCTACCGGCTAGGCGTCACCGAAGACGACGTGATCATGAACTACCTGCCCCTGTTCCACGCGTTCGGATACTCCGAAGGCTCGCTCCTGTCGATGGTTTCCGGCGCCCGCCACGTCATCACGGAGACCTTCGACCCCGACGAGGTCCTCGACCTCGTGGAACGCGAACGGGCGACCTTGGCCAACGGCTTCGATACGCATGTGCAGGGGCTCTGCGACGCGCAGGAAGCGAGGCCCCGGGACGTTTCCAGCCTGCGCACCGGCCTGTTCGGCGCCGGGATGCACAACTCGACGCCGGTGATCCGACGCAGTTTTCGCCTGCTCAGGCCCATGCATGCCGTGTCCGGGTACGGGATGACCGAAGTGTGGGTCGGTGCCATGCTCGGCGCGCTGGACGACGACGAGGAACATCGAGCGGAAACGTCGGGCTATCCCGCGCCCGGGTATGACATAAGGGTGTTCGACCCCGACACCGGACAGGAACAGCCTGATGGCGTGGCCGGTGAAATCCGTGTCCGCAGCTACTGCCTGATGCTCGGCTACTACAAGAAGCCGAAGGAGACGGCGGAGTCCTACGACGAGGACGGCTGGTTCTGCACGGGGGACATGGGAGAACGCCGCGCGGACGGCTACATCCGCTTCATCGGGCGCTACAAGGACATGCTCAAGGTGGGGGGTGAGAACGTCGATCCCATGGAGGTCGAGGGATTCCTGCTCGAACACCCCGCCGTGCAACAGGTGGCCGTGGTCGGTGTCGCGGACAGGCGCCTCGCCGAAGTGCCCGTGGCGTTCGTCGAATGCAAACCCGGTGCCGAGGTCGACGAAGACGGCGTGATCGCCTACTGCCGGGGCAAGGTGGCGAGCTTCAAGATTCCCCGCCACGTGGTGTTCGTCGACGCGTTTCCGATGACCGCGTCCGGCAAGATCCGCAAGGTGGACCTGAGGGCGCGGGCGGCGGAACTGTTCGAAGCCCGGTAGAGATGTCGGTCGAACTGCTCGAAGCCGACTGGTCTGAGCCGGGTCAGGTCCGGGCCGTGTCGACCACCCGCTCGGCCGGGGCCATCGGTGAACTGGACCTGGGGCGCACCGGCGGGAAAGAACGACTGGAGCGGAACCGCGCGCGCCTGTGCGCGGCCATTGGCAAGCCTCGCGTGCAGTGGCTCCGCCAGGTGCACGGTACCCGTGTCCACCATGCCTCGTGCGTCGGCGCTGAAGTGCAGGCGGACGCCGTCTGGACAGAGGTTCCCGGGGTTGCAATCGCCGTCACGACCGCCGACTGCATACCCATCGTCCTTGCCGACGGTGCGAGCGACATCGTTGCCGTCATTCACTGCGGCTGGCGAGGCGCTGTCGGCGGCGTCATCGAAGCCACGCTGCGCGAACTGCCAGCCGAAGCAAACGACCTGCGGGCGTGGCTCGGTCCCGCGATCTGCGGGCGATGCTACGAGGTCGGCGGAGACGTATACGAAAGAGCCGTTGTCTGGCCGGATGGAGCCGGGATGTTCTCACCGGCCGGGGTGGCGGGAAAATGGCTGTTCGACCTGCCAGCGTACGCGGCCGGACGGCTCAAGGCAGCGGGTGTTTACGAAGTCTGGCGATCAAACGCCTGCACCTATCATGAAGACCGGTTCTTCTCTTATCGCCGCGATGGCCGAACGGGCCTCATGGCTACGGTGGCCTGGATCGACCGCCGATAGCCGAGCTTGGCAGTCGATCAGTCCGCTGGAATCTGATCAAGGTAAAAGGTGTTGCCGTCCGGGTCGGCGAAGATCGCCATGTAGCCACCCCACGGCTCGCGCGTCGGTGGTCGCGTGAACTCTACCCCGGCCTCCAACAGCCGCGCATGCGCGGCATCGAGGTCCTCGACCGCGAAGCCGATGCCGGTATGGCGGCCTGCGCGCTCCGCGTCCCGCACGACCGCGAAACCCGCCCCCGGCGTGTCGAACTCCGCGTAGCCGAAATCGGTATCCGAGAACTTGAGGGCAAGCCCTACGCGGTCCCGAAAGAAGGCCACCGCACGGTCCAGGCCCGAAACCGCGACATTCACATAGGCCAGACGCATTTGGGTCATCCGTTGCCTCCAAGTCGCACTGGTACGAGAGACTTGCAGAATAACATGAGGATCATTAGATTCGTAACGATGTCATGAATCTCATGGTGGATGCGATGGCCATGGAACCGAAGCCGATCATGTGGGCCCCGCTTGAGGCCGAAGAGGTCGACAACCTGCCGACGCGGGTTAGAAGACATTTGGGGGAGCAGGTCAGAGATGGGGACGAGTGGCTCGTGATCCACGCGTCCTGGCCCTTCGGTGGCATGGTTGATCGTCTGAACCGTCTGACCAGGATGCGCACCGAGCTGCCGTGGCGACCCGGTCAGGACCTGGACCGGATGCTGGCGTGGCTGGTGGCTGCGGGATCGGGCGTGGAGACGGAACTGGCGGTAGACAACCTCGAACTGCGCCGCGCGTACCTTGATGAGACGCCGACGCTGACCGCGGTACAGATCCACCACATGTCGGGCCTGACATCGCGAAATACGAGCGAGCCGGCATCGCGCTGGAAAAGCGAGGGCAAGACATTCGCCGTGCGGGTGGGAAGGCGAGACCTCTACCCCGCGTTCCAATTCGAGGACGGGGCACCGCGACCGGTGGTACGAGGGGTGCTCGCCGCGCTGCCGGACTCGATGACAGGGTGGCAGAAGGCACTGTGGTTCGCCTCTGGCAACGGCTGGCTCGACGGCGACGAACCTCAACAACGGTTACACGACGGTGAACTGGTCGTCGCCGCAGCTCGCCAGCTTTCGGAACCGGCGCGTGGATGAGGAACCGGCAGGGGTCTTACCGTATCCACCGCAACCTCTCAATGCGCCAAACGTCATCGAACTGGGCTCCGGAGAACTGCTCCACCGCGTTCACGACCGGTCTTTCGCCGGAAACGACTTCAATCCATGCCGAGGTGGGCCGACCCGTTTCGCGCCGATCCGGGACAGGGCGGGTCGCTGCATCCCTTCCCTCTACGCGGGCTCCACTGTGGACTCCGCAATTCACGAGACCATCTTCCACGATGTTCCACCAAGCGCGAAGCGCAAGACCGTACCGAAGGACACCGTCGAGCGATGCGACCACAGCACGCTCCTCGTCCGCCGCACCCTGCGGCTGGCAAGCCTGCGCGCGCCTGACCTCATGCGGCTGGGAGTCCGCCGCGATACCCTGATCGGCAGCCTGCCGACGGAGTACGGCCGAACGGCGCTCTGGGCCAAGGCTATCCATGATAAGTCCAGTGAAGTGGACGGGATGATCTGGACATCTAACCGGTGCGACCCCGATGCCGCAGTGTTGCTGTTCGGCGACCGCGTGGCTCCGGCAGACCTGCTGGTTGCCAGCGTCCGGGCAGGGTCCGACGGGTCGTTCCTTGACGACGCGCGCAGGGCAGGTCAGCGCGCCGGCATCTGGATAACGCTATAGCCTCGACAGGGCTACCACACCCGTGGCGTCAGGAGTCTGACGCGGGCTGGTACCTGGTGGTGCCAGGGCGGATGTTCAGGAAACGGACCCCCTCGTCCCCGGCGGTGAACTTGTACTCGGAGTTCTTGCGGATGAGCAGGATGCTCTCGGGACCCATCACCTGGTCGTCCATTCGCATCTCGCCCTCAAGGACGTACATCACCTCGTCTTCGGAGTGGCTATGGAGCTCGGTCGCAAAACCGGGTTCGAAATTCATGATGAACACGCAGATTCCGTCCTGGGAGTGTTCCCCCACGATCTGGGCGCCCGTCCTGTGGCCTTTCTTGAAGTTCTCGGCCAGCCAGGGCGCATCGTCCACACTGGTGATAGTGATTGAGCTCATATCTCACCTCCCGGCGGGCCAGAATAACCGTTTCGCAGGGTTGCCGCACGACGCGCGACGTGCGTTCGTTCCTGTCTGCAGGCAGGTGTAGTGTGTTGTCACAACGTTCATGGTGCAGTGGAATCCGTGGCGTGTCGCCGACGACAGACTCACCCCGCCGGTCGGCGGCGAGCCCCGAACTGTACCCGGCGTAGAGCCGTGGACGAGCAGCAAAACGCACCGCGCCATCTGGCGCGAGTTCCCGGTCCGACCAGTCCGCCTGACTTAGCCACCCCCAATCCAGAGAAGGAGGCGAAAGCGATAATGAATGAGATCTGCACGTTGTCCCGCCCGCGCGGCGAGCCCGTGTGCGGCGCTGGCTTTCCAGACTGCACGAGGTTGGCACCCTCGAACGCCGCGCCGAACATCGCCGAGGTGGAGCTCAACGTCATGATCCGCCAGTGCCTGAACCGGCGCATCGACTCCGTCGATGTTCTGCGCTCAGAGGTCGACGCCTGGCAGGACCGCGGGAATCGCATCGAGGCCAAGGTGAACTGGCAGTTCACCACCGATGACGCTCGTGTCCAACTGAAGCGTCTCTATCCGACATTAGGTGCGTGACGAGACACTAGGACATCTTGCAGCTATACCTCAATCGGCACTCCCCGGCGTCCAGCGGATCGCGTCGGCATAGATGACGAAGCCTGTGGAGGCGAGGTTCGACACCACGAAGCGGACGTCGGGATGCTCGATCTTGAAGTCGCCCAGATTGTTCCAGCCTGGCTCAGCAACGGATGCGTCGAATTCGACGGGTTGTTCGTGTTCTCCCACTACCAGCTTCAAGTCATAGTGTCCCTGGCGGCCCTGGAAGAATTGGAATCTCTTTGGATTGATGGGCAGGTGGTAGGCGAGGTGCCATGTTCCAGTGGAGGGTAGGGTCGCGGCGAAGATCGCCTTTGCAGATCCGGTGCCCGCCGCGCGGGTAGTGGTGCGGCGGTATTTCCCCCAGCCCGTCTCCATCACCTGCCGTACCCAGTCTTGTCCGCCGGTATGGAAAGGCGGACGAAACAGAAGAAGGCCTTGGTCTAGCTCGGCATCGATGCCAGCAAATGAACCCAAAACGTTCGTGCCAGCTTCGTCTTCGGTATCGGATTCCACCGTGAACCCGGGGTCAAGATCATCCACGATCACGCCAGCGGGCGCCGGTGGAAGCCAATCACTCGGCCGGGCACCATCGAAGGGTTCAAGATCTGATGATTCCGCAGCGTCAATCTCCGGCAGCGACACGGTGAAGATCAGGCGATTAAGCGAGAGGTAGGGCTCCAGTGCGAGTTTAATGGGCGGCGAGGAACCAGTCATGCCCACTTCTACGGAGGCGTTGGCAGCGACCTGGATCGGATTTGTGGATTGTGTTCCCTCCTCCGTTGTGCAGACCAAGCGGAACAATCCCGGAGCGGATTCGTCATTGCGCACGTCGACGAGCACTTGGTAGCGCGGCCTCCCGTCGTCATCGTCAGCGAGGCGGTGAACGCGTGCGTCGGAGGTCAGGAAACCGGGCAGGTGGGTCTCGTGCAGCCATTCTCCGAGCAAGCCAGTTAGGTCGATTCCCAAATGGGCGGCGACATGCTCTAGGTCCTTGGCCGTGAAGTTCCCACCCCTATACCGCTCCCGGAGTTCGGCGAGCAGAGCGGCCGAGCGTATCGGTCCGAGTGCGTCAAATAGCACATTGGCAATGGAGGTCGCCTTGAGCATAAGCGCGTTGAGGGCTCTCTCTGGGTCGGTATCGACATCGAGTTGCGATAGCGGCTCGGTAAGGACCCGATCCCAAACCGAGGGACGACCGGTTGCGGCACGGTAAACTGTATCGGTAACTGATCGGGTCCGCCCCCCAAACATGATTGTGGCTACCGCTGGCGCGGTGTGCAGGAAGTCTGCCGAAATGCGATAGGCGGAGAAGTATCCTAGCCTGCCGGTCACGACGCGGTTGGCAAGACTGTCGAGGACGAAGTCGATGGCGACCGCGCCGGGCCCCGTCGCGCCAGTCTGGAAGCGCAGGAAATTCCGTGCCACGCCCTGGAATACGTTTCCACCAGCAAAGTCGTTCTCAAGCGAACGCTCCAGCATGATAATCTTCGCTGTGGCAACGCCGCCCACCTGGTCCTCGAACTTTGTTGTATCGATAAGATCGAAACGGGCGATTGGTAGACTGAACTCCCGCAGCAGCAATACGCCCGGCTGGGCCAACACCGTATCGAGTCGCCAGCCTCCGCCATAGCCGCGCAAATGGGATGGGATCTCCACTACGCTCAGAGCTTCGTAGGGATAAGGTAGACCGTCGGCGGCAGCGGCATGGAACATCTCCTCAAGGCGGAGCGCCAGTTCATCAGTAGCGTCGGCGAAGAAATCTAGGTTATCGCCGTGCGCGGGATCGATGAGTAGCTCAAACAACACGCCGCCCGCACCTATCGCGCGTCGTTCGAACGGAGCTGCGAACAGGGCAATGGCTGGCACCGGCGAGACGGGACGAAAGCTCACATGGTCGCTGCCTTCGACGGTCCGACGCTCGCCCGGACCCGCGACGGTCCAGCCCGGTGGTGCTAGCACTTGGATCTCAGCCGCGAAGAAGTCCCGGCCCCGCGACGGTGCGTCGTCACCGAAGTTCGAACCGGGTAGTGGCAGCCAGCGCGTGCCGGGCATTAGCGCCACGTAGTCGTCGTTGAACAGGCCGGCATCTCTGCCTAGCTGTCCCGCCGAGTGATTCGTACCATTGATCCTCTCCGGATCGATGGCGCTGTCGAGATAGGCGAACCGTGCGTCGGGAATCCCCGCTGCAGCAAGCGAAAGGGTCAGTGATCCGTTGCCGAGCGAAGGCGGATGCACCGTCAGCAGGCCGGATTCGTGGCTGAAATCGACCTCCTCCCCATTGACGCACAGCGTCTCGATGTCCATGCCGGGATTGAAACTGAATAGCAGTTTGTCCCTTGCGTCGGGTGGCGGTTGTAACTGCATGTCGATTTCTATTCGTAGGAGTTCTCACAGCGGGTTCGCTGCGCTGACGCGCAGGGAACCCGTGATTAC
>JAPOYI010000059.1 GCA_026706665.1 Gammaproteobacteria bacterium | reverse complement strand
CCGAGATGCTGGAGCAGACGATCCGCCGCTACCAGAACCGCGCGGTCGAGGCGGCCCAGGTGATCGAGGAGTTGATCGCCCTCGCCCTTGAGATGCGTGAGGCGAACGCCCGCGGCGACCGGCTCGGGCTATCGGACGACGAGCTCGCGTTCTACGACGCCCTTGGCGTCAACGACAGCGCGGTGCAGGTACTCGGCGACGAGACGCTGCGCAACATCGCCCGCGAGCTGGTCGAGAGCCAATGTCACCATCGACTGGACGCTCCGCGAGAACGTCCGGGCCAACCTGCGCCGCCTCGTGAAACGCATGTTGCGCATGCAGGGCTACCCGCCCGACAAGCAAGAGTCGGCGACTCGGACGGTGCTGGAACAGGCAGAGGTGCTTTCCGCCGGTTGGGCGGCGTGATGCAGCGCTACGCGAACTGCCTGCGCCGGCCTGCAACGGTGCGTCTTGCCCTTCCCTGACCTACCGCTCGCGCCCGTTGGAGGTTTCCGCCGGCTATCGAAAGGCGTCGCCTTTCCGTGCACGTCCGATCGATATCTCGACGATCTTGTCAATCACTCGCGCCGGCGTCTTCCACCTCATCACCAACCGACCTTGATCCATGCCGTGCTCTGCGACTATGTCGCGGAGTCGTTCGAGGTCCAATGACGCAAGCCTTGAGCGGAGCGCGTTCTCGCCGTCTCGAACAACTGCCACAGGATCAAGCACGGCCGGTGCGCGCCGATTCGCCGCTCGTCGGGCCGACGGCCGCCGACGAGTCTGCGGGGACGTCGGATCGAGGATTTGAGCGAGCGTTCGTGCGAACTCTGGGTTCCGAGCGGCTTCGTCAGCCACGGCTGTCGCGAGGTCGCGAAGCACCTTCCTGATGGCCATCTAGCCCTCCAGAGCGTCGCTAACTTCCCGGCTGAGCCGCTCAAAGTGATCGGCGAGTCCTTGATACCCCCACTTCTGCTTAAGCGTCATCCGTCCACCATGTTCGGCGGCCCCGGCGAACTGATTAGCCTGAGGTACCATCGACTCAAAGACTCCGGGTGCGCCGTTTGCGCGCAAGCGTTTGATCGTATTCCTGTGGACAGTCGAGTTGGCCTGATACTTCGTGATTATGATACCGAGAGGCTCGATGTTCTCAGCGATCTCTGACGAAAACTGACTCACACGCTTTAGAATCTGGGGAATCCCGTACGTCGACAGGACGTCCGGGATCGTCGGAATGATGAACCCGCGGGAAATCCGAAGGCCGTTCAGCGTTATGATGCCTAGATTCGGGGGGCAATCGACGATCACAATGTCGTAGTCGTCCAGCCGAGACTTTACAGCTCGCCACAGAAGCTCCGTGGGGTTTACGGCGTAGAACCGACCGGACGGTACAGTAGCAAGACGATCCTGAACGTCAATTAAATCGAGACTTGACGGCAGTAGATCGATAGTACGGGCTTCTGACACGTTCGAAACCGCTGCCTGCAGCGTCTTGTCCAGATCGAATCGCTTGTTGTCCGGATCTAGAGAGTCCTTAAACAGCCTCGCCAACGTCCACTCGCGCTCGTTGAGTTCGCGCCACTTTTCTTCCCCGATCAGCATGACCGTGGCGTTCGTCTGAGGATCGAGGTCAATGACGAGTACTCTCTTGTCGAGCCGACCTGACATGAACTCCGCGAGGGCAACGGTGGTCGTAGTTTTACCAACGCCACCCTTCAGGTTTATGGTGGAGAAAACGTCGGGCATCGGAATCTCCCTTCTTCGGAGCCAGACACGGACGTGAGAACGTCGAAAAATGGGGCCGGATGCCAACTCCGCGATCGGGCTTGGAAAGTCCGAGCAACGCCTTCGCCAGTTGGCGACTGCCTGCCGGGAGACTCCCGCGATCTTCGCGATTTCGCTTATGCCAAGCAGGTCGTCGTCACGCATCAGGACCGCCGTGAGCAATGTTCACGCACGACGTGAACGGCGAACACGAGAAGTGTGAGCGATGCTCACCAGAAAGTCAAGCTCGTTACCGAGTACGAGGGTGTGCCGGAAGGCGCGCGTCGCCGTTGGGTTGCCGCGCAGTTGGGAGGGCGCCGTGCTGGATGGTGAGGCAGGGATGCGAGCGCGAGGCGGCGCGAGCCGCAAAGCGGGCGCAGCGCTGCTGCAGCTGGGGGCAGTGAGCGAATGTCGAGTGTTGGCGGTGAGGCAGGGATTCGAACCCTGGGTAGAGGTTTATGCCCCTACAACGGTTTAGCAAACCGCCGCCTTCAGCCTCTCGGCCACCTCACCGCGGGAGGGCCGCCAGACGGCGACCCCAGCGCGAGTCACTATCATATCCTGGCGGCGGCCACGGGAACACCCCATCAGAGCAGCCTTGGAGACTCGCCGGGTGAAGCGTCGCTGAGCACAGGCGAGGTCGAGGGCTCGACCGACGAGGCCGCCCGGGCCGTCGGGGCGACGGGCATCGCCGCGCTCGCGCGCGCTGCCGGGGCCGTGGCGACCGCAGTCTTCTTCGAGAACAGGCGATTCGCGTAGCGGATCGTCCGGGCCAATCGCCATCCTCGCAGGATCGCGATGGATCCGACAAAGACCGACGATGCACCGGCGCGGTGGAGCACCTCGGCGTCGGCGGGACCCAGGATGCCGCCGCCGGCGTTTATCGGCACGGAGATCCCCTGCCGCCGGGCCTCGCGGACCCAGTCGGCGACGATCTGCAGCAGCGGCGCCCCGGACAGGCCTCCGCCGCCGAACCGTTCCAGCGGGGACCGGGCACCGAACAGGCCCTGCCAGTCGATCAGGTCCGGCATCTGGCGCCACGGGATCGTGTTCGACACGCAGAGCGCGTCGCATGAGGGATGTGCGGTGATGGCGCGCGCGTCGGCGACGGGCTGCGTGGCGCTCAGTTTCACCATCAGTGGCACGTCGAGCGCTGCGTACTCGTCGAGATCGGCCCGGAAGCCGGCCACCGAGTCCGGCAGTGGCTCATCGTGCGGCACGTTGGGGCAACTGAAGTTGACCTGCAGTCCGACAGGGGCCGCGAAGTCGGGCAGCGCCGCCTTGAGGATTCGCACGAAGCGGCGCACCTCGTCAAGACGGTCCTCTGCCGTTTCCTCTATTGTCGCGAACGACAGGAAGAACGGTTCCGTCCAGCGCTGCCAGTGGCCGGTCGCGAGGAGCGCTTCGAGTCCGGGACCGGGCAGGCCGAGGGCATTGAGGACCACCCCCTTGCGCCAGTCGACGTGCACGCAATGCTGCCGCAGCACGCGGGGCGTCTGGTTGTCACTGCCCAGCGCGCGGTTGGGGTCTCGCGCCTTCAGCGTCGTGGTCTTGGCGACGAAGGTTGAGCCGGAGAAGCTGAGGCCGATGGGCACCCAGCGGTGGAACGGATGCCCTTCACCGAACCAGCCACGGGCTCCGGACGCGTCTAGCACGTGTCCGAAGTCGATGCCGCGCAGGTTCATAGCACAACTCGGTCATCCTTCGCCACAACGCTCGACCGAGCCTGCGCATCATTCTAGCAGGATACCGCCCCCGCCGCGTGGCCCACGGCGCGGCGAACGGAGTACCCTTGCCGGGCGCGCAAGCTGACGGCGCGCGATCTGGAGGACACGATGATGCGACAGGTGCTTCGAGCGGCTCTCCTGACGGCGGCCGGACTGGCCCTCCTGGCGGCGACCGCCGCCGCGCAGTGCGAGCCGGACGGGGACGTCGAGTTCGTCTGCGGGCCGAT
>JAPOYI010000145.1 GCA_026706665.1 Gammaproteobacteria bacterium | reverse complement strand
CGTGCCTTGCCCGGTGCATCTCCCCGGTCGCCGCGGTATTCTCGCGGCTTGGCACGTCGGACGCGGTGTTCCGCGCCCGGGCCGGGTTTCCCCGACAGACGCCGGATTGCTCCAGGCGCGTCCGGCTTCCCGGACTACCGGGTATTCCCCGGTTCACGGCCGTAGCTGCTACGGTCAACGCCGAATTGCTTCGACGCGCCCAGGACGCCCTGGACTTCCGGGTGGCCCCGGCGAGGCCGTCAAAGGACGGCTCCAAAGCGCCGCGCACTATACAGGCGTCATCAGCGGGTCACCAGCTAAATTTGCAGGTACCCGCCCGCCGCCACAGGGTTCGCGTCGCCTTCCGCGCCCCGTCACTACCGGATGCCCGCGACTACTGCCGGCTGCGGTCAGCGAAGGTGTGACGTTCTGCGACGACCGGGGTAGTGACGTGGCGCGCATCGGCAATCGGCCTTACCGCCTTGACCGACTGTCCCGTCACCAATCCAGCAACTCGCCGCGCCAGAACTGGGCAAGTTCCCGAACCGCCTGTCTGGCCAATGGACCTACATGCGGCCTCATCAGGTTCAGCCATTCCGGGCTTCCCTGCAGTTCTTCGAGAACCGTGACCGCTGCAACTTCCTGCACGGGCACATCTTCGTGCGCGAGCAGCGTTTCTAGCAGCCCGAACGCTCTCTTGATCGCCTCAGCATCATCACCGGACTCCAGCAGTCGGATGATGTATGGGTCAGCACGTTTCCGTAGATAACGTGAGGACCTGGTTTCTCCTGACCCCCACCACTCCAGCTCTCCAGCTCTTTCCTATAGGGCTCCCCGAGTTCCGGAATCTCCTCCACTAGCCACGCATTGAGATCCTCGTACCACCAAGCCCACCTCCGAGTCCTCCTCCCTCGCAATCCTCCCCAGTTGCCTCAGCAGCGACATTGCGACACCCCTGGCCTGTCCACTGGTCGACTTTCGTATAGCTCCGCCCAGGCCATGACGCGAAGATCGTCGCGCTTCAGCGCAAACTCGTCCTCAGCGAAAGGCACGGTCAACCGACCCACATGCACGTACGCCGGCCACTCCTCGATGGGGAAGAGCGACACTCCCTCATGGCGGCTGGCGAACACGACCCTGTCGATGTCGCAGGCACCAAGACCATACCTCTGGCCGATGATGGGCGGATCGATCTCGCACACCATGTATCCGTCTCCGTGCCCACCCGCAAGCGACCGCTCCTTGTAGTACGCCCTCGGATCCTCGAGATCGTACCCCTCGGCAGAACGCAGCCAGAAGTCCGGTGCGGTGAACCGCGCCGAACCGAAGAACGGGCAGCACACCTTGCGTAGCCGCCTTTCCTGCTGCTCATCCACCAGAAGCATGTCCTGGTGTTCACCCCACTGAACACCCCCCTGGAACGCGGCAGCGGTGGCTTCGACCAGCTGTTCCTCCTTGTCTCGTTCCGATGCAATGCACAGAGCGATGCTTGTATCCCCGTCCCGGGCGTAAGCCACTCGGGCAAAGTAGGCACGCAGCGGACCCGCACCGGCTTGCTCCTGCCACCGCCGCACGATTACGCCTTTTTTCAGTGCATCCTCGGGCCCTCTCAGCTGCTCCCCGAGGAAACGAACGCGGGGTCGGTACCACGTCTCGATCCTTGGCGTCCTTCCGTCCGACATGAGACTCACGCCCCGCATAACACGTTCAAGTGGCACTTGCTCCTGTTGTTTCCCGTATTAGTTTAGTAGAAGCCCAGATTCATTTCCCACATTGACCCATCACCGAACAGACGATGGCGATGGAGCAAGAGTACCTCCGGGAAGTTCATCGCGCACGGCGCACGCTCTCTCAGCAAGCAGGTTTCGGTCCCCAACTGCCCCCCGAATGAACTCAATCCGTCCCCATTGCCCCAGTGGTCGACAATGGGCGAACCCAAAGTCCTCACCTCCAGTACCTCACTGGCTTAGCCAACGGGCCCCCTCTACCGGCCAGAACGCGACGTTCGTCAGCCGGTGCTTCGTCGCGCACTCAAGGACCCGTTCCGTGCAGTAGAACCCCATTCCCATGTCGGTCGTGAACAGATCCAGGCCCGACGACGTGTCGTAGTCGAACACCTGCGGGCTCTGGTCGGACCTCGACGCTTTAATGTCGTACGACTGCCGTCCACACGACGCGCAACGCTCCACGCCGACGAAGCCGCTCGCGGCATAGTCCATCTTCGCCGCTCGGTGTCGCTCAGGGTCCATCCAGTGGTAGGCGGGCGCGTCGGCCAAGGACAGGCGTTTCGGCGCCGGCGCGGTGAAGCCGATGCGACCGCCGAGCTCCACTCGGATGTCTTCCTCCCGAAGCGCCTCCACGAAACGGCCGGAAGCGATGAACAGCCACACGAGGTGGCCGTCGCCGATCATATCGGGCCATTGCGTTCCCCGATTCGGGTCCAAGCGTGCACGCATGACGCTGGTAGGCCAAAGCCGGGCCGCCCCGCAGATCTTGCACTCGTCGGTGCGCACGACCCCATCCGTGAACTCCCCTATCCATGGCATGCCGCGCGCGAATAACGTCCGATCCTGGATTCGGTAGAACCTCGTCACTTGCATCTAGCGAACCCCGGAGCGCACGTGTCTTGTCGCCGCAGCTGTCAATACCTCAGCGGCTCCGCGAGAGCCCCTTTTTCCACGGGCCGGAACGCCACGTTGATCAGCCGATGTCGCTTGGCGCACTCGAGCACGCGTTCCGTGCAGAAAAAGGTGAAAGGCGTCATGTCCGTCGTAAAGAGGTCCATGCCGAATGTCGGGTCGTAGTCAAACACGATCGGTGCAGGTGGATCGCCATACATCCGAGCATTGGTCTTCGGGATGTCGTACGTCACGCGGCCGCACTCTTCGCACAGAGTGACACCCACGAATCCGCTCGCGTCATAGTTCATCGCCGCGGCCCGATGCTTGGTTCCATCAACCCAATAGTAGGTCGGAGCCTCCGCGAGCTTTAGTCTCTCTGGCACTGGCTCCCCTATCGACATGCGGCCTCCGAGTTCCATTTGCATTCCTGCCGTCATCATTGCGTCCACAAAGCGCCCGGATGCCACGAAAAGAAGCAGAGAACCACAGCCGAGGAGGTCCGGCCAGTATCGGGCTCCTCCTGCTTCCAGAAGAGCGGACATTTTCGAACCTGCCCAACGACGAACGACTCCGCACGCCGGACACCCCGGCGATATCTCGACTCCGCGCGAGTAGGCCGTTATCCAAGGCATCCCCTTTGTGCGGAACGTATTGTGGCCGATTCCGTAGAATCTCATCGGTACCGTTTCCTCATGTCCCTCATCTGCTCCATTATCTCCTCGGCGCTCGGGTTACGTTGAAGGAACACCTCCCACTCCTGGTTGAAGCGCGTACTCCATTTTTGGTGGTCTCCAACCGGGCCGCCTTCGACCCATCTTCCGTACTTCGGGTCGTCGATGTCGATCCCCCTGGCCTCGAACTGATCGCGGAACTTCTGCGGTAGGTCGTGATGGGCCTGCGGTTTCTTCATCCACGGGGGCGGCGGACCCTCTGCGTGCAGCCGTTTACGTAGCGCTCGGCCAAGCGGTTTCGCGATCTCCGAACCCTTGTCGATTAGCTTACATGGTTTGAGTAGGTCGCATCCCAGCACTACCGCGCCGACCGCGGCCTCGCCGTAGTTCCCGGCCCTTGCATCGCCGTACACCTCGAGTCCGGTGTCGATCGCATCGCCGATCACGAAGT
>JAPOYI010000158.1 GCA_026706665.1 Gammaproteobacteria bacterium | reverse complement strand
CTACGACGTTCTGGTCGCCGGCCGATAATAGGAGGGCGTCAGCCTCGGCACATCCGGACTTGTACGACCCGAAGAAGGCCCGGACATCCCTGCGGAGTTCCTCAGGCAGAGCGCCGAAGCGAAGACGCCTTGGAAATGCCGCCAGGGCAAGGTAAACGAGGACATCCGCCCGACGTTCTTCCCGGATGCTATCCCACTGGTCGGCGCCAGTAGCACGGCGGATCATCGCGAAGGCTCGGGTGACGCTGCCGAAGACGCGTGTCACTTGCGGTCCCGTCGCGAGTTCGCCATCAACTGGAGGGCGACCCCGCTTCGCAATGAAGGCGACTAGTGGCTCGATGAGTTCTTTGTGGTCGGCGACGAACGCCTGACAACGCTCGAGGTCAGGGATCTGTCGCCGCCTCGACACACGGTTCACGGCGAACGACTGCGCGGCCGCATCGTCCCGGAATACGTAGAAGATGCCCGGTCCCGCGGCGACCGCGGGTTTGCCCAAGACCGTCTCAATCCACCGTCGAAGCTCTTCCTGCGTGAAGAACTTTTGGAAGGTGCGCTTCCTGGTCACGATCCCGTCGCCCACGAAATCGACCGCCGCGTCGCTCCCCTCCCAGTCAAGGCGTGCGGCGACGATTAACCCAATCCGGGCGAGATTCCAGGCGGCGGTCAGCACGACGGCGCGCTCTGCGGGGTCCTCTATGACGTTGACTACGTAGCCCAGGTTCACGACGTCGGCCTCCGCACGCGCCTCTGCCGGAAAGAACGCGGGATCCCAGCCGGACACGTCGATACCCATCTTGTGCAACCGCAGTAGATCGTCGCCGCGACCGCAGCCGTAGTCGAAAAACGTCCGCTCTTCTTGGATGAGGCCGTCGCTCAGCGCGAGCGCCACCGGGCGGGACAGCCTGGTCCTACGGATAGCGGTCCGGTCGGCTCGTGCGGTGTTCATCAGGACGTGCCGATCGTCGTAAACGCCGCCGGACTCGATGGCCGGGTGTGCGCGCAACGTCTCGTCAAAGGAACCTCGGTAGCGCCCTGACGACCGTGACGCCCAAGGCCGCTGGCAAACTCCGTCGACACATCGAGGGTCTACCGCGCCGCACACCTACCGCTCGGACCCAGCAGTCTGCCGAGCATCGTTTTCTGCTGACTGAGGCCAAGACGGTTTGCGCTACCGCTTCGCTCCATACGCACACTCCTGCCACGCTTCACTCTCTATTAGCCTCGAGCGGATGACCTTCAGTTCGCCGCACCCTGCGATGCCCTGCAGTGTCTGCCTTACGACGTCAAGGAAACGTTGAGGAAGCCGCGGGCTCAGCGTTACACGCAGGATGCAATTCAAGTCTATGTCACAGTCCAAGAAGTCTATTGACTTTTCCTTGTCGGTGTAAGTCACACGGTACTCCTCTTCGTCCTCATACGCCTTCCGCTTGATGAATGGTAGGTCGTCGACCTTGAGGGGTTTCTCGCGGACATCCTGCAACGTTCTGTACTCGACATGGCCGTGCGCTACGTTGTGAACGTTCTCCAACGCCGGCAACAGTCGCTCTGCACGAAACTCTACGGCGGCGCCGTCCATGCCGTCGGCATACCCTCGCCAATAGTGCCGTTTCTCTGGCGTCTGAAAGAAGCAGAGCGCCAACACAGCCGCCGCGCGCTTGCGTCTCTTGTATTCCGCCAAGAAGGCAGCGTCGTTCCTATCGTCCCATCGTGCAGGGTCAAGCAGGGTGAGCCTCCGCTGGCGCAACATGTAGATCACTGCGGGTAGATTCGTGTATCTGTACAAGCGACGCGGACTGGCCGCTAAGGTCACCCTAGGAGTCCTCCTCGGTCAATCCTTCTCTGTCGGTCCATCGCCGACCGGAGTCGAAGTCGGTCATCCCGCTCAGGTGGGGCGTCGTTGAACGCCCGGCGCGCGCTTCGTAAGCCTTCGGGGTCAACCATATCGGCCGGCCACTCGGAATGTCCAGCCGCGGCGGCCCCAACAGCGAGCTGATCACGTGGCCCGAAGAGGCCTTGACGGTGTTCGAGTTCAAGGTGGGCGCCAAGGAGAAGGTGCATTAGGGGCTCGTGGCGTTCCTCAGCGGCGCTGAGAACGAAAGGACGTACAGCGCGAGCCGAGCGAGGGCCACCCAGTACCGACTCCGCGTCCGGCGCCCAGTCGACATCAGCCGAATCACCGACCCGGGATGTCCCGCCCGAGACGACGGACCAGTACGCAGAACCCTCATGAAGGACGAAGCGACCGCGCGGAGTCGGCGGACGACTTGAACACCTGCCGTGCATGCCACTTCAAGTACGTCGGGGCAGGCCACAAGTCTCGGTCCGCCGGCAGGCGGACCGGCATGCCGTGGTAACGGCCGAGCGCTTCCTCCACACCTTCACCAGTTATCAGCGGAGCGACGACAACGACCGGCCGTGGGATGCTGTCTCTCGTTGGCCCGACCTCGGCGACCCGCTGGGCAGAAGCGGTCGAGCGTCGTGGACGCGAGTACTTCAGACGCGAGGGATGGAGTCTCTCGCCCGCGAGCGTAAAGGTGCCTGCGTCGAACAGTTCATGATGAAGCGAGCAGAGCGCGATGCCGTTCGAGATGGTGGCTGGGCCATGAGCTTGATGCCATCGGATGTGCGCGGCATCGATGGCGACCGGTCGGTCGCCCAGCCGAACGGCGAAGCCGCACACGGCGCACCTGTAGACGTAGGCCTCGAGTACGCGACCCCGAAACGCGGAATCTCGACGCCTTCGGCGCGACTCGACGAAATCCGCTTCGATGCCCACCGCCCGAAGGATCTCGCGGTGGCGCGTCCACGGAAAGTGCGCGTCCAACAGCGAATGGGCAACCCGCATCGCCAGCCCGGGGTCCTGGTGAAGCGCGTCGTAGATCGCCTCGGGGAATCCACCGTGGATGTTGTGCTTCCGAAGTGCGCCCTCGTGCGCGTCGCCACTCTTCGTGACCGTGACCTCCGCCGCGCCGTCCAATGCCCAGACACCGTCTGCCCGCAGGCGCCAGAACGGGAAGCTGGGGTGAACTGCCTTCCTGGGAGGTCCGAATTCACGCAGCAGGTCGCCCAGCGGTTCCGCAAGCTCACTGTACGGTGCCATGCGCGGCTCGCCTCTGAGGCACCTGCCGATTGCCCAGAGCACGAGGAGAGGCTTGTGCGGAGCGCGATGGCCGTGAGCGCGCCACACGTGAAGCTTGCCGAAGAGCGCCAACAGGCTACGGTCGTCCACTGCCGGCTCGACCCGCTCTTCCTCGGGCTCCAACCTGCGACCGACTGTTCGTCACCGCATCGCTCCTACGGCGTGGGGAACTCGCCGTCGAAGCGGTGGAGCGGGCCGCCGGCCAGGCAGCGGACGTAGGCGGCAAACGTGTGGCCGTACGCCTCGTCGTCATCGTTGAAGAAGTGGAGCCCATCAATGCCAGCGCGGTCGAATGCCTCCCAGGCGTTGATGGCCCGGACCCTGTAGGTCGCCTCCTCGCGCAAGGGCTCGCCGCTTGTGATGCGGACTCGGACGCGGTAGGTCTGCTTCGGGATCGTGTGGCTGGGCAGCAGCTTCCTGGCCACGGTTATCTCTCCCTTCGTATCGGCGCTGGAGGTGCGACGCCAGCCCGCCAGCATGATACTGTGAGGCCAGCCGTCTCGAGGAGCGTGACATGCCCAACCCGAGCGCCCCGCAGACCGACCGGCGCCAGTTCCTGCGGATGCTGGCCGCCAGCCCCGCCCTGCCGTACGTCGCGCTCTCCCCGACGATCCTCC
>JAPOYI010000060.1 GCA_026706665.1 Gammaproteobacteria bacterium | reverse complement strand
GGTGGAGGAGAGCCCCCGCCGCTGCGGCCTCGCCGCCGAGATCGCCGCGGTCATCTGTGAGAACACCTTCGCCAGCCTCAGCCACCCTGTCGCACGGGTGACCGCCGCCAACTCCCCCGTCCCTTTCAGCCCGCCGCTGGAGGACGCCTGGCTGCCCAACATCTCCGACATCCTCAGCGCCGTTCGCCGCATAACCTGACCCGGACAGCCGGGCAATCGATGCCCGGCATCCCCCTTCCTCGGTGCCACGAGCCATCCCTGCGGGCGTGAACCGATGTATCAGCCCAGGCATCGTCCAGAGGTCTCCCCAGCCAAGCAGCCACTACTCCAGAGCTCAAGGCAACAGGGCATGCCCAATCACCCACTGTCACATGAACAACTCAGTTAGTGTGGCACCCGTGACTGCGAGACCGCCTCCTCGTTGGCCCTCCATTGGCCTACGTCGGGTAGTTGCATTCGTTTCGTTCTCGTATTGTCTGGGCTCGGAAGGCCGCGCCGAAGGGAATACCCGCGCAGGTGTGGGCACGATGCGGGTGGGCTTCACCGTCACCGGCGGCGCGCCGCCGTACACGGTGGCCTCTCTGGACAGCGCCAAGACCCTGACCGCAGCGTCGGGGGAGTTGGAGTTCAGCTGCGCCCGCAGCGGGATCAATCTCGCCAAAGTCGCCCCCGACGCGAACGTCGTCGAGTCCGGCCCCAAGACCGTGACTGCTAAGTGATAACGTGTCAAATCTCGAGGAGATGAGTCCAATGAGTCCTCTGGTACTGAACTGAGGAGTACCGCATTGTTGGAAAGTCGACGACTGATCAGCCGAATGTGGCACCCTTCTAGGACGTGGTCTTTGCCGCTCCGTCGCTCCTGTGTAAGTGGCCTCGTCATCTTGGGATTTCTACAAATAGCTCCCAGTGTGCGAAGTGGCGATTCTATTGAGGGCCGAGTGCTGGAAGAGGGCTCGTCGCCCGCCGCGCAGAGTGAGTATTTGTGGACTCAGGTTGAGACAATTGCTCCGGGGGCGTCGGCTGGCGGCTATAAGTCTGTAGATGCGGGCGGCCCGTATGCATGCGCATTGAGAATTGACGGTCAGATCGAGTGTTGGGGTCGCAATCTATATCGATCAGGTCACGAGCCGGAGGGGAGATTCGAGCGCATCGCGATTGGCAAAAGTTTCGGTTGTGGGATTCGTGTGGGTGGCCAGATTGATTGTTGGAGGAGTGGGAAGGCGATCAAAGAAGAGGTTCCCGAAGGTGTGTTTGTTGAAATCGAGATAGCGGAGAATTCCGCCTGCGCCGTAAGGGTCGACGGGGAATTGGTGTGCTGGGGTCGGCACTTCAACTCCAACGGTGTCGATATCTCTTCTAGAGATTGGAGTCCCGGCGGTCTGGTGGGATCGATTAACCGGCTGTCTGCTGAACATCGATTCAGAACAATTGATATGACCTACAATTCGCTGTGCGGCATATCAATGGACTATAGGATTGCGTGTTCCATCAATTCTGATGCCCGCTTCGTGGGGATAGACGTGTGGGAGCCCCCCGCAGGCCAGTTCGTCGACGTTACTCTGGGTCACGGACATGGGTGTGGTCTGCGCAGGGATGGATCGGTGGCGTGTTGGGGCAACGACTGGCACGGGCAGGCGTCGCCGCCGGACGGCCCCTTCGAGGAGATTCGCGCCAGTGGTATGTTCACTTGTGGCCTGCGACCGAACGGTGAGCTGGCGTGTTGGGGTCAGGAGGTGAGCGGCCCGTGTGGCGAGGGAGAGGGTTCCTTCGCTTCGCACACCATAACCATTCACGGTGATCCCGGCCCCGACCAAATTGTGGTTGGTCATTGCTCGGGCTGGCGTTCGGGGCCCGCCCCGGCAGGGCCGTTCACAACGTTCGATGTGCGGAAGACGCATCCGCCTGAGAGCGGGTACGCGCTGTTCTGCGCTGTTCGTGAGGATATAGAAGTCATTTGTTGGAATGATGGTGACGAGTTGCCGGTGCGGCCGCCCGGAGGTCGGTTCCGGGAGATCGAAGCGGGCGACGATCATACTTGCGCTCTAGGCGTGACCGGCAGAGTGACGTGTTGGGGTCGGGGCGCGGCGCATTGGACCGTCCCCGAGGGCCCGTTCTTGGGCATAGCGTCTGGATCGGATCATGTGTGCGGCCTTCGCCCGGACGGGCAGGCGGCCTGCTGGGGAGACGACGACGCCGGGGAGACCGAGGCCCCCGGTGGGGTGTTCAAGGCCGTGGCGGCAGGTTCGGCGTTGAGTTGCGGCCTGCGTCCGAGCGGGGAACCGGAGTGTTGGGGCGACGACCAATGGTGGGTGCAGGCGCCGCCGCCAGGAACGTTCATTGACGTCGTCGTGGGTACCGGTTCTGCCTGCGGCCTGCACCCGGGCGGACGGGTGACCTGTTGGGGTCGTTGGCGGTACGGAGGCCCGTTGCCCGACGCCGCGTTCGTGTCGCTGAGCATGGACTATCACTTCTGCGGGCTGCACTCCGGCGGCAGGTTGGAATGCGTAGACCGCACCGCTGAACGCGGAGGCACGTGGTCCTACGCCGGCCGATTTCGGCAGCTCAGCGACTTCGGCCCCGATGTGGCGCAGGCGGGTCCGTTCGCCGACTTCGACGGTCGCGGCGCTCACTATTGTGGACTCCGCTGGGACGCCACGGTGGAGTGTTCGCACGGAGAGTACGGCTGGTGGCCGGAGGCGCCCGGCGGCGCGTTCTTGGACATAGCCGTCGAAGACAGCCAGGCGTGCGGGATTCGACCAGATTCAACCCTGGAGTGTTGGGGCCCCGACGCTCTACCTGGCCGGAGCCGCCCCAAGGGCGAGCCAGCCACGACGGCGACGGCTCTCGACTCCCCCTCCCCGGACGCCGACCGGACGCCGAGCGGCGGGTCCGCTGCGCCGGATCGGACCGAAGCGCGATCCCCGACCCGGGGCGTACCCTCTAGCCTGGAGTGGGTGAACCGGGGCATGCCCGGCGGCGGCTACAGCGCTATCGACGCGGGCGCGTCGCACACCTGCGGCGTGCAGCACGACGCCATCCGCTGTGCTGGCGATTCGCGGTTCACCCTTGAAGGCGACTACGAGTCCGTAACTGTCGGGGGAACACGGAAGTGCAGGGCGCGCACGTCCGCCGGATCGAACCGTTACGAAGTGGTTTTCGAGCCAATAGAGGTACTGTGTTCGACGGTGGTCTGCGCGCTCGACGCCGCCGGGACGGCCCGTTGTGCCGCCCTCGGCGACTACGACCCCAGCCCTTGGCTCGTTGACGCTGAACCCGCTCAGCCGCCCGGCCCCGTTACGGCGCTCGACGTCGGTATCGATGTCTGCACCGCCGTCGCGACAGGTGGTGTCGCCTGCAGCGAAGTCACCGACATGGCCTCGCGGACCGTCTATAGCACCAATCACGCCTACTACCCGTTCCCCGAGAACGAAACAATCCGAAAGATCAGCGTCGGATATAGCTGGGAGCCCGCATTCCCCAACCGCTACCACGAGTACGACGAAACCTGGGTGGACTACGACATCCCCGACGAGTACGCCGAGCACCTAGCCCCCTATAGCTCCCAGAACGCCTGCGCCATAACCACAGACGGCGAGATCTACTGCTGGGGTAACGACCTGAACATTCCGCCACCTCCCTGGTTCGACCACACCCCCTATCAGGACGTCGCCGTTGGAAGTGTCCATGTCTGCGCCCTGGATCGCCGCGGCGAGGCGGTGTGTTGGGGCAGCAGCACCCACGGTCAGACCGACGCCCCCGCCGGGGTGTTCACGCAACTCAGCGCAGG
>JAPOYI010000202.1 GCA_026706665.1 Gammaproteobacteria bacterium | reverse complement strand
AGCGAGTCGGCGAAGCTCTACGGCGTGATGGGCATTCCGGCAAACTACCTGGCCAGGGGCGGCAGCGGCGAAATCGTCGGCACGAACCTGCGTCAGCGGAAACTGGACGAGACGCTGGCGGAGTTGTACGGCGAATAGACCGCTTAAGAACGAAACACCCTTTACGGGGCTTCGACTGGCGGATGCACCAGCTTTCAGGCTGCGGTAAGTTTTGCGCTGAACACTGCGGGAGTATTTGGGATCAATCGGGAGACATGATGGCAAAGATCAGAATTGCCTTGCAGCCAGGGTTCTTGGTGTGCCTTGTTGGCGTTTCACAGGCCGTGGAAACGACGATTACGGCCACGGGTTTCGAACAACACGAGGGCGAACTGCTCGAACTCGGTTATGCCGATCCGCGAAGCGAGGGCGGTTTCGAAGTTCTCGACCTCGCGTTCGTCGAGAATGGCGCGGCGACCGTCCGCGCCGACATCGAAGACCCGTTCGTCGCCGAGGTAAGGCTGCTCGTGGAGGATACAGAGGACACGGCCGTGCGCGGCGTCGTCGAGCCGGCCGGTCGATTCCAGGTCGCAAGCGCCACGGGCGGCAGCCTTCGGTTCACGGGCGGAAACTACAACCGGCTGATCTTCCCCGGATCGGCGGCCACCGAATCCGAAAACGAGGCGGACGAGCGGCTCAAGGGAATCTACCTGAATCACGACGACCCGACGGCCCGCCTCCTCGCCCTGCAGGCCGCCTGGCTTGAAGGCGACGACGATGACCAGAACGCGGCCTTCGAAGAGCTGCGCGCCGTTCTCGGCGACTACCGGGCTGTTGATCTCATGAACGCCCTGCGCGACCGGAGGGTGGAGGAGATCGCCAGGGCCATGAAGTACTTCTCGGCACTGACGTTGGATGGCGAGGAGATTCGCCTGGAGGATGTCCTCAAGGAGAATCGGTATACGCTGGTCGAGTTCTGGGCTTCCTGGTGCGGCCCGTGCATCGCCGAGATTCCGTACCTCAAGTCCGCCTACGCCAATTTCCGCGACAAGGGTTTCGAGATCCTGTCGGTCAACCTGGACGAGGATCCCGAAGCCTGGAAGACCGCGTCGGTCGACGACTACGAGATTCCCTGGCTGAACGTCTGCGACGGCGAGGCCTTCGACAGCACCATCGCGAAGCTGTACCGCGTGAGGGGCATTCCGGCCAACTACCTGATCACCAGTGACGGCAAGCGGGTGGCGAGACATCTCCGCGGCGAGTCCCTGGAGAGAAAGCTGGCTGAGCTTCTTCCCGAATAGCGACAGCAGTTCAGGTTCCCGTAAGCTACGGCAATCAGATTGCCGTGCTATCGCGGACGTTCACCTCTCGCAATGCGGATGACTACGTCAGACACGGCCAGTCGAGCACACGGTATGTTCTCGGCGCAGATAGTCGTGGCCCGCTGGCTGCTGGTGCTGGTTGCCGTCACGTCCACCATCGCCGCCAGCGCCCAGAACTCCGGAGGCCAGATCGAGGCGAAGTCACTCGGCGATAGCGTCCTGATCCGCGCGACTCTGCAGACCGAGACGTTCCAGAAGGAAACCCACCTGGTCATTGACTACGCGGCGCCGGAGGCCTTCGCGATGCACCGGAACGTGCTTGGGTCCCTGGCGTTCGGAGAAGGGGAAGAGACACTCAAGGTGCTCGCGGACGGATTCCGGCTGGAAGTGCCGCGGGATGCCGTCAGCATGGCGACCGGACCGTTTCTCGAGGATTTCACCGCCCGTCACTCGAACGATCTCGAGAACGTCGACGTATCCGTGATCATGGGCTGGCCAGTGCTGCAGTCCTTTGCCTTCGGCCTCGACTTCGAAGCGGAAGTGCTGACACTCACACCGGCCGCGGACGCGGACGCTGAGGAGGCCCGGGAGGACTTCTTCGCCGTGGTCGAGGAGGTCCGCGTGGTGGGCAACCAGGTTCACGTGCCCGTCTCTTACGATGGCGGCAAGGCAGCGTCGATGACTTTCGGCACCGCCGGCTATCACACCTATCTCAACCAGGAGATCGCGGAGGCTCTCGGCAAGCCGGCCGGGGATGTCGACGACATCGCCTTTGGCGCGCCGCCCGCCCTGGGCCTGTCGGGAATGGTCGCGCTGTTCCCGCAGCCGTTCGAGGATCCGCAGGAGGATCCGGGTACGGACTGGCTCCTGCGCCCGGGGCTCGGGCTCTGGTCCGCATACCGCCTGGAGATCAATCCGACCGCGGGCTATCTGGCATTGATGCCGCAGAAGGACAGCAACTATTCGGAAGCGGACGCCGAGTTCTACGCCGCGGCAGCCGCCGAAGACATGGATGCCCTGCGGGCCTATGCCAAGCGCTGGCCCGAAGACCGCAACATCGAGGAAGCGGCCGGCCTGATGTTCGGGCTCGGCCTGGAAGCGGGTATGCCGGACGAAGCGCAGATGCGAACGGTCGCCATAGGTCTGTCGGTGACCCCCGAGCCGCGCAAGACCCACTACGTGTCCAGTTTCGCGTTTCCCCTGTTCAACTCCGATCGCAAGGACGAACGCGCGGAGCTCGTGATCGCCCTTTGCGAGGAAGCTCTCGCCTATATCGGCCGTTCCGACCGGCCATCCCTGCGCCAGAACATCCAGCTCATGCTCGGGGATCGATACCTGCACGCCGGCAGGGCCCACGATGCCTGGAGGACTTTCCTTTCGGCGGCGTTCTACGGCGACCCGCGCCTGGACGGCGTGGTGCGTCACGAACTAGGGCGCGCCTACGAGGCACTGGGCCGTAATCGGCGAGCCTATTCCAGCTACCAGCGCGCGGCATCGGAACTGACCCCGGCGCCGCCCGCCATCAAGGAGAGCGCCCTCGAAGGCCTTGAACGGATACGCCCGTTGCTCGACCCTGACGATCCATTGCTTGCCAGGGAGTCTTCGGATGGCTGAGCGCGATACCGAACCGGCGGGGATCGGTATCGACCTTGACAAGGTCGTGTTCCGCGGACGGCAGCGACTCCGCCTCTGGGCCGCGAAGGAAGCGGCGGCCAAGGCTTTCGTCCACCTGTTCGCCGCCGCCCTCATCGTTCCATGCCTCGCGCTGATCGGCAACCTGGCCGGCCTGGCCGGTCCCTCCCTCTGGCCATTCGCCCCGATGGCCACCGTGGCACTGGCCGTCGCCGCACCTTTCGTCATAGTTGCCGTTTACGCACTGGTGGTCATCCTGCGCGAGAAGACGGACCGGCGCGTTTGCCTTGCGCTTTTCGATACGATGCTGGATCTCAAGGGGCGCCTGCAGGCGGCGGACGAGTTCGTCTCCCGCGGACCCTCCGGCCCGTTCGAACAGGCCGCCGTGGAGGACGCCGCGCCCTTCGCCCAACGGGCTCTTGACACGGAGTTGCCCGCGGTACGCACGCCGCCACCCGTTCTGCGAGCCCGGCGCTGGCCGCTGGGCGCCGTTTCGGCACTGCTTCTTGCCGGTGCGGTCCTGCTTGGCCAACTCCCGCCCATCACGGGGAGTTCACTAGTCGCGTTGGCGGACGAAGGCGCTGCCGGACTCCCGGCCACACCCGAAGCTGCCGCGGAGGAAAGTACCGAGCCGCCCCTCCCCAAGGAGTCGTCCCGGCGAAGCCTGGACGGCCACCGTCCCACCGACCCGAGCCAGGGAGAGTCAGAGGGCGAGTCGGAGCGCACGGCCCGGTCCCAGTCGGGTACCGGCGATGCCCGCTCGTCGTCGGCGAAGAGCAGCAAGGCGGCGTCGCTGGCTCAGCAGGCCGGCAAGGCTGCCGCAGGCGCGTCCGGAGAGGGGTCGTCGAAAAAACAGCCGCCGCGCGAACGGCCCGCCAAACCTCGCAAGGAGAACAAGAGCCGTCCGGAGGAAACGAAACAGGAACAGCCCGAGGCGTCCAAGGGGGTGAGCGGCGGCACCGGGCGCAGTTCGGGCAGCCGGACGTCCGCTTCCGACCAGGCCGCGGCGGACGACAAGGCCCGCAACGACGAGGACGAGGGCGATGCCACTGACGACGCCGACGAAGAAGAGGACGAGGAACAGAAGGCCGCGTCGGCGAGCAAGCCCATGCTGAACAACCGCAAGGCGGCGGTGGACCGGTCCCTGAGCCCCTCGGGCCTGAGCGACCAGGAAAACGAGCAGGCCAACGGCCGCGGCGGGCCCAGCGGCCTGAAGAAGACGCGCGGGGTGGCCGCCATGCTGCTCGGCGTGCCGATGCCCGACCACCTGCGCGGCAAGTCCAATCCGGGACGCATCAAGGTGGAACGCGAAAGAGCGGAGCCGGAACCCAAGACGTCCCTCGCTGCGAATGCGGCCGACCGCGGCAGCCGGAGCGAATCCATCGGTTACCTGCCCCATCCGGCGCTGGCGCCCTGGATGCAGGAGACGGTGCGCGACTACTTCCTGGCGGAACGCGCCCGCGATCTCGCCGGGGCCGATTCCACATCCAACACGGCAGACTGAACGAGGCAACATGACGACAGCAGACGAAGCGCGGGAACGCGCAGCGGAATTCAGGGCGGTATTCGCCAGGGTCAAAATGGAAGTCGGCAAGATGGTGGTCGGCCAGGAGCACGTCGTGGACGGCGTGCTCACCGCGATGATGGCGGGCGGCCACGTGCTGCTCGAGGGCGTCCCGGGTCTCGGCAAGACCCTGCTGGTTCGGTCCTTGAGCGAGGCAGTGAGCCTTGCGTTCTCCCGCATCCAGTTCACGCCCGACATGATGCCGGCGGATATCCAGGGCATCATGGTCCTCACCGAGACCGCTGGCGGCGGACACGAACTCACCTTCCAGCAGGGCCCGCTCATCGCCAACCTGATCCTCGCCGACGAGATCAACCGGGCGACGCCGAAAACCCAGTCCGCCCTGCTCGAAGCCATGCAGGAAAAGCAGGTGACAGTGGGGCGGCGCACGATCAAGCTCGATGAACCATACTGCGTCATGGCGACGCAGAACCCGGTCGAGCAGGAAGGCACGTACCCGCTCCCCGAGGCCCAGCTCGACCGCTTCCTGTTCAAGCTCGTCGTCGGCTATCCCGCCGAGGACGAATACCACGCCATTCTCGACCGCACCACGGGCGCCGACGATGTCGACATCCAGCCGGTCACCAACGGCGAGGAGATCCGCAGTCTCCGCAATACCGTCCGCTCGGTGGCCGAACCGGAGGCCGCGCGAACCTTCGCGATTCGGCTGGTCGTCGCAACCCAGCCCGACAATGCGCTCGCGCCGTCAAGCGTAGCCGAATGCGCCTCTCTCGGATCGAGTCCCCGCGGCGTCCAGGGCCTGATCCTCGCCGGCAAGGTCCAGGCGCTGCTCGACGACCGCTTCGCGGTCAGCGCCGATGACATCCGCGCCGTCGCCTTGCCGGTATTGCGGCACAGGATCCTGCTCAACTTCCGCGCCCAGGCGAACAACGTCTCGTCCGACGAACTGGTGGAAGACGTGCTGAAGTCGGTGAAGCCGCCCCACGCCGTGGCCGCCTGACCGGACCGGCAACCAGACAGGCACAGGATTGCCGTGGCAGACGCCCCCACGTTCGCCGAACTGTTCGACCCCGACTTCCTGGCGGCGTTGCAGCCCTTCAGCCTGCATGCCCGCCGGGTGGCGCGCGACGGTCGGCCGGCCGAGCAGGCGTCCCGCGACCGGGGCTTCGGACTGGAGTTCGCGGACTTCAAGTCGTACGTACCGGGCGACGACCTGCGCGCCATCGACTGGAACATATACCGGCGCCTCGGACGCCTCTTTGTCCGCGTCTTCGAGGAACGCCAGGACCTGCCCGTCTACCTGCTCGTGGACCGGTCGCGGAGCATGTACCTGGAAGACCCGCCGCGGATCGGCGCCGGGCTCCGCGCTGCCCTGGCCCTGGCGTCCATCGCGCTCGGACAGCACGACAGCGTCGGCCTGTTTTCGTTTTCCGGGGTACTGAACATCGATGCGAAGGCCGCATCCGGCAAGCACCGGCTGGTGTCCTTTGCCGAGCGCCTGGCGGCGCTTGACGAGCGTGATCGCACCGATCTCACCGGCATCTTGAACGAACTTTCGGGGCACCGCCTGCGCCGGGGGTTCCTCGTCGTCATTTCGGATTTCTTCGATCCGGCGGGCGCCGAGGAGATCGCGCGGGCACTCGCCCTGTGCCGCCACCGGCTGCTCCTCGTGCAACTCGTCAGGAAGACCGACGCCGACCCGACGCTGCACCCGGACCTGCACGGCGACATCCGGCTGCTCGATTGCGAATCCGGCGATGCCGTGGACCTCACCGTCACTCCCGCGACGCTCGCCCGCTACCGGGAATCGTACCGCGAGTTCAACGAACGGCTAACACGCTTCGCGACCGACTACGATGCGGGCCTGGTGCGGATTGACGCGGACGAGGACGTCCTCGATCAACTCGGCGTGCTCTTCGAGAGCGGGAGTCTCGTGGTATGAGCTTCGCCAACCTGCCCTTGCTTGGGGTCCTGGGGGGAATTGCCGGGATCGCCGCCCTCCTCTTCCTCCTGCAGCTACTGCGTATCCGCCACGTGGAGGTGGCCGTCCCCACCACGATCTTCTGGCGCGCGGCGGCCCGGGAAGCGCCCGTCCGGGTTCTGCGAGGCGTATTCCGCCACCCTCTCGCCTACCTCCTCGTTCTCGCCATATGCACGCTGCTCTGGCTGGCCTTCGCCGGTCCGGAAGCCCACGACGACCGCACTTCCGCGTACCGCGTGCTGTTTCTCGACGGTTCCGCGCATACCGCCGCGGGCGGCGAATTCGACGAGGCGGCGGACAAGCTGAAATCGGACCTTGCCGGCTTGCCGGACGGTGCCCGCGAAGTGATCTGGGGCGGCGCGCGCAACCTCAAGCTGCTGAAGGCGGGCGAGGACCGGTTGCTTCTCGACCACCGGCTCGCGGGCCTGGCGCCCGAAGCTGCGCCTTCCGCGCTGAATGAACAGTTGCGGCTGCTCTCCCTGCCGGGTGTCGCGCCGGAGTCGCTGGAGATCGTCATCTACGGCCGTGCTCCCGCGGATCGTGTTGTCCTTGAGGGACTGCCGGCCGGTATGCGAGTCAGCCGCGCCATCGACTATGCCACGAGCGGATCCAATCGTGGCGTGGCGTCGCTCGGCGTCAGTTCGGCCGCATCGGGACGCTGGGATCGGCTGGACCTCCTGGTCCGGATTGGCGGCACGCCGGACGCGGCGCCCGTGGAAGGCATTGCAGTGCATGTGAACGGCCAGCGGCTCGACGACGACCGCCTGGAATGGCTCGCTGCGGATGTCGCCACGGTGCGCGATCTTCCCGCGGACGGCAGTTCCGCCGAGGTACGAATCGAGGCGGGCGATGAACTCGCGCTGGACGATGCTGCCCGGCTCACCCTGCCGGTTCGCCGCGCGATACGGGTCGCCCTCGCCGGCGATCTGGACCCCGCCATAGCGCATGCGATCGAAGCCGACCCGGGCCTGGAAGTCGTTACCGAGGATCCGTCGATCGTGATCCGCCCCCGCGGCGTCGCAGCGTTCGGCGATCTTCCCGCCCTGGAATTCGCACCCGCCGCCGACCAGCAGACTGCGTTCGAGATCGCCTACACGGGCGACGACAGCGCGGAACTTGCGCTGCGGTCCAGCATCGCCGCCCTGGGACTGGACCAGGTCGATGCCGCCGGCATCGCGGCCGAGGCACGACGCCCGGTGGGCGTTCAACTCCGGCATGCCGATCTGGCTGGTATTTCGGTCTGGGACGAACTCCTCGCCCACTACAACTTCACCGGCTCCCGGAGCTTCCCCCTGTTCGTCTCCCGCACCGCCCGGTGGCTTGCCGGGGAACCTGCCTGGCACCCGTACCTTGCTGCCGGGAAACCCCTGCCCGCCGCCACGGCGTGGTCACTTGCTACCACTGTTGATCCGGCGCTCGATGCCCTCGGGGCCGACTACGTTCTTGGCGCCGCGGGGACAGTTACTTCGGGCGGAAGGGCTGCTACTTCGGGCGGAAGGGCTGCGGCGGTCGCCCTGTCCAGCGACGCGGTCACCGCAAGGAGCGCCGGCACGCCGTTGGCAGTATCCCAGGCCGGCGGCGGGGTCGCCGCCACCGGGATAGTCACCTGGCTGATCCTCGCTGCCTTGCTGCTACTTGGCGTCGAGTGGTACCTCTACCAGCGGGGGATGGTGCCTTAGCATGTGGCTTTCCTTCCTGCAGCCGTTCATGGCGCTGCTGTTCGTGGCCGTGCCGCTGGTGTGGTTCCTGCCGTCGCGGCCGGGGGTCGCGCACGGCGTGATCCGCACCCTCGTGCTCACGCTTGTCATCCTCGCGTTGATGCAGCCGGTGCTGGTCCGCAGTGCGGTGGAACAGCACCACGCCATCGTTCTCGACCAGTCCTCAAGCCTGTTCCCCGGGGAACGAGACGGGGCGGCGGCCGTGGCCGGCGACCTGCTCGGCCGGCTTGGGACCGGCCAGAGTGCCACCCTCGTCCAGGTCGGTGGCGATGGTCCGGTTCCGCTCGACGCGGACATCGAGTGGATGCGCGCACCCGCCGAACCTGTGACCGATGGCCGTTCGCCCCTAGGGGACGCGCTGGAACTCGCCGCCCAGTCGATACCCGCGGGACTCGCCGGTTCCGTGATGCTGATCTCCGACGGACGCAGTACGGACCGCCATTGGGGAGGGCCGCTCGCCCAGGTACTCGAGCGCGAGATTCCCGTGCACACGGTCCAGCTTCGGCCCCACGACGACCCCTTCCTGGTCAATCTTCGATCGAGCGCGGCGAGGCCCGGAGAGTCCGTTCGCGCCACCGTCGACGTCGTCGGGACCGGAACGGCTTTCGAGGTCGTCCTCACGAGCGGCGACGACATCCTCGGCAGTTCGGGGCCGTTCGACTGCGATTCCCGATGTCCCGCGGGGATCGAGTTCGAGGCCGCGCAAGCCGGGTTCCTCGACATCACCGCGGAACTCCGTGCGCCGGCCGAAGCGGATGGCGATCTCTCCAACAACCGGCTGCACGGTGTTGTCGCCGTTCAGGAACCCCTCCGCGTCCTCCATGTCGGTGATCGGCACAGCGCGTCAGTGGACCGGCTGCATTCCCTGCTCGGCATCGGGTTCGATCTGGCCGATATGCCACCCGACAGGTTTGGCGACGGGTTCGACTTCACCCGCTTCGACGTCGTGATGCTCGACGACGTCCCCGCGCGCCTTTTTTCCGTGGAATCCCAGCGCAGTCTTGTCACCGCCGTACAGGACCAGGGGGTCGGCGTCCTTGCGAGCGGCGGCGGCGCGGCCTTTGCCGACGGTGGCTACCATGGCACGCCCGTTGCGGACGTCCTGCCTGTCGAGATCACCGGCGAGGAGGAGAAGATCGATCCGAGCGTCGGCCTCGCCATCATCATCGACACGTCCGGTTCGATGGCCGGTTCGCGCATCGAACTCGCCAAGCAGGTCGCCCGGATCGCCGTGCGCCGCCTGCAGCCGCACGACCGCATCGGGATCGTCGAGTTCTACGGCGCCAAGCACTGGGCGGTGCCGATGCAGCCGGCATCGAACAAGATCGAGATCGACCGCGCCATCGGCCGCATGAAGGCCATCGGCGGAACCATACTTTACCCTGCGATTCAAGAGGCGTACTACGGCCTCAAGAACGTCAACACCCGCTACAAGCACATTCTGCTGATCACCGACGCGGGGGTGGAGGACAGCAATTACGAGCGCATGGTGCGCCGCATATCGCGGGACAATATCAACGTCTCGACGATCCTCGCCGGACAGGGCGGGCACAACCTCATCATGTCGGACATCGCCAACTGGGGCCAGGGGCGCTTCTACTCGGTAGGCGACCAGTTCAGCCTGGTCGAACTCATCCTGAAGCAGCCTTCCACCCGCAAGCCGCCCCGCTACAAGCGCGGCGTTTTCGAAGTGACGGCACTCGGCGGACAGGGCTGGTGGGGCGGCGCCGACCCGCGCGTTCCGGCATTGCTCGGATACTCCGAGGTGGAACCGCGCGAGGGAGCCGAGACTCTCCTCGAAGAAGCTACGGGACGCGATCCCATCCTTGCCAGTTGGCATTTCGGCCTGGGAAGGGTTACCGCCCTGATGACGGAGCCGGTCGGAGAAGGGACGGCCCGGTGGAGTGACTGGCCGGACTACGGTTCCTTCCTGGGAAGACTGCTTGGGCGCACGGCGGCGGACAATCCGCCGTTCCGCCTCACTCTCAAGCGACGCCGACACATTGTCGAGTTGAGGGCGGAACGGACAAATCACGATGCGGGGCTTTTCCCGCGGGCGGTAATCGTGGATGCCCAGGGCGTGTCCTCGGGAGCCAACGCCATCAACTTCAAGGAAAACGCACCCGGGCTGTTCGAGGCGGAGATCGTCCTCCCACCCGGGGAAACGGCGCGCGTAGAAGTCACCTCCAGTCTCGCTCGCGCCGACCAGCCGGTCCAGCGCATCGCCCTTCCGGCGGCTTCCGACATCGCGAACGAAAAGCAGGTCGACCCGGCGAGAGCGCTGGATCTCGAGCGCCTGGCCCAACGGACCGGGGGCGTTCACCTGGCGAGCGTCGGCGGAACTCCACCATCGGGCCCTGTGGGTGAGTGGCTCGCCGGAAACCAGGGAGAGCTGTCCTACGTGGTGACCCGGCTGTGGCCGCTCCTGCTGTTGCTGGCGCTGGCCGCCTACATCGGGGAACTGCTGTACCGCCGCTGGCCGCGGGAGGTGCGACTGTGACCGCGTACCGCTACATCGTGGCGATCCTGCTGGCGCTCGGCCCGCTTTCCGGCGACGCAATGGCCGCCAGCGCACTCGCCGAAATGGTGAGGTCGAATGCAGAGTCCGACCGCGTCGACCTGCAGAGGATATCAGCGCTCTACAACGAGACCATTCTCGATTACGGCAGCATCGACCTCGCCGCCAGGCGCATCGGCGTGTTCGCCGAGAATCGGGACAAGACCGCGCAGGAACGGGCCAACCATTACCTGACGATCGCCCACATCCACTGGCGGCACGGCGACCAGGAACGGGCGCTCGGTACCGTCGACAGGGCGCTGGCACTCCGCGAGACGCCGGATGCCCTGTTGCTCAAGGCCCGTCTCCTCGACGCGACAGGCAATCCGGCGGACGCAACCGAGTGGTACCGGAAAGCCGCCGAAGCCACCGGCATTGCGGCGGAGAAAGAGTTCATTCGCATCCGCCTCACGATGGCGGAAGCCAGCAACCGAAACATCGACGCGCTGGTATCGTTGGCTGCTCAAGCCGACCCCGCGTTCCGCAACCGGGCGGCCATCACTCTCGCGCTGCTCGGACATGCCGACCAGGCCCTGGTGCTCTACGACCCGGCCGAGGCATCCGGCAATCCGTTCCGCCAGCACGTCCGCGTTGCCCAGTGGGCCATCGATGCCGGCGATCATGACCTCGCCCAGGAGGCGGCCTGGACCGCATACCGGGCGACGGAGGTCCGGGCAGACGCCCTGTACGCGCTGGCGCTGCTCGCCGAGTCCTATCGCAAGGACGATGCCCTCGACGAACTGCTTGCGCATCTTGCGACGCAGACGGGGGCCAATGGTGAACCGGATCCGATGCTCGTGCAGGCCCGGGTCGACGCGCTCATCGAAACCGAGAACTACGACGACGCCATCGCGTTCTACCAGGCCGCGGACGACACCCGCGTCGATGTGGACGCCCGTAGCCGCCTGATCAAGCTCTACGACGCCGCCGGGCGGCCCGACGACATGGTCGCCGAGTACGAGAGGCTGATGGCCACGGAACCCGATGTCGTCGCGTGGTTCGCCGGTCTCGCCTCCCACTACCTGAACATGGCCCGGCCGGAAGACGCCCTCGCCGTCTGGCATCGGCTGGCGGCACGCAATCGCGACCGAATCGAGATCCTCGCCGAAGCGGGCGAAGCCATGGTGCAGATGGGATTCGTCGAGGAAGCGGTCGACATGATCGAAGATCAGATGGCGGCGTTCGGGGAAACTCCCCAGGCGCTGATCTTCCTCTTCGACCTGCGACTGCGCCGCGGCGAAACCGAGCAGGCGGTCGCGGCGGTGGAACGGCTCGAAGCCGTCCTTGGCGACGGCACGACGGGGATTCGGGACCTGGCCGATGCCTATGAACGCCTTAACAGGCCCGAGGCGGCGATCCGCATACTCGAGCGGCTGCGCGACCGCGAAGGCGAGCTCGGCTACGACGAACGCATGCGGCTTGCGTGGCTCTACAGCGTTGCCGGACGCAAGGAAGACGCCATGGGCGCCTGGCGCGAACTCTGGGTAAGCGTCGAGAGTGCCGCGCGGCGAAGCCTGGCCGAAAGCCAGTTCCTGCTGCTCGCGACCGAACTCAACGTCCTCGGCGACATCGTCGTGGAACTGGAGGAAAAGCTCATCCGGAAACACGCCGACCGCAACGAGGTTGGCCTCCTCGTGCGGGTCTACACGGAAGTCGGCGACCACCTGTCGGCCACCGAGGTCATAGAGGACTACGCGCGTTACAGCGACGCCGGCGAGACGGAACGCCTGCGCCAGCTCGGCAAGGTCCACATGATGCTCGCCGACTACTCCGCCTACGACGAGGTGCTGCGCGAACTCGTGACGGTGGACCCCGAAAACGAGGTCGAACACATCCAGAATATCGTGCTCAACATGCTGGCATTCGACCTGGCCGAGCAGTCCGATGACCGTTTCAGCGAGATCCAGCACTGGCTCGCCCGCCTGCGCGAACTCGACGAGGAAGGTGTGAGCGGCGAATTCGAAGCGGGCATCTACTCCATGGGCGGTTTCAACCAGCAGGCCATCGCGAGCTACCGCCGCACGCTGGTGATACACCCGGAGATCAGTGACAACCTGCTGCTGATGGCCGACCTCATGAAGAGTTCGGGCCAGCGGGACGAAGCGGTCGCAATACTCCAGTACGTGGCCGAACACGCCGGGGACGACGCCGAGTTCGTGGTCGCGATCGACGGCATCATCAACATGATCGGGGCGCGGACGTTCACCGAGGAACTGACGCCGGCGATGCGCAGGACCTTCCGCTGGACCCAGCGGATCATCCTGGAGCGTATCGCCGGCCACAACGACAAGTTCTATCTCTATCAACTGCTCGGGGACATTGCGCAGGAGGTCGGCGACAGGGAAGCGGAATTTCGCGCTGTCGAAAACTCGCTCTCGGAGGCGGGCGTACGGCGCCCCTCGGTGCTGCGCGAACTGGTCACGCTGGCGACGGCGCAAACCGGTTTCGCAGGGTTCTCGACAGGCGCTGGCGATCCCGAAAGGCAACTCACTCACGGCCGCCGTCTGATCGGGTTGCGGCAGGAACTCCCGCCGGAAGTCTTCATCAATCTCGGCAAGGTTCTGCTGGAGGAAGGCGCGGTGCAGGGCGCCGTGCAGGCATTCGACCTGATCAACGACATCACAGGCCTGATCAACGTGGATCAGACCAAGGCGGACCTGTTTCTCGACACCGGGTACCCGGAGGAGTCGCTCAACTGGTACACGCGCGCGCTGAACGTGAGCCGGGACGACCTGACGCTTCTCGCCAGGGCCGCGATGCTGCGAGAGACCCGGGGACAGGACGACGTTGCCAACGCGCTCTACTTCCGGGGGGTCGACAATGTTTTGCGCACCCTTGCCACGAAACGCGTGGAGGAACGCCCCGGCGCGAACGCCTCGCCCTTCGCATTCTTGGGCCGGGGTCCCGACACCAGCGTGACGCGCGATTACCGCACCTACTTCGAGTACCTCGCTCAAGGGTTCCTCACGACCTGGCCCGAACACCGCAATGTAGCCAGCGCCCGCATCGATGCCATCAAGGCGATGTTCGACACCGAGCTTTCGGCCGTACTCGCCGGGGCTTCGGAGGATGCCGCCGCCGCTCCTCAAAAGGATTCGGATGCCGAGGGCATGGAACTCGACGAATACACCAGGCTCGACCGCATCGCGGATTTCGCCCGCCGGGTCGCCGAACGAGCCGAAGACGACCCCCTCAGCGAGCACCTGGATGCCGCTATCGAGGAGCATTTCCTGGTCGAAGCCGAAGACGTCGTCGACATCCAGGCGGACGAGCCGCTGCTCCGCCGCCACATGGAGAACGCGAAGCGCAACGACGACTTCGAAGCTGCCGTGCGCCTGGCACGGCTTGCCGGCGACGACGAGGACCTCCTGACACTGTTCCGGGACCGGATCGGCGAGGGCAAATACCGCGAAGGGCTCGCCTACGCGCGGGCATTGCTGGACGCGAGCAACTTCAAGCGGCTGGTCGCGGCGATCGCGGTGACGCTCAAGGACGACGCCGAGTCGTTCCTCGAGCTGATTCGAGCGGATGCCGATTTGGTGCTCGAGATCGAGTCGGACCTGGGTCGCGAGATCATCACCGTCGAGGAACTGTTCGACATTCTCGCTGACCCCGCCACGCAGGACGATCCCAGCGTTTACTTCTTCTACTCCGGCGACGGCGTGTGGAAATACCTCCAGGCCAAGGCGTCCGTCGACGATCAGCTACGCCACCTTGCGGCAACGGCCGCCCGGCAGAGGCGCGGCGAGTACGGTTCCCGGGGCTTCGTCTCCATGGCCCACGACCTGCTGAAGCTGGAGTTGTCGGCGCCCCAACGCGAAGCCCTGGCGGAAGCGGCTACCGACTACCTCTCCAGGCAGGACCTGACGAGCGAGTTCACTCAATCCACGATATTCCGGGTATTGCTCGTGCCCGGGGCGCACCCCACCAACCGCGGCGTGCTCTACGAGCTTGCGGGGCAGGCCCAGCGTATGGCGCAGATGACCATCGATATCGCCGCCATCCTGGAGGGCATCCTCGAAGGCACCGACGACGAGGCTTTCTCGAAGATGCTCGAACTGGAGCGCGCCGGCGTTCGATACTGGGGTGCGTTGTCCGGCACCGATGAGAAGTATGCCCCGGTCCGGGCGCGCATCCTGGACTCGGTCCGGCGCGGCGACACGGCGCACGACGCCGAGACCGTGCGCATCGTTTATCGATTCGAGTTCTCGAACCGGTACTACGGCGTTCAGGCACCACGCGAGAAGATGGAACGACGCGCGGAACTGCTACCCGTCCTGGTCGAGCGCTATCCGGACGACCACCGCTATCTGCGGGAACTCGTGCTCGCGCACCTTGAACTGGCGCAGTGGGACGCGGCGGAGAAGGCGCTCTGGGCCTGTTACGAAAGCGATTCCGAGGATGAGATCCTGCGAGCGGCGTTGTACTACCTGCTAACTTACCGGGAGCGGTACGACGCTGCGCTCGCGCTGGTGACGGACGGCGGCCCGGATCTGCGCGAAACGTCGGTTGTCGAGGATCTGCTTGGCAAAGTGCAGGCCGAGCGCGGATTCTCGACCGCTTCCAGCGCGCAGCTCTTCCGCGCAATCTACCGCGGCACCCTCGAACCCCGCTACCGTCCCCTGTCCCCCCACGTCGACCGCAGCGTCGATACGCTGCGGGAGCTTGCGACTGCCGAGGCGGGTCCTGACGACGATGCGGCCAGACAGGCGCTACGGACCGTTTGGCGTGCATCCCAGGCGCCAGACGAAAGCCGCCCCTTCGGACTCCCGGCGGGGTACGCGATCAACATGATCCTGTCGTTACCGCTGGACCCCGAAACCGACGACCCTGTCCGTTACTACGGGGGTTCCAGCCGCGACTTCCGGCTCGATGCCCTGCTTGACGGGGACGATGCGGCAGATCCGAAGACCCTGTTCGGGACCCTCGCGGCACAGCCCTATGCCGCTACGGAGTTCGACCTTTACCTGCGCTCCCTGCCGGACGAACAGCGGCGTCACCTGCATCGCTTTTACCGGCTGCTGGGCGAGGCATACGCCGGCGACGGGCGGGCCGAGGCATTGGCTACCCGTATCGGCAAACTCGGCGATCACGACTTTACCGTCTGGATGCTCCTGCGCCACCAGCAGTCGGAAGAGCTTGCCGAGTCCGAGCACGATGCCTTCAGCGAGCGGGCCAACCGCATCGAGGATCCCACCGCGTTGCAGATCCTCGCCACGGCGAGGCTGCACGCAAGGGCGGGGGCGTTCGACGAGTCGTCCGAACACTATCGGCTGCTGACGGCCAAACTCGCGCGGCACGGCGAGTTCAACCGCCGAGGCGGGGGGATCGTCATGATTGGGGGAGGTCCCACCGGAGCCGTCATGGACCTCTCGGAGCTTGCCCGCGAAGTCACCGAGACGCTGCCTCCGGACCTGGCGCGCGATACGGTGGAGAGCATTCTCGTTGCAGCGCGGCGCGCCGACCGGCACGATGCCTACGCGGCCTATTTCGACGTTTTCCTGCTGCGGGTCCTCGCCAGCGTCTACGCGCCGCGGGATGCGCTCGCTGAAGCGGCCAGGTTCTCCGAGACTGCGTCAAGCGCGGAGATACCCCTCGGGGACTGGGAAAGTGCCAAGGCGGTCGAACTGGTGCGCCTGAATGCCACGGCCGGAAACACGGCGCGCGCAATCGAACTGCTACGCGCCCTTCTCGGCTCGACCGGGCCTGGGGCTGATTCCATTGACGCGCTTTCGGACTCGCAACAGCAAGAGCGGTACCAGCTCATGGATGCTCTCCGAACCCTGGGACAACTCTACGGCCTGCGCCAACTCGACCTCTACTTCGGCACTCCCGCTCCACTGCACGACCTGATCCTGCGCCGCGAGCGCCCGTTCCCGGCCGAGGCCGAACACCATTGGCCAGGTGACGTGGCCTGGATGACCGCCGCCGGGGACGCCATGGTTTCCTGGCTGGACGACCCCGGCCTCAACCGCGCCGGCGTGCTCGAAGCGGCGTTCGTCCTGGCCTGGCAATTGCACTCGCGCGGCGAGGACGACCATGCCAGGGCCATCGTGTCGAAACTCGCCGACAGCATAACCGTCGACCCGAACCGCCTGGGTCTGCAACACCTTGTCCTGATGGCCTTGCGTGTCGGCAACGCGCTCCCGCCCGAACTCGCCGCTGAAGCGCTGGCCCAGCGCAACCTCACCGTCGAACAGGAAGTCGAAATCATCGAGGGGCTTCAGCAAGCTGGCGATCCCGCCACGGCCCTGCGGGTCGGCCGCGTGGCGGATACCGGGGACAAACTGGCCGTGATGCGGATACTGGCCCCATTGGCCGATTCGGTCGGCGACACGGACTACGCTGAAGATCTGAAGAACCGAATCGACGCTTCGGAGGAAGCGCGACGGGGATTGCGGCTCGACGAATCCGTTTAACCCGGGGACACCTCAGCGCGCACCAGCGCCGCCGTCCTCCAGCAACGACTTGCCTATCCAGTGGCGGGCGAAATAGTACGCCATCCGGCCGTTGCGGGCGCCGCGGCCGAGCGCCCATTGCAGCGCCGCCTTGCGCACGTCTTCGTCCCAGGCGCAGCGCGTGCCGTGGTCATGCGCCAGGCGATCGAGCCAGTGCCGAACTACCTCGAGGTACTCGTCCTGCCTGAACGGATGAAAAGACAGCCAAAGGCCGAACCGGTCCGACAGCGAGATCTTCTCCTCCACCGCTTCGTCCTCGTGCAGTTCCCCCTCGTGGTGTCGGGCACCGAGATTGTCCGACATGAACTCGGAAATCAGGTGGCGGCGATTCGAAGTGGCGTAGATCAGGACATTCTCGCTTTGCCGGAACACGGATCCCTCGAGCGCACTCTTCAGTTCCTTGTACGACGCATCGTCCCGTTCGAACGAGAGGTCGTCGCAGACCACGATGAACCTGTAGGATTCCCGGCGCAGTTCCGAGACGATCCTGGCGATATCTCCCAGGGCCCTCTTGTCGACCTCGACAAGGCGCAATCCCTGGTCGCGGTAACGGTTCAGCAGCGCGTGAATCAATGACGACTTGCCCGTTCCCCGCGCTCCCCACAAGAGCGCGTTGTTCGCCGGATACCCCGCGATGAACTGGGCGGTATTGGTTTCTATGCGTTCCTTCTGGAGATCTATCTCGAGCAGATCGTCGAGGGCGATCTCGTCGGTGTCATCGAGCGCAAGGAACCGGTCCCTGCCCCGCCAGACGGCCGCCGAGGTGGCCGACCAATCGACAGGCTCCGAAGCGGGTAGCAGCGCCGAGATTCTCTGAATGAGCCGCTGGCCGCTGGATGCCAGGTTTTCCAGCACGTCGTTCACGGTAGACCCTTCAGGACCCCTGCCGGAGTTGCACGACGTTGTCGCGCCGGCGGAGGTAGACGCACTGCTTGTGGCCTGGTCCGTCGATGCCGATCGAGTTGTCGCCGAACGAACGCAACTCGTAGTCCGCCGCTTCGCCGCCGTCCGGGGTCATTCTCAGGGTGTGGCCGTGCAGTCGCCACTCGCCCTCCTCCTCGCCGCCATCTTCCCGCCATGTATAGCGGCCCTCGTCCAGGCTGCCTCCGAATGACAGGATGCTCAGCGACTCGGCGTCGCGCAGCACCCATGTTCCGGGCAGCGAGAGCGCGTTCAACCATTCGCGACGATTCGCCCGCGCACCGCGGATCAGGAACACCGCGAGCAGCGCCACGCCGGCGGCCACGGCCAGCAGCGTCACGGCACGGGTCCTTTCGTGATCATGCGGCGAATATCTCCCTTTCGATGTTCACCAGGGTGGCGTCTATTCCTTCCTGTACCCAGCGTTCGACATCGCCGAGCGACCGCTCCACCACCCGTTGGCTCGATGCCACGGCGACAACCGACCACTGCGCACGGTGCAGCACGTCCTGGTATCCGCTTTCGCACACGGCAAGACTGGTCGACCGCCCCAGCTTGTCCCGCAGGCGTTTGAGACGGCTGCGCTTTTCCTTCAATGACCGACATCCGGCCAGGTGGAAGTCGAGTCCCAGGATGCCTACGTGCATCATTGCTCGCGGAACTCCGTGGCGGTCAGGGCGTAGAACACGGTATCGAGGCCATGCCATTCGCGACGCGCCTCGAACGACATGCCGAGGCGCATCAGGAGCCGAACGGAGCGCTGGTTCGGCGTGTCGGCGGCCGCAATGATCCGCGTGATGCCCGCTTCCTCGAAGCCGTACCGCAATACCTCCCTGGCCGCCTCGGTCACGAAACCCTCGCCCCAGTACTCCGGCAATATGCCGAACACCAGTTCGATCTGCTCGCCGTCTTCGAACCGGCGAAAACCGCAGAAGCCGACGATCTTCGGCTCCGTCACCTTGAGGTCCAGCGAGAAGAACCCGAAACCGTGCGATTCGAAATCAGCGATGCTCTGTCGGATGATCCCGCGAACAGTCTCGATCGGCAGGATGATTCCATCCCAGAGATAACGGCGAACATCCACGTTCGACCAGAATGCGTGAAGCGCTTGGGCGTCCTCCATTTCGAAGGGCCGGATGTTGAGGCGGTCTGTCGCTAGCGTGGCCATCGTTTCGCGAAGTCTCGAGCAAGCCGCTACGGCCTGTCAGGCGGTCCGAGTGTGCCACACGAACACGTGCTGCGCCCGCAAGATGCTATAGGGACTGTCAACCGTACCCGGTCTTGCTGACGTCTCCGGGAATGAGCGGATAGCTGATGCCGGCCCACTTCTGCACGACGCGCACGACCTGGGCGGCGTAGCCCATTTCGTTGTCGTACCAGACGTAAAGGACGGTCCAGTTCTTGTCGACGATGGTCTTGTTGCCATCGACCGTACAGGCGTAGCGACGGCCGACGAAGTCGGAAGAAACGATCTCCGCTGCATCCATGTACTCGATCTGGCGCTGCAGGGCCGAGTGCAGCGCGGTATGGCGGAGGTACTCGTTCACCTCGGACGCGGTGGTTGCCCGGCCAAGCGTGAGGTTGAGGATCGCGAGTGAAACGTTCGGAGTGGGAACGCGGATGGCGTTGCCGCTCAGTTTGCCGTCGAGTTCCGGCAGGAGCTTGGCGACCGCGTCGGATGCGCCTGTCTCCGTGATCACCATGTTGAGCGGCGCGCCCCGTCCCCTGCGGTCCTTGGGGTGGAAGTTATCGATCAGGTTCTGGTCATTCGTGTATGCATGCACTGTCTCCATGTGACCGCGCACGACATCGAACTCGTCGTTCATCGCCTTCATCACGGGGACGATGGCGTTGGTGGTGCAGGACGCGGCCGCGAGGATGCGGTCATTCTCGCTCACGAGGTGCGAATTCACGCCGGAAACGATGTCCTTGATCGCGCCCTTGCCCGGCGCCGTAAGGATGACGCGTCCGACTCCCCTGGCCTTGAGATGCTGGGCGAGCCCCGCCTCGTCTCGCCACACGCCGGTATTGTCGATGACAATCGCATTGGTGATGCCGTATTCCTCGTAATCCACTTCGGCCGGGTCATTCGAGTAGATCACGCGGATGACGTTGCCGTTCGCGATGATGCAACTGTTCTGCTCATCGACCCGTATGGTCCCCTTGAAGCCGCCGTGCACCGAATCCCGACGCAGCAGATTGGCCCGTTTTGGCAGGTCGTCATCCGCCCCCCTGCGCACCACGATCGCGCGCAGACGCAGTTGATCTCCTCCGCCGGTCTTCTCGATCAGGAGCCGTGCCAGGAGGCGGCCGATTCTCCCGAAGCCGTAGAGGACGATGTCCTGCGGGCGCTCCAGGGGTGGCACGTGGCGACCGATGATCTCGGCGCATTCCCGCCTCACGAACTTCTCTGGCGTTGCCCCGTTCGACTCGGATTCCTCCATGAAACGCACGGTCAGTTTGCCCACATCGATGTGGGAAGGGCCCAGATCGAGTCTCGACAACGCTTCCAATACCGGGTAGCTCTCGAACTCCGACAGTTCGTTGTGCTCGACCTGGCGCACGTAGCGGTGGGCGGACATCAACTGGGTGACACTCTGGTTGTAGAGCGCCCTGCCGTAACAATAGGTCACGACGTTGTTTCGGTAGAGGCGTCCGATGATGGGAATCATCGCTTCCGCCAACGCTTCGCGTTCTTTCCAATCGGGGAAATAGTCGTCGAGCCTTGGTAATGCCACCGTGTTCGGCCTGTCGGGCAAGTGAAGCGCGTATTATCGAGTTCGCCCCCGTCCCGTTCAAGATGCGCGGGCCGTCTGACTCGGGAAAAATCTTGCTCGACAACACGATCTTGCGCCTGGCAACTCCCCTGGACCGGGCGGGTCGGAGCATGAGTATGCGATACACTAGCGCCATGAAATCTATCGCCTGACGGGCAACATCTTTCACCGCCGCCCAACAAGACCCGCACCATGGATCAACTTCCAACGACACCGGCCACCGATCCCCGGCGCCGATTCCGCCGCACTGTGGCAGCGGCGCAACGTGTTGCCCTTCTCGCAGGAAGCCTGGCGTTCTGCGCCGGATGCGTTTCGAACAGCGCCGCCACTTACGATGATCTGGCGGCCGAGATCAGGGCCGGCAAGGATCCCGATATGGCCGTCCTGCGCACGGCGTTCGTGGCCGCACCGGACTATCTTGCGCGCCTGGAGACCATCTCCGCCCTCGAAACCCAGGTCGTGGGCCTCATTGGTGAAGAACCACTGCGGCTGGGTCCGCTCGGCTCCGCGATAGTCGACCGGAATCCGGGCAGCCTCGCCGGACACCAGGCGTTAGCGGCGTTCTACTCCTATCTCGACCGTGAAGATACCGCCGCCAGGCACCGCGGGTGGGTGTCTGAGATTCGCGCCGTGATCGATGGGGCCGGTTCGGGCACGTCGGAGTCTCCGCTGCCTGTCATATCTCCGGCCGAACCGAGCGCCTATCTTTTCGCGACGGGCCGCACTCCTGTCGGATCCATGTATGTTCCGACTGACGCGACGCCATTCCTCCTGCGAGTCGACGCGACGCGCGGGGAAGGACGACCCATCGAAAACGTCTATTTCGACCTCGAGACCGTTTACAACGATTGGCTACGCTCGGCGCAGGATGAGGAAGACGACCTTCATGCATTTCGCGTCCTCTATTCGCTCGCAGAACGCGGCGACGCGGCTGCGCAAACCCTCCTCGGTTCGCTCAGCTTGCGCGAAGACCGGCTCGAACATGCAGCCCGGCTGCTGACCAGGGCGAGTACGGGCGGCAACCTGATCGCGCACCTCATGCTGGCGCGGCTCTATTGGTCCAAGGCCATGGACGCCCAGGTCGGCCCGGATCGAGAAGGCGCGCAGCGCGCGACTGCGCGCAACTACGAATACGGGATCGGCCTCGGGTCCGACGAAGCCATGTACGAACTGGGAAGGCTGTACGTCTCGGGCCACTACGGGGAGGAGCGTCACGAACAGGGCCTGGACCTGCTCGTTCAGGCATCCGGTCTCGAAAACGCCGATGCCTGCTTTTTCCTGGCGAACTGGTTCGAATTCGACTGGCCCGACTACGACCGGAGCGAAAAGTACTACCTGCTCGGCGCAAACCTCGATGATCCCGGCGCCAAGATCGGGTACGCACGCTTCCTGATGCGAAAGGACGTGGGCAAGCAGTTCACCGACCAGGCCTACCGTTGGCTCACGGAACTGGCAAGAAACAACCGTCGCTGCGAGGACCTCGGCGTATTCTGCGCGGAGGCCAGGATCCAGCTTGGAAACCTTTTCGCGAAAGGCATCCATGTCAGGCGCAATTTCCGCAAGGCCCGATCATGGCTCAAGTCGGCGGTGTCCGCGTCTCCGGACCATGCCGGCGTCGTGAAAGACGTCGCGTGGACGCTTACGGTGTCCAACCTGGAACGGCTTCGCGACGCACCCTACGCATTGCAGATCATGGACCAGGTCATGTCCAGCAACGAGCGAGCGCGGGGGATGCCGGCGTATATCGACACCTGGGCTGCCGCCTACGCTGCCAACGGCGACTTCGAGCGCGCCATCGAACTGCAGCGGGAGGCGCTGGATCACGCGCTGAATGGAGACAGCGCGCAGCAGATCGACGACGAGACCATCGAGATCCTGCGCGAACACCTGCAGGCATTCGAAGCGGGGCGCACGATCACCGACGTGATCCCCTGACGACCGAGAGGCTGTCAAATGCTCTCGGTATCAGACTATGCCGCGGCGCTCACCCGGGGCGCGCCACTAATGGACCTGAGGTCGCCGGCGGAATTCCAGCGCGGAGCGTTCCCCGGCGCCGTCAATCTGCCGTTGCTGACCGATGCCGAACGCGAGAGGGTCGGCATTCGCTACAAGCACGGCGGACAGGATGCGGCGATCGAACTCGGCAGCAACCTGGTTTCGGGGGAGGTAAAGGCAGCACGCCTGGCAGCCTGGCAAGCCATCGCCGACGGCAATCCCGATGCGATGCTCTACTGCTGGCGCGGCGGGTTGCGATCCGAAACGGTGCAGGCGTGGCTTGCGGACACCGGCCGGCATGTGCCACGCATCGACGGCGGCTACCGGGCGCTGCGAAGATTCTGCATCGACACGCTTGACCGGAATCGCGAGTGGCTTGTCGTCGGCGGTCGAACCGGCGTCGGCAAGACGGACATCGTGAAGCGGATACCGGGGAGCATCGACCTCGAGGCGCTGGCAAACCACCGCGGCTCCGCCTTCGGCAAGCGCGCCACGTCCCAGCCGACGCCGATCAGCTTCGAAAACGCGCTTGCGGTCCAGCTGCTGATGCGGGATTCCCGGCCGGCACCCGTCGTTGTCGAAGACGAAAGTCGAACGATCGGTCGGCTTGCGATACCAGAGAGCGTCTACCGAGGCATGCAGTCCGCCCCCATCGTACTGGTCGAACTGGAGCAGTCAACGCGGATCGAGAACATATACCGGGAATACGTGGTTGAAGCCGATGATCGGGAAAGTCTGCAGGAATCGCTCGAAACCTCCCTGGACAATATACGCCGCCGCCTCGGCGGCGCCCGCCACGGGGAAGTCCTCGCCCGGATGCGAGGTGCCTTCGAAGGCGGAGACGCGGATGCGCACCGCGCATGGATCGGGATGCTCCTCGACTGGTACTACGATCCGCTATACGACTACCAGATCGGCAGAAAACGGGATCGCATCGTCTTCCAAGGCAACGCGGACGCCGTCTGCGACCATCTGCGCGGATCGAACAGGTAGAAGCGAACAACCCTTCCAGAGTCAACCGCGCAAAGCCGGGATCATCTCCCGGGCTTAGCCCGTAGCCAGTTGTTCCTTCAGTAACCGGATCTCGTCGTCGACGGCGGAGGCATCGGGCAACTCTCTGGCGGCCCGCCCATACCAATGTCCGGCGTTTCGCATGTCGCCTTCCATGATGTGAACGATTCCGTGTGCCCAGCAGCCCCGCTGCGTGGAGTCACCCTGAACCATGCGATGTGCCGTTTGCCAGTCCCCCGACTCCAGGAGCCGGATCACTTCGGATAGTGTGCTCATGCCCGTAGCTTAGTGCTCGCCCCGGATCATGACAACCCGATGCGCGACCCGCCAGGCACCTGGTCGCGCATTCGCGAGAAACGCGCCGGAGAGAACGGTGTCGGATCGATGTGGGTGGTTTTCTCGCTGATCATTTCTGCGACCAGCCTTCCGGTGGCCGGCGCCATCGTCATCCCAAGCATGTGGTGTCCGGTCGCGAGCACGGCGTTCGCGAGGCCCGGCACCGCCCCGATGATTGGCAGGCTGTCCCAGGTCATGGGCCGCCATCCGCACCAGGTTTCCAGGACCTCGCCGCCCACGGGCTCATGGAGGTAATGCCGCGCCGAGTCGATCAACTGCCGGATACGCCGCGTTGGGACGCTCGCGTCGAATCCCGCGAACTCCATCATGGAACCCAGGCGCAATCCATCTTTGAATGGCGTCGCAGCCACCCGGTGCTCCGCGAACAGCATGGCTTGCCGCGGACAGGGCTGGGGCCGGTTCGTCGTGATCGAGTAACCCTTGCCGGGTTCGATGGGGATTGCGCATCCAAGCTTCGCCGCCACTGCCGTACTCCAGGCTCCACTTGCGAAGACGTAGTGGCGAGCGGTGACTTCACCCTTCTCGGTCAGGAGCCGCGTGATCTTCCCGGTTTTCGTTTCGACGCCCTGGACGCGGCAACCTTCCACGAACCGCACGCCCCGCGACCTCAGCCAACCGCTCCAGTTCGCGGTCAGCGCATCGGGGCGCAGAAAGGCGTCGCCTTCGTAGAGGAATCCGCCTGCGAGGCCCGGGCGCAGTGCAGGGTCGAAGTCCGGCAATTCGCTGCCGGGGATCCGCGTGGCCGCAACGCCGAATGTGTCTCGAAGCATCGCGTCCTGGGCCGCGAACCGCCGCATGCCGCGCCCGCTGCGAAGCACGTAGAGCAACCCGACGGGCTGCCATTCAGCCTCGAACTCGGGGGCCTGGAACAGTCCCTGGTATTCGCGGATCGAGGCGTCGAGGATCGACTTCATCGCGCTGCCCGCCGACAGGGCGTGCCGATGGTTGCAGCGTCGCGCAAACTCCCAGAACCAGCGCAGGAGTGCCGGCCGCCACTGGGGCCTGACCCGGAACGGTGCCCGCGGATTGAAGGGCGATCGCAATGCCGCAAGCAGATTCGCCGGTTCGTTGAGGGGCAGCACGTGGCTCGCGCAGATGTGTCCGCAATTGCCGTGGGAACAGCCGCTGCCAATGCGATCCTGATCGATGACCGTCACCGCGCACCCGGCGCGCGAAAGGTAATGTGCGCAGGCGATGCCAACTATGCCTCCGCCAATGATCGCGACGCGCTCGGCCATGTCACCCGATTCCGTCGCGGAACGGGTCCTGCGGGTGGCGGATCAGGGTGGTATCGCCGCAGACAAACGCTTGGCCGGTGATGCTGGGGATGACCTCACCTTCGGCATTCAGCCGGTAACGCGCCACGAAACGCGAACCGATCAGGCTTTCCTGCACCCAGTCCTCCCCGGGTTGCAACGCTCCCTCCGCCGCAAGGCAGGCGACCTTGGCGCTCGTTCCCGTACCGCAGGGCGAACGGTCATAGGCAGCACCGGGACAGAGCACGAAATTCCGGCTGTCGGCGCCGGCGGAGACGGCGGGTTCGAACAACTCGACATGGTCGATCTCGGCGCCGTCGCGACCCGTCACTCCCTCTCGGACCAGCGCTGCCTTGATCCGCCTCGTGGCTTCGGTCAGTTGGGGCTCGGCACCGAGCGCGATTGGCGCCAGGCCAGGGATCGATGTCGAGTCAGCAAGAAAAAACCAGTTGCCACCCCACGCCACATCCCCCCGCACGATGCCAAGACCTTCCACCGCAACGGCAACACCCGATCGAAAGCGGTAGCTCGGGACGTTCTCGATGCTGGCTTCGTTGGGCGAACGAAGAACGATGGAGACGACCCCGATCGGGGTTTCGAGGCGCAGTTCGCCCAGTTCGACCCTTTCCAGGTACGCCAGCGTGACGGCCACGCCGATGGCGCCGTGACCGCACATGTTGAGGTAACCCACGTTGTTGAAGAAGATCACGCCGGTCGCGCAGCGGCCGTCGGTCGGTTCGCAGAGCAGCGCACCGACCAGGGCATCCGACCCGCGAGGTTCGAGGACCACCGATCGCCGGAAGTCGTCGTGGTGTTTCTCGAAGCGCCGCAGTCGTTCCGCCATGGGGCCGCCACCGAGGTCCGGACCGCCGCTGACCACTGCCCGCGTAGGTTCGCCCGCCGTGTGGGAGTCGATCACCCGCAGATTGCTCACCCACGCGCTCCATGCCATGCATCCCACCAGCGTCGAAAGCGCGCCCAGTGCGAATCGACGTACCGCCGCTGTGAGGGGCTCAGCCCGTCATCGGGATTCAGCGCGTTTGCGTACTCGGGGTTGCCCTCTAGAACCATCAGGCGCTTGAAATAGAGCACCAGGTCCGGTCCCTCGTCGAACCTGGCCAGCACCGAGAGTGCTTCATCCAGATCCCCCGCCATGCGGAGGGCGTCCTGACTTCCATCGCGCGCTTGCTCGCAAAGGCCGACCAGGCGCAGAACCTCCGCCGGGAACACGTTTCCGATGCCGGAAATCACGCCACTCGCGCCGCAGCGAACAATGCCGTGCACGACCTGGGTATCGACACCAACGACCAACTTGAGGTCCGGTCGGCCGGAAGTGATGTGCTCGGCCGCATAGTCGAGGGACGCGGCGCCGCCGAACTCCTTGAACCCGACCAGGCTGTCGAATTCACGTGCCAGGTCGAAGAACAACCCGGCCTTCGTCTCGAAACCGTAATAGGGACTGTTGTAGATGACCGCGGGAAGTCCGCCCCCGGCGCGCAGCACTGCGGCGAAGTGCGCACGTTGCGCGGCGGCCGAAGTTGCCCGCGACAGCACGCGGGGAATGATCATGAGGCCCGCCGCGCCGACCTCCCGGGCATGGCTCGCCAGCGCCGCCGCGCGCGCGGTGCTCTGGGCACCGGTGCCGGCGACCACCGGAATGTCCCTGTCCACCAGCGCCTCGACGCCTGCTCGGCGCTGCCCGTCGGACAGGAGCGGCCATTCGCCCATGGACCCGCAATAGACGACGCCCCGCATCCCGCCCCCCACGAGTTCCCCGCCCTTTTCCGCGAGAGCATCGAAATCCGGTTTGCCACCGGCATCGCAGGGTGTCATGAGGGCCGGCAGACAGCCGACGAAAACGGACTCCGGGTCAGACATGGTTCCTGGTGCTTCGACTACTCTTGAGAAGCAATGCCTTGTCCAGATCTGCGGCGCTTCAGAACTCGCGTAATCCGAGGACTAGTCCAGGTCCGCGATCACCGGCGCGTGGTCGGACGCCGTCAGACCTTCCTTTTTCTTCCGAAAGTCGCGGTCTATCTCGACCTGGTTGACCCGCGCCAACACCGGGGGCGTGCCCAGCAGGAAATCGATCCTCAAGCCGTGCCCGAAGCGGAATGCGCCGGCCCGGTAGTCCCACCAGGAGAATGCGCGGGAATCGGGGTTTTTCTCGCGAAAGAGGTCCACGAGGCCGGCTCCAAGGAGCGCGTCGAACCGGCTCCTCTCTTCCACCGTGTGGAAAATCTGCCCGTCCGCATCCTCGCCGCGCCAACTGTCGACCGCTTGCGGAACCACGTTGAAATCGCCGCAAAGGATGCCCTGCCCCACGTTCCGGGCCGCCCAGAAGGTGGCAAGGTCGTCCAGCCAGGCGAGTTTGCCTGCGAAGTCCTCGTGTTCCAGCGACTTGCCGTTCGGGCAATAGACGGTGGCAAACGTGAGTCCGCCGACTCTCGCGCCGACGAGTCTCGCTCCCATCTCCTCCTGCCCGGCCAGGCCGCGAAAGCTGTCTTCGACCGGAAGGCGCGACAGCACGGCAACTCCGTTCCAGCCCTTCTGCCCATGGAGGAGCACCTCGTAACCGAGTTCCTCGAAGGTCGAATACGGGAAGTCGTCGGCTTCCGTCTTGATCTCCTGCAGACCGATAATGTCGGGGCGGCGTTCCCGCAGCCAGATGCGGATGAAGTCGAGGCGTGCGCGCACGCCGTTCACGTTCCAGGTCGCGACTCGCATGGCCGCATCCTAACCGGTTTCGTCCGGCAAAGCGCCTATGCCGCGAGCCGGGCCTGCATGCAGAAGTCAGACATCACCGGGCGGCCGTTTGCCATCCCCCAGCGTAGCTGACACACTTGCATCCACGGGGTCCCAGCCTGAAGGAGCGAAGCAAGTAATGGGGTCGAGGCCTGCCACCCTCGGGGAACTCCGGGCAGCCAGCTACTCTGTTTCGTCCGTCAAGACGGAACTGCGGCGCAACCTCATCGCAAGACTCGCCAGCGGCGAAACCCTGTTTCCCGGTATCGTTGGCTACGACGAAACCGTCATTCCGGAGATTCAGAACGCGATCCTGGGCGGCCAGGACCTGATCCTCCTTGGCGAACGTGGCCAGGCAAAGTCACGCATCCTGCGCGCTCTGACTACCTTGCTCGACGAATACACGCCGATCCTCGACGGTACCGAGATTCCGGAGAATCCCGAGAGTCCCATCACCGAAGCGGGCAAGGCCATCGTCATGGAGCGGGGCGAAGACGCACCCATTCGATGGCTGCACCGCGACGAGCGCTACGGGGAAAAGCTCGCGACTCCGGACATCACCATCGCAGACCTGATCGGCGAGGTCGATCCGATCAAGGTGGCGGAAGGCAGGTACCTTTCCGACGCCCTGACGATCCATTTCGGCCTCGTGCCGCGAATGAACCGGGGCATCTTCGCAATCAACGAGTTGCCGGACCTGACCGAGCGGATCCAGGTTGGCCTGCTCAACGTCATGGAGGAACGGGACATCCAGATTCGCGGCCACAAGGTGCGCCTGTCGCTCGATGTCTTCCTCGTCGCGACCGCGAATCCAGAGGACTACACCAATCGCGGCCGCATCATCACGCCGCTGAAGGACCGTTACGGCGCGCAGGTTCGCACGCACTATCCGGAGTCCGTGGAACAGGAGATCGCCATCATGGAGCAGGAAGCGTCCCGGTTCGACATGGCGGGCCGGGAACTCCACGTGCCGGGATACATGCGCGAGGTGATCGCGGAGGTGACGCATCTCGCGCGGCAATCCCCCGATATCAACCAGCGCTCCGGCGTCTCCGTCCGCACGTCCATTTCGAACTACGAGTCGCTGCTCGCCAACGCGTTCCGCCGGGCACTGCGCCTAGGTGAATCCGAGGTCGTGCCGCGCATATCCGACCTGACCTTTATCGCCCCTTCCCTGCGCGGCAAGGTCGAGTTCGAAGCCATGGAGGAAGGCCAGGAGGACAAGATCCTCCAGCGCATCGTCAACGCCGCCGTGAAGACCGTGTACGACCGTCACGTCGACACGGACAAGCTCGAAACGGTCGCCATGGCCTTCAACGACGGACTTTCGGTAGAAACCGGCGAGTCGGCCCCGATCGACGCGTACATCGAAACCCTGGGCCGCGTCGACGGCCTGCGCGAGGCCGTCGCCGGGTTGGCGGGCGAGACCGGGCCAGGCCAGGCGGCCGCGGCCGTAGAGTTCATACTCGAAGGCCTGCACCTGCACGAATTGCTGAACAAGCACGGCGTCCGCGGCCGCGCCGTCTTCACGGGCTAGCGTGGCTAGCGCCATGAAATCCGCCACCCTGCGGGTGCCGTCTTTCACCCCCGCCGCCCCGCTTAAGGACTGACCAACTTGCGACACTTCGCGACACGCTTTCGGTATTCGCGCTGGGACGGCACACAGGCCCTGGACATCGCGGCGGACGACGTGCTGGCGGCCATCGCCGACGACCTTACCGAGTATGGCGACCTCCGCTGGGCATTGCGCAACCTCATGTCGCGCGGCATGCAAACCGGCGGTCGACGGATGCAGGGTCTCCGCGACATCATGCGAAAGCTGCGGGACCGCAGGCGCGAGCGCCTTGAACAGTTCGATCTGTCCAGCGTCATGCGGGACATCGAACAGCAACTTTCGCGCATCCTCGAGGCCGAGCAGGACACCATCGACGAGTGGATGGACCGCGAGGACGACGAGTACGCCGACCAGGTCCTGAAGGAAATCGCCGACCGCAACCAGGAAGCCCTTGACGACCTCCCGGACGATGTGGGAGGCAAGATGAAATCGCTCGAGGAATACGAATTCCTCAATCCGGACGCACAGCGAAAATTCCTGGAACTCCTCAACCAGTTGCGCAAGGCCATGACGCGTACGTTCTTCAACGACATCGAGCGCATGGTCAACCGGATGTCCGGCGAGGACATCGAGCGCATGAAGGACATGGTCAAGGGGCTGAACGAGATGCTTGAGCGGAAGATCGCGGACGAGGACCCGCGTTTCGACGACTTCATGCAGGAGTTCGGGGACATGTTCGGTGACGATCCCCCAGGGTCGCTCGACGAGTTGCTCGACCAGATGCGCCAGCAGATGGCGGCGGCCCAATCGCTGTTCGCCTCGTTGTCGCCGCAACAGCGCGAGCAGTTGCAGTCATTGATGTCGGATCGCTTCGGCGACCCGGAACTCGAAGCAGAGCTTGCCAAGCTCGCCAACGAAATGGACTTCTTGAACCCCGAAGGCAAGCGCTACGTGTTCGGCGGCGGCGACGAACTGGATCTCGAGGCCGCGATGCGGCTCATGGGCGAGATGCGCGATCTCGACCAGCTCATCGACCAGGTTCGGGAGGCGGAGCGCAGCGGGGACCTCGAACGCATTGACGAGGAGGCCCTGGGTACCCTGCTGGACGACGAAGCCACCGAGTCCCTCGACAATCTCAAGGAACTCCTGAGGTCGTTGCGCGACGCGGGATATATCCGCGACGGCGACCGGTGGGAACTCACCCCGCGAGGCGCCCGCATGATTGGCCAGAAGGCGCTTGGCGAAATCTATGCGCGCTTGCGCCGACAACGGCTGGGCAGTCATGCGCTGCCGGAAGAAGGACGATTCGGCGACCGTCTCGAACAGACCAAACCCTACGAGTACGGCGACCCTTTCCACCTGCACATGCCGCGCACGATCAGGAATGCCATCGACCGCGAGGGGCCGTCAACGCCGGTTCGCCTGCAACCGGAGGACTTCGAGGTCTACCGGTCGGAACTCCGGACATCGACCGCCACGGCCATGCTGGTGGACCAGTCCTGGTCTATGGCGCTCCGGGGCGCGTTCCAGGCCGCGAAGAAAGTCGCCCTGGCGCTGCACAACCTCATTACCTCCCAATACCCCCGCGACGACTTCTACATCATCGGTTTCGCAGCGTACGCGCGCGAGCTGAAGGCGCATGACCTTCCCCTGCTGCAGTGGGACGAATACGTGCTTGGCACCAACATGCAACACGCCATGCTGCTGGCGGAAGGACTGCTGTCGAAACATGACGCCGGCAGCAAGCAGATCATCATGATCTCGGACGGCGAACCCACCGCCCACCTGCTTCCCAACGGTCGCCATTACTTCTCGTACCCGCCGACGCGGGAGACCTACCGGGCCACCTACGGCGCCGTCCGGCGATGCACGCGCAAGGGCATCGCGATCAATACCTTCATGCTGGATTCGAGCTATTACCTGAAGGAGTTCATGGACCAGATCGCGCGCATCAACGGGGGCCGCGTGTTCTATACGACCCCGGAACGCCTTGGCGAATACGTATTGGTCGACTACGTTGAAGGCAAGCGGAGGAAGCTGGGGCGCCGGTAGCGGGCCCTCTCAACGACATCGGAGCGAGCCGTATGGAACTGAAACTCGAGACCGACAAGATGCGCGCCTGGATACGGGACGGCGTCGGCTGGATGGAATACAACAACCCGGCGCGACGCAACGCCGTCTCCCTGGAAATGTGGCGGGCCATCGGCGACATCATGGGGCGGTTCGAACAGGACCCCGACGTTCGCGTCGCCGTCATGCGCGGCGCCGGCGGCAAGGCGTTCGTGTCCGGCGCGGACATCAGCGAATTCGACGCGAAGCGCGGGAATGCGAAGCAGATGGCCAGCTACGGCGCCGCCTCGGCACGCGGCAGCAAGGCGCTGGGCACGTTCTCCAAACCGTTGATCGCCTGCATCGAGGGTTACTGCATCGGCGGCGGACTGGCCGCCGCATTGAATGCCGACGTGCGTTTCGCCACACCGGATTCGCTGTTCGGCATCCCGGCAGCCAAACTCGGGCTTGGCTACGGCTACGAGGGACTTGCCAAGCTCTCGCGCCAGGTGGGCCCGACGGCCGCCCGCGACATCCTCCTGTCCGCACGATTCCTCGATGCGGCCGAAGCGCTCCGAATCGGCCTGATCAACTTCATCGAGGAGCGCGACGCCATTCGGGATGCCGTGGCAAGTTACACCGACCGGGTTGCCGCCAATGCGCCGTTGACCCTGAAGGCGGCCAAGGCAGCCGTGGACGCGTGGGAAAGGGGCGGCCGCAAGGAGGACCTGGAAAATGTGCGGCAGCTGGTGGAAGCCTGTTTCGACTCCGACGACTACAGGGAGGGCCGCCGCGCTTTCGCCGAGAAGCGGACGCCGCAGTTCGACGGTCGCTAGCGCCATGAAATCCGTCGGCCCTTCGGGCGTGCCGTCGTTCACCCCCGCCCAAGCGCTCTTTTTCGCCCATCCCGCCCATCCCGGATGCTGCGCCTTGATCGGCACTGACGTGCCGTTCTACGGCGCACGCTTGCATGGAAGTACGCCTCCGGCGACGGGGGAAACGCCGGCACTTCCTTACGCG
>JAPOYI010000010.1 GCA_026706665.1 Gammaproteobacteria bacterium | reverse complement strand
GCCGGAGGAGATCATCGACGCCTACCGCGAGGGCCGCATCAACGCGGACACCGCCACGGCGTGACATCTGAATCAACCCACTGATAATAATGTATTTTCCGGGATTTGTCCATTTCAGTTACTCGTTTCGTTACGTGCTGTGAAACGAGATTTTGAGGGTGTGAAGGGAGCCTTCTGGAACGTCGCGGGAGAGTCGTGGGAGCCATCTCACGGTTTTCGATGTGCGCGACGTGCGGCTCGTAGCAACGGCGGTTGAGCGGAGCTGTTGAGCGTATAAGGCAGGGTTTGGCGTCCTCCGCGACAGGGATGGAAGCCCGCAGGGCCGAGACTCGGAACGAGGCTCGGTGCGAAGCACGACAGCCCGGCCCCCGGAGGGGGGTCGCCTTTCCTCAACAAACGCGTCCGAGGGAGGAGCTTCTCTCCAGCAGGGGACCTAAAGCCCCATTTCTCTGCGCGCTTGATGAAGAACCTCGGCGAGCCGCACCGCGCCACCGGGAAAGCCGCTGACGAAGTCCTCGTCAAGGAGACGGATGACGTCGCCGCAGCCAGCCTGGCAGCGCAATGCCGGGAGGGCCCCCGCACCGGCCTCGACGATAGGCCCTTTACAGCGGGGACACTTGTCGAGGGCGATGGTGAGCTTGCGTTCCGCAGGGCGCAACTTGGCCAGAGCGCCTTCGATGATTTGATAGCCGGACACGTCGACGGCCGCCGACAGACCAGGAAGGAATGCCGTTTCGGGCCGGTCGTCAACCGTATGGGGGAAGTAGTCGGTCAGCGCACCAATGATGCGAGGGCCGTTCGGGGTCGGAAGGAACACGGGGCCCCCGCTGCACCCGGCCACGTTGGTCCCGTCGATCAGATAGCGGTTGTTGAGCCGGTCAACGCGGCTGATGCGTCCCGAAAAGAAGGACAAGTCCTGTTCGAGGTGGTCGAGCGACGGAAATCCGAGCCAGCCGACTTCGACGCCTGGAGTGATTTGGGCGCGTTCGGCGGGGCTGACGAGGTGAACGCTGGGTTTGGGCAGCCGCTTGTTGATGACCACAAAGACGTAAGCGTCGGTGGCTGGCCTGTCGGTGAGTCGGATGGCCAAGGCATCCTTGCTGCCCGGCATGCCGTAGCGGAAGAGAGTGGCGCCGTGGATGAGCAGAAAAGGCCTCTGCTGGCCAGGGACCGGCTCCATGAGGTGGCGAGCGGTGGCGATGCAGCGGGTTCCACCGTCGGTGCCGTAGTGGATGAAACCCGTGCCGGATTGATTGGTCGCCTGGACGCGCACGACTTGGGGCGCGATCCGGGCGATGGAGTCGGACCAGTCGGTCATTGCCGACGCGACGGGGAGAATGCCGCTGGCGGGCGAAAGCCGGTCATCGGCGCACTCGCGCGACCGGGACGAGGCGGCTCTCGCCGGGAAGGGTCGAGCGAATGGCGTCGGCGATAGTGGAAACAGCGGCTACGAGCCCCCCGAGGCTGTTGTTGTCGACCGTAATGATGGCGATGGGCGGAAGCCGCTGTTCCGCCGTCATGCGCTTGTCAGCGGTAACCAGAGTCGTGAAGCCGGCGCGCTCCGCTACGGTCAGGAGTTCGCCGTCAGGGAGCGAGCGCCAGTCGTGGTAGACCGCGGACTCGACGGCGACACCGCCAAGCTGCTGCTGGAGTGGCTGGCGCAGGCGTGGCGACACCCCGACGTCAAGGAGAACCTTCACGCCCGGGAGTCAGGAGCCAGCGGCGCAGTTGGGATTGCGGGTTGCGGCGGCGCAGACGGCCGACGCGCCGGCGCGCAGGACGGCGGTGGCCGCTCTGCGATCAACTTGGAAGTCTCGCAGGAACTCGTCCAGCGGAATGCCGTCCTCGATCCAGTCGAATAGCTGTTGGACGGGAAGGCGCGTACCCCGGAAACACGGCACACCGCTCATGCGGGCGGGATCGACCCAAACCGCGTCCTGCAGCTGCATGGGACGATCAGGGTCTGTCTTGGCAAACGTCTTCATGGGCGAGCCGTCGCGCACGTTCCGAACCAACGTGGAGAAGGATACGCGCGGGGGGCCCGGCGTTCAATGAACCCGGTGCGCGTGGACGCTGGTCGCGGGACGCGCGAACTGGTGTGGTGACTCACTGCCTGGAATACAGTTCGGCCGGCTAACGGCCGGATAACGGACGTTTTCGCGCGGCTTTTTGGGCGTTCGCCGCCGGCGACGGCGGGAGATGGGGCGAGTCGACGGCCCGGGACCTCAAACGCTGTCCGGCAATCAACGTCCGACGTGACGCGTTTTCGGACGGACGGCCAGGGCGCGCTGGGGGTCCGACGGTGCGCATCTCCGTCGACTGAGTGCGACAGGGCCGCGTCACCACGCAACGTCCGCAGGCTGGGGCGCGGCCCAGTGTGGTGCGCCCATGGCGTCCTCTCCCGGCTACGACAGGTACAGTCTCGCGGCGCGCGCGAGCGGCTTCGCGGCTCCCTATGTCCCGAGAACCGACTTCGGCCAGCTTAACGGTTCGCGCAGCACCAAGTATCCTTCCGACTGCAGCTCGGGTGCAGCCGACTAGCGATATGGGGCTTACGATTTGACAGACCACGAACGAGTCCGCAGAGCATTCTCCGCGCTGACGGCATCGGATGGAAGCGTGGGATACGAACCGCTTCGGTGGCAGATGCGACTGCTGAGCCTGCTGATGGACGGCACCTTGCCGAAGGCGGTGGACGTGCCGACGGGTTTGGGAAAGACTTCGGTCATGGCGCTTTGGCTGATTGCTCTTGCAGAAGGCGCAAAGCTACCTCGCCGACTTGTCTACGTTGTGGATCGTCGCGCAGTCGTCGATCAAGCAACGCGATTCGCCGAACTGTTACGATCGAACATGCCGAGCAGTGTAGCCGATGGTCTGAATCTCGCGAGCGGGCGGCTGGGGACTGGCTCCTTGCCAGTGTCGACGCTGCGGGGCGGCTTTGCGGACGACCGGGTTTGGCTGGAGGATCCCTCGAAGCCGGCGATCATCGTAGGAACCGTCGACATGGTGGGGTCGAGACTGCTGTTTGAGGGCTACGGCGTTTCGCGGCGCATGCGGCCTTACCATGCGGGATTGCTGGCAGTGGACGCGTTGGTGCTTCTTGACGAAGCACATTTGTGTCCGGCGTTCGAAGCATTGCTGCGGCGAGTCGAGGTCGAGCGGGACGGTGCACTCGGTTCTGGCGGTGAAATCACGAGTACGCCCCCTTTCCACCTGATGTCACTCTCTGCGACGGGGCGCGAAATCGGCGACGCCGGCGGAGTCGGGGTCTTTCGACTTGAACCGCAAGACAAGGACGAGGACGTGGCGCGGGAGCGCCTAGGCGCCCGCAAACGCCTGAAGGTCATTGAACTGGAAGATCCAAAGAGGTTGCCGGAGGAACTGGCCGCGCGCGCCGTCGAACTCGGGGCGGGCAATGTCCCCGCACGAGTGCTCGTCTACTGTCACAGTCGAACGGACGCCGTGACCGTGAAGAGACTGATTGAAAAAGCCTTCAGACCACGACGCGGGTCCGCGCGCGCCGCTACCGAGTGCGAGTCCGAATTGCTGGTCGGCGAGCGCCGCGTTCGCGAGCGGGAGAGGTTGGAGCGGTGGTTGGAGACTCACGGGTTTCTGGGCGCGGCGGACCCGCCCGCAGTGCCCACGTTCCTGGTCGCGACCGCGGCTGGTGAAGTCGGCGTGGACCTGAACGCCGAGCACATGGTGTGCGACCTGGTCGCTTACGAACGAATGGCTCAGCGTCTAGGGAAGGTCTGATCAAGTCGATTCTGCGACAATCGCCGAGACGGTCAAGGAT
>JAPOYI010000013.1 GCA_026706665.1 Gammaproteobacteria bacterium | reverse complement strand
CTGGACGGGGCGCGCCATGGACGCCAGCATGCCACGTCCCGATAGTAATGTCTACCTATTATAGAGACGGTACACTAGCTGCTCCATGGTGCGCGGACCGATGATCGGCGCCGTCACGCCGGGACGGTGAGCCACCCATGAGAGCGCAACGCTTGCGGGCGGATGTCCGACTTCATCGCACAACGCCTCGAAGGCGTCGGCCTTCGGGTGCCTTTCCTGGATGGCCCGCCGCCCCTCGTTGCCATGCGGCTTGCCACCGAGCTTGCCGCTTGCGTGCGGACTGTAGACCAGGAGTCCCATCCCGTAGTCAAGGCATGCGGGTATGACTTCGAGTTCCACGTTGCGGTTCGCCAGGTTGTAGATGCTCTGTTCGGACGCGAATCCCAGCGAGCTGCGGCGCCGCGCGGCCTCCTGCGCCTGCGCGATGTGCCATCCGGCGTAGTTGGAACTGCCGACATACGTGATCTTGCCCTGGGCGATCAGAACCTCCATCGCCTGCCAGAGTTCTTCCCAGGGCACGTTTCTGTCGACGTGATGGGTCTGGTACAGGTCAATGTGGTCCGTCTGCAGGCGTTCCAGGCTCGCATCCACGGCAGCGCGGATGTTGGCCGCCGACAGCCCGTGCTCGTTAGGTCCCGTCGGGCCCTTGTCCGTGTCGCCCCACTCTCTCGGCTTGCAATACACCTTGGTGGCGAGAACGATCTTCTCCCGGCGTCCTCCGCCCTGGGCAAGCCAGCGTCCAAGCAGCGCTTCCGACCGGCCCGCGTTGTAGTTGTTGGCCGTGTCGAGGTGGTTGATGCCGAGGTCCAGCGCGCGGTCCAGAATCGCGAACGAATCGGCTTCGTTCGTGTAGGAAGAAAAGTTGACCGTGCCGAGGACGACGGGGCTGATTCGGAGGCCCGTGCGGCCCAGTTGCCTGTACTCCATGGATACCCCAGATCGGTGGTTCGGACTGTTACCGAAGCCGGAAAGACTAGCAGACCGGACCGAGGCCGCATGGTGCTCGCCGGTGGAGAGGTTAAGCTCATGTGGTAACCCAAGCGGACCAAAGGCCTCGTTTCAATGAAAACCATTCAGATGCTGGGCAATCGACAGGTGCGGGTGATCGACGTACCTGAACCGGAACCCAAGGACGACCGAGTCGTGGTAAAGATCATGTCGTCGGCGCTGTGCGGATCGGAACGCCACACCTACCGCGGCGGAAACACCGTGGATGGACCCCGCTACAACGCAGGCCACGAAGGCACCGGGATCGTATACAAGGTCGACCGTTCCTTCCGCGTCAGGGAGGGCGACCGGGTGGCGCTGTATGCGGGCACCCCCTGCGGCCAGTGCCGCTACTGTTTCGAAGGCCACTGGGTGCTTTGCGAACGGCGCGATTCAGCGCCGGCGCGCTTTCCGGGAAATCACTCCCAGTACGTCGCGGTTGGCGACCGGGCCTGTCTCCCGTTGGCGGACGACGTCTCGTTCGATACCGGCGCCCTGATCGGCGACGTATTGGGGACGCCTTATCGTGCGATCAAACGTCTCAAGGTGACCGCGTTCGACACGGTCCTGATCACCGGTCAGGGCCCTATCGGCTTAGCTGCAACCTTGTTGTGCAAGTTCCTGAACGCGTTCGTCATCGTGCTGGACATCAACGAGTACCGGCTGGGCCACGCGCGAAAGTGCGGCGCGGACGTGTGCGTCAACCCCGCTGAAGAAACAGGCGTGCTCGCGCGGTTGCAGGATGCCGCCGGACCAGGAGGAATCGACGTTGCCCTCGACTGCTCGGCGAATCCCGATGCGCAGACCCTGTGCCTCGACGCCCTTCGCCGGGGTGGCAGGATGGCTTTCATCGGCGTTACGGACCAGGGGCCGAGGATCAATACCATCGAGCACTTCACGAAAAAGGAGCTCGAACTGATCGGAACCTGGTACTCCAGACCGGGGGACCACCGGGAACTGGAGGCGCTGGTACGGCGCGGACTGCCCGCCGACGACCTGATCACCCACAGTTTCGGGATCGACGCGGCGTCCGAGGCGTTCGATACGTTCTTCGGCGGGGCCGCGATGAAGGTTATGCTCGACCCGTGGTGCTGAAACGCTAACAGACTGTCGGACTTGCGGCGCCCCACCGGCAAGATCGACAGAATGTTAGGGGTACCGTTTGAAATGGTTTGGATACCGGAACCCTTGCGGCTGCCGTTAAGCGCGCCCTACGCCAAGAGGTCGGGTCCGCACAAGCATGTTGGATTCTGCCGCCAAGATGCGAGACTGCTTGGATCGCGAAAATAGGGATGGAACGTAATCCCTAAGCCCATCAGCCTCCATATTCGCCTACAACCTTACAAGGGAGAACCCGAATTGAAAGATGATCCAAGTTCTACCGAACTATTGGCCATGCTCAATCTCGCTGCGGGATTCGCGAACACAGCTAGACTCGTCGAAAAGGAAATCGTGAACCTTGGATTTAGTCACGACGACGGCGACACAAGACGCGGATGGATGGCATACAAGGCCGTGTCACACTTCAACTTTCACCAATCGTTCGAGATCTTAATCAAATTGATTCTTAGGCTCGAACGACAGGGTGGTAGGCGGGCTTGGGCGGGGGCGAAACACGGCGTCGCGAAGCGGCGATCGATTTCATGGTGCTGACTGGCAATCGAAGGAGATTGACATGAGACAGAACACAAGCCTGATCGTGCTGCTGGCAGGGATCGCTGTCCTGCTCGGCGCGACGATCTACTGGGCGGCGAACGACTCCCTGGAGCAGCGAGTTGCTGATCTCGAGCGGCGGGTTGCCGCGCTTGAGAATCCCGAGCCCCGTTTCATCCCGGCGGATACCGAACCAGGCCAGTAGCACCAGCCCACCGCGACTGCACGACGCGGCCTTGTTGCCGCTTCAGTCGGCCGGCAAGGCGTAGTTCACCATCCAGTTGATGCCGAATCTGTCCGTCCACATGCCGTAATAGGAACCCCAGAACGTATCCTGCAGGGACGGGACATGGTCACGGACCCGCCGGCAGACAGCTTCGCGAACACCTCGTCACAGTGCTCGCGGCTTTGGCCAACGATGGAGATGGAGAAATCGTCTTGGGGTATGTGGCCGCCCTCGAGTCTTCGGCTACGGCCAAGACCATCGGTCGCTAACCGCCCGGCTTTGGAACAACTGGCGTAGATGCCGCCACCGAAATACCTGCGAGAAGATCCAAAAAAACCCCTGCTCCCTTTCGGGAACAGGTCCCCGTCAATCCTCAAGCTTTTCCTGGGCATCGAACGAGATCACCTCCGCCAGTAGCTCCGATGCTGACTTGTCGTAAGTGACGCGCCACTGATCGATGATGTCACGTCCCAGCAACGAAGGAACTGTCATCAACTCCTCCGCCGGCTTGCAGATGTGTAGCTCGATTTCGTAGCCGTAAAGCGCTTCATCGTTGACAAAGGCCAAATACGCCCCCTCGATGAAGTTCTCCGAAGCCCCACCAATTCCCAGCGTTGTTTCCTCGTCCTCGAACATTCCGTAGTCGATTCCCATTCGCTGCGCATCGAGGGGCATCAGCAGCGACGTGTCCGCTCCGGCGTCGAAAATGAATGAGACGTTGCCACTCCACCCCAGCCGAGGAAGCAGGACATGCCCTTCCATGTAGGGACGACCGGACGTATCGCCGAACCTTCCTCGCAGCACTATCTAGCGAGGCTTCGCCTCAGACCGACGAGGCATGTGGTTTAGAAATTAAGATGTTGATATTATTGGAGTTGTTTGGCTATGCAACCCAACTGTAAACATAAGTCGCGCTCAAGGAATCTAGCGAGGCTTCGCCTCAGACCGACGAGGCATGTGTTGATCTCCTCCAACGTAT